>NZ_JBWKOO010000015.1:0-116243 GCF_059416125.1 Stenotrophomonas sp. GW821-FHT09E08
GGTGCGCCCGGAGAGATTCGAACTCCCGACCGCCTGGTTCGTAGCCAGGTACTCTATCCAACTGAGCTACGGGCGCCCTGCGACAGGAGCGGAATTATGCGGATCCCGGCGCGGACCGTCAACAGTTTTGTGAAAATTTTCACCCAACTGAATGAAAAAGCTGTCAGCCACGGCGTCCGGTGCCTTCAGCCAGGCGAAGTGATCGGCACGCGTGCCCAGCTCCTGCGCGGAAAGCACGTGCAGCTGCGCGGCCACATTCGGCAGCTTGGCCAGCAACGTCTGCATCGATCCGGTCGGTGCCAACCAGTCGTGTTCCATCAGCACCGCCTGTGCGCTGCCATGCACGCGTGCCATCTGTGCGTCGAGATCTTCGGCCATGCCCGCGGCGGCGTAGTGATTGTTCAGGCCCACGCGCGCCCAGTCGGCGATCAGCCCGCGTGCTTCGGTGCCACCAAAGCCCAGGCGACGGCCATGCAGCACGCCTTGACGCTGTGCGATCCACGGCAGGAAGCGATAGACCAGCGGCAGCAGCCAGCCGCGTGGCGGCGGGAAGCTGCGCCAGAACGGTGAGCCACTGGCGGCCAGCCACAGCCGATTGAAGTGCTGCGGATGGCGACCGGCGTGCACGCAGGCCAGCTGCCCACCCAGGCTGTGGCCACCGATGATCCAGGGCAGGGCGCCTGCTTCGTCATCCGCTGCGGCCAGTACGCCCTGACTGCTCGGCAGATCCTGATCGAGTACTTCGCGATAGCCCCAGTCCTGCGTGCGTGACGGACGTAGCGAGCTGCTGCCGTTGCCGCGCCACTCGTGCAGGTATACCGCCACGCCCTTCGCCGCCAGCGCCTGTGCCAGCGGCAGGTAATGGCGTGCGGCCACACCCAGTGCTGGCAGCCACAGCAGGCGCGCGATGGGCTGTGCGGGCACGCAGGCGATCACTTCGTAGCGATGGCCATCAGTGCACTGCACGGCAAGGACGTCCGGTGCGAGGCTCATGCGTGAGGCGCCGCGCCGAAGTGGTCGAGCACCAGCACCTCGCTGCGGCCAGGCGCGTAGCCCTGCTGCAGCCCGCGTGCGACGTAGTCGATGCCGGCTTCGCAGGCGTTGGCCAGGCTCAGGCCGTTGCACAGCTGCGCGGCGATGGCTGAGGCCAGCGTGCAGCCGGTGCCGTGTGCGTCCAGCGGCAGGCGAGCGTGGATGAATTCTTCGCTGCTTACGCCGTCGAAGTAACGGTCGATCACCCGGTTGCCTTCATGCAGGTGCCCGCCCTTGATCAGCACTGCGCCGGCGCCGAGGCCGAGCAGTGCGGCAGCGGCCTGTTCGGCGTCATCGCCGTTGCTGATCTTCCGGCCCACCAGCAGTTCTGCTTCGGGGGTATTCGGGGTGATCAGCGTGGCAAGCGGAATCAGGCGCTCACGCATCGCCTGCAGCGCGCTGTCTTCAAGCAGGCGAGCACCGCTGGTGGCGACCATCACCGGGTCCAGCACCACATGCGGCGGCCGGTGGCGCTCCAGTGCGTCGGCGACGGCGTTGATCACTTCGGCATTGGCCAGCATGCCGAGTTTCACGGCGTGGATGTCGAAGTCGTCGAAGCAGGCGTCCAGCTGTGCACGCAGGAAGTCGATCGGTGGCACGTGCACGGCAATGACGCCGCGGGTGTTCTGCGCTGTCAGCGCAGCGATCGCCGAGAGGCCGTGCACGCGGTGCGCGGCGAAGGCTTTGAGGTCAGCCTGGATGCCGGCGCCGCCGCCGGAATCGGAGCCGGCGATGGTCAGGGCGGAAACGGGAGTGGTCGGGCTCATCAGGTGATTGTGCCGTGGTCCAGCAGGGGAAGGTAGATCCACGCCATGCGTGGATGCCTTTGATTCAATGCCGCCAGCGCGCCCACTGCTGGTACACCACATAGCCCAGCCCTGTCAGCCCGGTCAGCAGGGCGGGGGCGAGCAGGGCGTCGTACTGCCAGCGCATGAACAGCCAGGCGCCGATGACGCCGCCGGCGAGGAAGCCGCTGATGATCAGGCCGCTGAGGGTCAGTCGGCGCACCTGCAAAGGCAACCCGCGCAGCAGGTGGCCGAGGCCGATGCCGAGGTCGGTGAACATGCCGCTGAGGTGGGTGGTGCGCACCACCGCGCCACTGAAGGTGGTAGCCATCGCGTTCTGCAGGCCGCAGGCCATGGCGGCGGCCAGCGCACCCCAGATCTGATGCTGTTCGAACAGCGGGATGGCGACCAGCAGCAGTGCCGATTCCAGTGCCAGTGCCACGCCATAGCGGCGGCCAAGCTGCAGGGCACTGTCCTGGATCAGCAGTCCGCTGAGCATCGCGCCCAGCGCGAACGCGATCAGCAGCCCCCACAGGTGGCCGGCCGCACGCCAGTCGCCCTGTGCCAGCGCCATGCCCAGCTGGCTGGTGCTGCCGGTCATGTGGCTGACGGCCTGGTGTTCGAACCCCAGGAAGCCAACCACATTGACCATGCCGGCCACGCATGAAAGCGCGACCGCGCCGATCCAGACCCAGGTGGGCAGGCGTATTCCCATCGGCGGGGCCCCCTCAGGGCCCGCCGAAGCCGCCGTTGAACTGCAGCTCGCTGAAGGTGTTGCTGGCGGGATCGAACACGGCGCCCCAGAACTGCGTGCCGCCATCGCAGACGCGGATCGCCTCACGGGCCGGATTGATGCTGCCATCGTCAGGCAGGTGGAAGGCGTTGATGTAGATCAGCCGCTTGCCTGCGCTTTCGATGCCGACGTACTGGCGATCGAAGTCCAGCACCTTGGGAACCTGTGCTTCCAGCGAAGGCAGCTTCGCTTCCAGCTGGTCGATCTGCTGCCGGCTGGGTGCCCAGTAGCCGCTGACCCGCCCGGCCTCGCGGCCGGGGCTGGCGCGCGAGCAGGTGTCGAGCACCTGCGCGGCGATGATCGGGCGGGTGACCACCCAGGACTGGCCGGTACGCTCGGCGGTCGGCACGCTGGCCGGGCCGCGCGTGGTGGTGCAGGCGCCGAGCACGGCTGCGAGGGTGATCGCAGCCGTGGGCAGCAGCAGGCGGGTGCAGCGGTTCACAACACCTCCGAGGCGTAGTCGGCCAGGCGCGAGCGCTCGCCACGACGTAGTGTGATGTGCGCGCTGTGCGGCCAGTTCTTGAAACGGTCCACCGCGTAGGTCAGGCCCGAGGTGGTCTCGGTCAGGTACGGGGTGTCGATCTGCTCGACGTTGCCCAGGCAGACGATCTTGGTGCCGGGGCCGGCACGGGTGATCAGCGTCTTCATCTGCTTCGGGGTGAGGTTCTGCGCCTCGTCCAGGATCAGGTAGCGCGACAGGAAGGTGCGGCCGCGCATGAAGTTCATCGAGCGGATCTTGATGCGGCTGGCGAGCAGGTCGTTGGTGGCCTGGCGGCCCCAGGTGCCGCCTTCCTGGTTGTGCGTGAGCACTTCCAGGTTGTCGGTCAACGCGCCCATCCATGGCGTCATTTTCTCTTCCTCGGTGCCGGGCAGGAAGCCGATGTCTTCGCCGACGCTGACGGTGGCGCGGGTCATGATGATCTCGCGATAGCGCTGCTGGTCCATCGTCTGTGCCAGGCCGGCGGCGAGGGCCAGCAGGGTCTTGCCGGTACCGGCGGTGCCGAGCAGGGTGACGAAGTCGATTTCCGGGTCCATCAGCGCATTGAGCGCGAAGTTCTGTTCGCGGTTGCGCGCGCTGATGCCCCATACGGCGTGACTGCCGTGGCGGAAATCATCGACCAGCGACAGCACCACCTTGCCATCGCCGACCACGCGGCTGACGCGCAGCTCGACTTCGTCTTCGCCGGGCAGGTAGACGTACTGGTTCGGGTACCACTCTTCGCCGTCCTGCGCCTGGATTTCGTAATGGGTACGGCCCTTGTCGCTCCAGCTGCGCAGGTCATCGCCGTGGCGCTTCCAGAAGTCTTCCGGCAGCTCGGTGGCGCCGGTGTAGAGCAGGCTGAAATCATCCAGCGCGCGGTCGTTCTCGTAGTCCTCGGACACGATGCCGGCGATCGCTGCCTTGATCCGCAGGTTGATGTCCTTGGAAACGAACACCACCGGGATCTCAGGTGTCTCTTCCTTCAGGGCCAGGATCGCGCCGAGGATGGCGTTGTCCGGGATCACCTTGCCGAAGCTCTTGCCGGCGTCGAAATGGCTGGTCTGGAAGCGCAGCAGGCCCACGCTCTGCTTGCCGCGCAGCTGCAGGCCCTGCGGCCGCTGCAGCGGAATGCCGTCGGCCAGGTTGTCCAGGCCCGAGGCCTGCACCAGCTCGTTGAGGAAGCGGCTGACCTGGCGCGCATTGCGGCTCGCCTCGGTGGTGCCCTTCTTGCCGTTGTCCAACTCCTCGATCACCTGCATGGGCAGGTAGACGTCGTGCTCCTCGAATTTGAACAGCGCGGTGGGATCGTGCATCAGCACGTTGGTATCCAGCACGTAGATGCGCTTGCCTCGGGTCATCGTCGATTCCTGGTTACGGACAGGGGAAAACCATCACGGCCTGCTGCGGGGCAGGGTGATGGCAGACACAGTAGGCAGTGGGACTCACTTGGACTGGGAGGCCTTCAGTTCGGCGAGAACGGCATCGGCATGGCCGGCGACCTTGACCTTGCGCCAGGACTGCACGATGCGGCTGTCGGGGGAAATCAGGAAGGTGCTGCGCTCGATGCCACGTACCTGCTTGCCGTACATGTTCTTCATCTTGATCACGTCGAAGGCGCTGCACAGCGCTTCGTCGCCATCGCTGACCAGCGGGAACGCAAAGCCCTGCTTGGCACAGAAATTGTCGTGCGACTTCACCGAATCGCGCGAGACGCCGAGCACGACTGCGCCTGCCTTCCTGAACTTCGGCAGCAGCGCGTTGAAGTCGATGCCTTCGGTGGTGCAGCCGGGGGTGCTGTCTTTCGGGTAGAAGTACAGCACCAGCCATTGGCCGGCGTAGTCGCCGAGGGTGGCCTGTTCGCCGCCGGACAGTGCCAGCGGCAGGGAAAGAGTGGTGCTGTCCAGGGTGTCGCCGTTGTTCATGAGGTCCTTCTGTCGAGCCTGGGTTCTTTCCAAGACAATTGCATGAAACGCCACGCGCCTGTGAGAGACGCGCGAAATTCAGAACTTCATCGGGTCCATGATCGCGTCCAGGTTCAAGTGGTCGCAGAACTCGAGGAAATCGTCGCGCAGCGCGGCGATGTGCATGTTGGCCGGCACGCCGATGGTGACCTGCGCGCTGAACATTTCCGCACCGGTCTGCATGGCGCGGTAACGCGTGCTCTGCAGGCTCTCGATGGTGATGCCCTGGCGGTCGAAGAAGTCGGCCAGCTGGAACAGGATGCCCGGCTTGTCGGCGGCGATCACCTCCACGATGTACGGCAGCAGGTTGGACTGCGCCTGCTTGGCAGCGGTGCGGTACCAGACCAGCTTCAGGCCTTCTTCGCGCTCCAGCCGGGTCAGCATCGCTTCCAGCTTGGCCACCGAATCCCAGGAGCCGGTGGCCAGGGCGGTGACGGACACATCGCGACCGACCGTGGCCAGGCGCGCGTCCACCAGATTGCAGCCGCTGTCGGCAATGCGGCGGGTGACGGACAGCAGGGGGGACTCCGGATGCGTCGTATAGGCGTTGATCAGGAGGTGGTTTTCGCTCGGCGCGGGGCGCGGGGTGGTGTCGGTCAAGGCGATTCCGGGTAATGCATGCGTTAGTCTGAATGCCCGCCAGAGGCGGGGATCCACCGGTGTCCAGCATACTTGCCCGTGGTTTCGCGCCGCAAGTAACATTCAAGTCGCCCCCGGCCTTTCGTGGCGGGCGTTTTCCCTTTCCAGCCAAGAGCAGCACGTCCTTGTCCCTTTCCGGCCTCATCACCGCGCTGGCGACCCCGTTCCGGGCCGACGGCGCCCTCGATCCCGACGGTTGGCAGCGCCTGCTGCACCTGCAACTGGAAGGTGGCGTCCATGGCGTTGTCGTAGCTGGCTCGACCGGCGAAGCGGCAACCCTCACCGATGCCGAGTACGACCAGCTGCTGGCCAGCGCGGTCGAGCGTATCGGCGGCCGCATTCCGGTCATGGCCGGTACCGGCCTGTCGGGCACCGCCAAAACCATCGAACAGACCCGCCGCGCCGCCGCGCTCGGTGCCAGCCACGCGCTGGTGGTCACCCCGCCGTATGTGCGGCCGACCCAGGCCGGATTGATCGCGCACTACCGTGCCGTTGCCGACCAGGGCGGGTTGCCGGTCGTGCTGTACAACGTGCCTGGCCGTACCGGTTGCGACATGCAGCCGGAGACCGTGGCCGAGCTGGCCAGCCATCCCAACATCGTCGGCATCAAGGAGGCCGTGGGTGACACCGGCCGGGTGCAGGCGCTGCTGGCGCTGCGCAGCGCGCAGTTCGCCGTGCTCAGTGGCGATGACGGTACTGCCGCGCGTTCGATCCGGGCTGGCATCGATGGCCTGATCTCGGTCGGTTCCAATGTGCTGCCGGGCGCCTACCGCCGGATGTGCGAGCTGGCGGCCGCCCACGACCACGAAGCTACCGAATCATGGGATGCGCGCCTGCAGCCGTTCCATGAGTTCTGTGGCGTCGAGCCGAATCCGATCCCGGTCAAGGCGCTGCTGCGCCGCATCGGCATCGGCCACGACCTGCGCCTGCCGCTGCTGCCGTTGTCGGCAGCGCATCATCGGGCTGCCGATCACCTTGCCGGCGACATCGCCGCCCTCGAAGCCCTTTCCAGCCACTGACCTTCCGTCTTGGTCTGACCCAGGAGATTCACATGCGTCAATCCGTTTCCACTGTCCGCGTGCTGTCCTACGCCCTGCTTGCTGTGGCCGTCGCCGCCGGCACCACTGGTTGCTTCAAGCGTGGCGTCAAGGGCGACTATGCCCTGGCCCCGGAAATGCGTCCGCTGGAAGTGCCGCCGGACCTGAACCTGCCGGCGACCACCGGTGATAACAAGGTGCCGACGCTGGCGTCGGCGACCAAGCCGGCTGCGCCGGTTGCGGCGGCTCCGGCTGTGGGCAACACCGGTTTCACCATTGCCGGTGGCAAGGATGAAGCCTTCGCCAAGGTCGGTACCGCGCTGGAAGGCGTGGAAGGCGTGACCATCGCCAGCCGCGCGCAGCTGCTGGGCTCGTACGATGTGGCCTATGAAGGCAGCAACTTCCTGGTGCGTGTGGTTGCCGTCGACGCCGGCGCGTACATCTCCGCGGTCGACCCGCGTGGCCTGCCGGCCACCGCCGAGGCCCCGGTGAAGCTGATCGCCGCGCTGAAGGCGAAGCTGGCGCAGTAAGCGCGGGTCGGGTGGGGGCGGGCCCAGGTCCGCACCTGCCCGGGTAGAGGCCGACCTTGGTCGGCGCTCCTGTGCCAACCAAGGTTGGCGGCTACCGCATTACCTGCCTTGGTCGGCGACGTCCGCCAGGACCAGGAACGGAAAAGGGCGCCGATGGCGCCCTTTTCCTTGCCGCAACAAGCGCTTCTCAGCGCTCCAGCAGCTTCAGCTTGTCCGGCTTGCCGTCCCATTCGCCGGCGTCGGCAGGCGGGTCCTTGCGCACGGTCAGCACCGGCCATTCTTTGGCCAGCTCGGCATTGAGGGCGACGAAGCCTTCCTGGCCGGCGGGGACATCATCCTCCGGGAAGATCGCATTGACCGGGCACTCCGGTTCGCAGAGGGTGCAGTCGATGCACTCATCCGGGTCGATCACCAGGAAGTTCGGGCCTTCGTGGAAACAATCCACGGGGCACACTTCCACGCAATCGGTGTGTTTGCACTTGATGCAGTTTTCGGTGACGACAAAGGGCATGGGCTGGGGGTGGATCGATTCCTGAACCCGACAATTCTAGAACAGGTTGGCCCCCGGTGTCGGCGCAGGGCGGAAAACGGGCGTCTGGCAGGCCCGGGCGTGGCCGGTTGGCGGCAGGGCAACGCCCATGCGACGCTGTGGCGCAGCCGGTCATTCGTGATGGCCGGTACCCCTTCCCAGCAGGTACGTCCATGTCCCAGATCCAGACCGGATCCGCCTTGCACCGCGGTGAGAACACCGCGTTCATCGTCCTGATCAGCTGCGTGGCCACCCTTGGTGGATTCCTGTTCGGCTTCGACAGTGGTGTCATCAACGGCACGGTCGACGGCCTGCGCCAAGCCTTCAATTCCAGTGAGGCGGCGCTGGGCTTCGAAGTCGCCTCGATGCTGCTGGGCTGCGCGATCGGTGCATTCCTGGCGGGTTGGCTGGGCGACCGCCTGGGCCGTCGCGGCGTACTGATCGTGTCCGCGCTGTTGTTCCTGATATCGGCGCTGGGTGCCGGTGCTGCCCATGCCTCCTGGCTGTTCATCGCCGCTCGCGTACTCGGCGGGTTCGCAGTGGGCGCGGCCAGTGTGATGTCGCCGGCCTACATCGCCGAGGTGGCGTCGGCACGCTATCGCGGTCGCCTGGCCACGGTGCAGCAGATGGCGATCATCTGCGGCCTGTTTGCCGCCTTCCTCAGCAATTACCTGCTGGCCCGTGCCGCCGGGGCCTCCACCGAGCCATTGTGGCTGGGGCATGAGGCCTGGCGCTGGATGTTCTGGATGCAGGCGCTGCCGTCGGGTCTGTTCCTGCTGCTGTTGCTGGTGATCCCGGAGAGCCCGCGTTTCCTGGTGCTGAAGGGCCGGCAGGCGCAGGCAGGGGTGGTGCTGGCACGGTTGTATGGCGATGGTGCGGCGGCGGCCAAGCAGGCCGAGATCGAAGCCAGCCTGGCCCAGGACCAGCACAAGCCGCGCTTCGGCGATCTGCTCGACAAGGCCACCGGCAAACTGCGCCCGATCCTCTGGGTGGGCATCGGCCTGGCGATGTTCCAGCAGCTGGTCGGCATCAACGTGGTGTTCTACTACGGCGCAGTGCTGTGGCAGGCGGTGGGCTTCTCGGAAAGCGACGCGCTGCTGATCAATGTGCTGTCCGGTGGACTGAGCATCGGCGCCTGCCTGCTGACCGTGCTGCTGATCGACCGCATCGGGCGCAAGCCGCTGCTGTGGATCGGCTCGGTCGGGATGTCGGTGGCACTGGTGTTGATGGTGGTCGCCTTCGCCAGCGGCAGCCTGGTCGACGGTCGCCTGCAGCTGTCCGATGGCATGGGCAGGCTGGCCCTGGTTGCGGCCAATGCCTACGTGGTGTTCTTCAACATGTCCTGGGGCCCAGTGATGTGGGTGATGCTGGGCGAAATGTTCCCCAACCAGATCCGCGGCCCGGCGCTGGCGGTGGCGGGTGCGGCGCAATGGACCTCGAACTTCGCCATCACCGTGACCTTCCCGATGCTGCTGGCTGGCATTGGCCTGGCCGGTGCCTACGGCATCTATATGGTCGTGGCGATCCTTTCGATCTTCTTCGTCGTCCGCTACGTGCGCGAGACCAAGGGCAAGGAACTGGAGCAGATGGAAGGCTGACGGCTGGCCTGCCGCCTCTCGACACATTTCGTGTGGCGGACGCAGGTCTGCGGGTCGGGATTGAGTTGGCTGCGGCGGAGCGAGGCTGTTCGTGCCGCCGTCGCGGGAAACTGTCAGGAGGGGGCGGGCCACCCTGGCCTGGACCGTTGGCGCCATGGATGGCGCCATCGAGCACCATGGATGGGCTTTTGCGTGTCCAGGCCAGGGTGGCCCGCCCCCTCAAACGCAGAAGCAGGCAGGCGCCACAGCGACCAAGCACCCGACGCCACAAACCCAGGAAAACAGAAAAGCCCGCACAAGGGCGGGCTTTTTCGGTTCCTGCTGCGGCGACTGGTGCTCCCTAGGGGACTCGAACCCCTGTTTTAGCCTTGAGAGGGCCACGTCCTAACCACTAGACGAAGGGAGCAGTGTGTCGCTGCCGATGCAGGAGCGCTAGTATATGCACCTCGATGCCATTGGGCAATCCCGAAACTTCAACCGGAAGCGCCAACATCATTTCCTCTGCTCCATCACCGTTCAGCCTGCGCGTCATCCCGCGCGACCAGCACACGATCTCCCGCAAGGACATCAGCCCGAACGCCCTGCGCGTGCTTTATCGCCTGCGCGATGCCGGCTTCGGCGCCTACCTTGTGGGTGGCGCGGTGCGCGACCTGCTGGTCAATGGCCAACCCAAGGATTTCGACGTGGCCACCGATGCCACGCCCGAGCAGGTCAAGCAGTTGTTCCGCAACTGCCGCCTGATCGGCCGCCGATTCCGCCTGGCCCATGTTGTGTTCGGCCGCGAGATCATCGAAGTGGCCACGTTCCGTGCCAACAGCGATGACGGCAGCGGCGACCGCGAGATGGAAAACGGCATGCTCGTGCGCGACAACGTGTACGGCACCATCGAAGACGACGCCATCCGCCGCGACTTCACCTGCAACGCCCTGTATTACGCCATCGAGGACTTCTCGGTGCGTGACTACACCGGCGGCTTCGAAGACGTGCAGGCGCGCCTGATGAAGCTCATTGGCGATCCGGTGCAGCGCTACCAGGAAGATCCGGTGCGCATGCTGCGTGCAGTGCGCCTGGCGGCCAAGCTCGGCTTCCAGATCGAAGAGGGCACCGCCACGCCGATCCCGCAGCTGGCCAGCCTGCTCAACGAGGCAGCGCCGGCGCGCCTGTTCGAGGAAGTGCTCAAGCTGTTCCTGTCCGGGCACGGCGTGGCCAGCTTCGAAGGCCTGGAGCGTTACGGCCTGCTGGACGTGCTGTTCCCGGAAAGTGCCAAGGCCCTCAAGTCCAACCGCACCGGCGCGCTGCGCCGCATGCTGGTGGAAGGCCTGGCCAATACCGATGCGCGCGTGGCCAATGACGAGCCGGTCTCGCCGGCGTTCCTGTTCGCGCTGCTGCTTTGGCCGGCGTACTGCCGTGCACAGGCGACCCTGCTCAAGCAGGGCGTGGCGCCAGAAGAAGCGCAGCGCCGTGCCGCCGACCGCGTCACCGTGCAGCAGCTGAGCACCATCGCATTGCCGCGACGCTTCTCGCTGCCGATGCAGGAGATCTGGCTGCTGCAGTCGCGCTTCGGTTCGCGCCAGCGCAAGCGCGTGTTCCGTACCCTGACCCACCCGCGCTTCCGCGCCGCGTTCGATTTCCTGGCCCTGCGCCAGGTGGCCTCGGCCGAGCACGAGGCTGATGTGGCGTTCTGGCGTGAAGCGCAGGCGCAATCCGGGCATGAGCTGGAATCGTCGCTGGATTCGCTGCACCACGAGGGCGTTGACGAAGAGGGTGGGGCACCGCGCAAGCGCCGCCGTCGCCGTCGCCGTCCGGGCGCCCCCGCCGGTGCTGCGGGCGAGTAAGCGATGACCCTTGCCTGGATCGGCCTCGGCGCCAACCTTGGCGACGCGGCTGCGACCGTCCGCGCAGCGATTGCTGCGCTGGACGGCCTGCCTGGCACCCGCGTGGACAGGGCGTCGCGCCTGTACGCCACGCCCGCCTGGGGCAATGAAGATCAGCCGCCGTTCGTCAATGCGGTGGCTGCGGTCGAAACCGATCTGCCGGCCAACGAACTGCTGCAGGCGATGCTGTTGCTGGAGCGGCATTTCGGCCGCGTGCGCGATCCGCAGGTGCACTGGGGGCCGCGCGCGCTGGATCTGGACCTGCTGCTGCATGGCGCGCAGGTGATCGATCAGCCTGGCCTGCAGGTGCCGCATCCCTACATGCACGAGCGCGCCTTCGTATTGGTACCGCTGGCCGAAATCGCGCCGGATCTGGCCATCCCCGGCCACGGCCGCGTGCAGGATGCAGTGATGCGGGTGGATGCCTGCGGGATCGCGCCGATAGGGTGATAATGGCCGGGTTATCTCCCCCGGTTATCAGCACATGAGCACCCACGCAGACAGCAAGCCCTGGACCGTTCCCGCCCTGGCCGAGGCCAAGCGCAATGGCCAGAAGCTGGTCATGTTGACCGCCTACGACGCCGGCTTCGCCCGCACCTTCGATGCCAACGGCGTCGACCTGATCCTGATCGGCGATTCGCTGGGCATGGTCGTGCAGGGTCATGACTCCACCTTGCCGGTGACCGTGGCCGACATGGTCTACCACACCCGCGCCGTGGCCCGCGTGCTGCGGCGTGCGCTGCTGGTGGCCGACCTGCCGTTCGGCGCCGATGCCACCCCGGAGCGCGCGCTGGATGCCTCGCTGCAGCTGCTGCAGGCCGGCGCGGAGATGGTCAAGATCGAAGGTGCCGGCTTCAAGGTCGACATCATCCGCTACCTGGTCGAACGCGAGATTCCGGTCTGCGCGCATCTGGGCCTGACCCCGCAGTCGGTGCTGCGCCTGGGCGGCTTCAAGATCCAGGGCCGTGGCGATGCCGCGCGCCAACTGGTGGAAGATGCCAGGGCCGTGGCCGCTGCAGGCGCCAGCATCATGGTGCTCGAATGCGTGCCGACTCCGGTCGCTGCTGAAGTCACCGCTGCGGTGGACGTGCCGACCATCGGCATCGGTGCCGGCCCGCAGTGCGATGGCCAGGTGCTGGTGCTGCACGATTTCCTCGGCCTGGACAGCGGCCATCGCCGTCCGAAGTTCGTCAAGGACTTCCTCGCCGAAGGCGGTTCGGTGGCCGGTGCCACCCGCGCTTATGCCGACGCCGTGCGCGACGGCAGCTTCCCCGACGAACAGCACGCCTACGCCCAATGATCCAGACCTTCAACGAGCTCGGCGCACTGCGCGGGCAGATCGCCGAGTGGAAGCGCGAAGGCCTGCGCGTTGCGCTGGTTCCGACCATGGGCAACCTGCATGGGGGCCACCACTCGCTGGTGACCCTGGCCCGCCAGTACGCCGACAAGGTGGTGGCAAGCATCTTCGTCAACCCGACCCAGTTCGGCCCCAACGAAGATTTCAGCCGTTACCCGCGCACGCCCGAGGCTGACGTGGCCGGGCTGGAGCAGGCTGGCTGCGATGCGGTGTGGCTGCCCAGTGTCGAGGCGATGTACCCGCTGGGCGTGGACAAGACCACGCGCATGCACGCGCCGGGTGTCAGTGAAGTGCTGGAGGGCGCCAGCCGCCCGGGTCACTTCGATGGCGTCTGTACGGTGGTCGCGCGCCTGTTCCTGCAGGTGCAGCCGGACGTGGCCGTGTTTGGTCGCAAGGACTACCAGCAGCTGGCCGTCATCAAGCAGATGGTGGCCGAGCTGTCGTTCCCGATCCAGATCGTCGGCGCGGACATCGTGCGTGACGACGATGGCCTGGCCAAGAGTTCGCGCAACCAGTATCTGAGCGCCGAACAGCGCCCGGTCGCGACCCGCATCCATCGCACCCTGCTGGGCATGCGCGAGGGCTACGTGGCTGGCCAGTCGCGCGCGCAGATCGAGGCCGAGGCAGCCGCCGCGCTGCAGGCGGATGGTTTCCAGGTCGACTACGCCGTGTTGCGCACGCCGGAACTGGCCGAGCCGACCTTCGATGGCGGCGGCCGTGTCGCGCTGATCGCCGCGCGCCTGGGTACGACCCGGTTGATCGACAACCTGGAATTCTGAGCCGCTAAGCGCAGCATGGAAGGGCGCCCGCAATGGGCGCCTTTCACCTTCCCACGGACGGGAGACCGGAAATGAACACCCCAACCACTGATACCGGCCGCCTTGCCCAGGCCTCGATCCTGGCGGTGCTGGCGGCCGGCATGCTGCCGGCCCAGCTGTTTGGCGGCCTGTTGTTTGCGCTCGAATTCCGGCGCACACCGGTGCCCGCGCTCACCGGCGGTGGGTTGATGTTCGTGCTGGCCGCCTGCAACGCCATCGCCGTGCTGCTGCCGATGGCGCTGATCCTGCAGTCTCAGCAGCGCCTGCGCCTGCGCCGGATCGGGTTCGTTCTGGTCGGGTTTGGGCTGGGGGCGTTGGCCATGGCCACGTGCGCCTGGCCGGGCGCGGATAGCGGCCCGCTGCTGCAGCGCCTGCGCTATGTCGACACCTTCGACGTGATCAGCTACGGCCTGACGGTGCTGGCCGCAGGGGGCTTCGGCGTGGTCGCCGGGCTGGCCTTCCACACGGTGTTCCGCCTGTCGCTGCACGGCACTTCCGGCGCTGTCCCGGCAGTCCCGCCGGACGAGCGCGCCTGAACGGCCTTCAGCGTCCTGCCGCAGGCCCCTGACGACAGCCAAGCGGGTGCTAGAATCCGCTCTTTCCTTTGCCGTTGCAGCGCCCCCATGCACCTGTCCCTGCTCAAGACCAAGATCCACCGCGCCACCGTCACCCATTCCGAGCTGAACTACGAAGGCTCGATCGCCATCGATGACAACCTGCTGGCTGCCACCGGCATCCGCGAGTTCGAGCAGGTGCACATCTGGGACGTGACCAACGGTGCGCGCTTCTCGACCTATGCCATCCGCGCCGAAGCCGGCAGTGGCGTTGTCTCGCTCAACGGTGGTGCCGCGCGCCACGTGCAGGTCGGTGACATCATCATCATCGCCGCGTTTGCCAGCATGACCGAGCAGGAAGCTGACAGCTTCAAGCCGAAGCTGGTGTACGTTGATGGCAACAACCAGATCTCCCACACCAACGACACGATCCCGACACAGGCCGCATGACAACGAACAACGGATTCGACTCGCTGCATTCCCACGCCCAGCGCCTGAAGGGCGCAAGCATTCCCGGCCTGCTCGCCGCCGAACCCGGCCGTGTACAGGAGCTGGCGCTGCGGGTTGGTCCGTTGTATGTCAATTTCGCCCGGCAGAAGTACGATGCCGCGGCGTTGCAGGCGTTGCTGGCGCTGGCTGCCGAGCGTGATGTCGGCGCTGCCATCACCCGCCTGTTCCGTGGCGAACAGGTCAACCTGACCGAAGGCCGCGCCGCACTGCATACCGCGCTGCGTGGCGATGTGGTCGATGCGCCGGTGGCGGCCGAGGCCTATGCCACCGCGCGCGACATCCGCCAGCGCATGGGCGTGCTGGTACGTGCGCTGGAAGACAGCGGCGTCACCGATGTGGTCAGCGTTGGTATCGGCGGTTCCGATCTCGGTCCGCGGCTGGTCGCTGATGCGCTGCGTCCGGTCACCGGTGCGCGCCTGCGCGTGCATTTCGTGTCGAACGTGGACGGCGCCGCCATGCAGCGCACACTGGCCACGTTGGATCCGGCGAAGACCGCCGGCATCCTCATCTCAAAGACCTTCGGCACGCAGGAAACCCTGCTCAACGGCCAGATCCTGCACGACTGGCTGGGTGGCAGCGAGCGCCTGTACGCAGTCAGCGCCAATCCGGAACGTGCGGCCAAAGCCTTTGCCATCGCCGCCGATCGCGTGCTGCCGATGTGGGACTGGGTCGGTGGCCGCTATTCGCTGTGGTCGGCAGTTGGTTTCCCGATCGCGCTGGCGATCGGTTTCGAGCGATTCGAACAGCTGCTGGAAGGCGCGGCGCAGATGGATGCGCACGCACTGGATGCACCGCTGGAGCGCAACCTGCCGGTGCTGCACGCCCTGACCGACATCTGGAACCGCAACCTGCTGGGCCATGCCACGCATGCGGTGATGACCTACGACCAGCGCCTGGCGCTGCTGCCGGCCTACCTGCAGCAGCTGGTGATGGAAAGCCTGGGCAAGCGCGTGCAGCGTGACGGCCAGCCGGTCACCACCGATACCGTGCCGGTGTGGTGGGGCGGGGCAGGCACCGACGTGCAGCACAGCTTCTTCCAGGCGCTGCACCAGGGCACCAGCATCGTTCCGGCCGACTTCATCGGCTGCGTGCACAACGATGATCCGTACACGATCAATCACCAGGCACTGCTGGCCAACCTGCTGGCGCAGACCGAGGCGCTGGCCAATGGCCAGGGCAGCGACGATCCGCATCGCGATTACCCGGGCGGCCGCCCAAGCACGCTGATCCTGCTCGACGCGCTGACCCCGCAGGCGCTGGGTGCGCTGATCGCGATGTACGAACACGCGGTGTACGTGCAGTCGGTGATCTGGAACATCAATGCCTTCGACCAGTTCGGTGTCGAGCTGGGCAAACAGCTGGCCAGTGGCCTGCTGCCGGCGCTGCAGGGCGAGGACGTGACGGTTGCCGATCCAATGACCCGCGAGATCCTGGCGCAGCTGAAGGGCTGACGCGGGCGGGGAATGCCGCCGGGCCATGCCCGGCGAATACGACGACGCATCACCGGCTCGGGTCGCGTTCCGGGCTCGGCCGCTTGGCCAGCTTGCGCTGCAACGAACGCCGGTGCATGCCCAGCAGGCGCGCGGCCGCCGACACATTGCCGCCGGTCTCGTGCATCGCCTGCTGGATGTGTTCCCACTGCAGGCGGCTGATCGGCGTCATCGCATCGGGCACTTCCATTTCGCCATCGTCGGCCGGACCATCGTCTTCCTCGCCGAGTGCGCGCAGGATCATTGGCACCGTGGCCGGCTTCGGCAGGTAGTCGTCCGCACCGAGCTTGATCGCCTCCACCGCGGTGGCGATGCTGGCGTAGCCGGTCACCAGCAGGATCCGCATGTCCGCGCGCAGGGTGCGCAATGGCTGGATCAGGGCCAGGCCGGAATCGCTGCCCAGTTTCAGGTCGATCAGCGCGAACGCCGGCGGATGCTGGCGGGCCAGCGCCAGTGCACTGGCGGCGTCCTGCGCGGTCTGCGTTTCCAGCCCCTTGCGGGCCAGGCTGCGCTGCAGCGTACGAAGGTACAGCTCGTCGTCGTCGACCAGCAGGCCCAGGGTGGAATGGTGAAGGCTCATGGGGTGTCCTCGCGTGGGGCCAGCGGCAGGCGGAAGCCGACGCGGCTGCCGGCCCCCTGGGCCGGGCGCATCCACATCTCGCCGTCGAGGCGTTCGATGGTGGCATGGGACAGGGCCAGGCCGACGCCCATGCCCTCGCTCTTGCTGCTGCCGAACAGCTTGCCCGGCAGGACGGCGGCACGGGCGTCGAAGCCATGGCCGTAGTCGCGGACTTCGCCGATCAGGTCGTCGCCTTCGATGCGCAGGTCCAGGTCCACGCGCGGCCGGCCGGCCTGTTCGCCGGCATCGGCGGCATTGTTGAGCAGGACCATCAGCAGATGGCCCACGCCCGGATCCAGCGGCAGCCGCAACGGCGCATCGTCGTTGCGATGCAGGTCGATGGTCGGGCGCACCAAACGCCACTGCTCCAGCACCTGCTGGGCGCTGGAATGGCTGCGTCCCGGTGCATCGGCCGAGGCCGGCGCGGCCAGCGCCAGCACCCGTTCACGGCACTGCACCAGCAGCTCGCGCAGGGTTTCCATGTCTTCGCGTACTTCCGGCTCTTCGCTGCGCTCGGCGACGTCATCGGCGAGCAGGGTCATGGTCGCCAGCGGCGTGTTCAGTTCATGCGCCACCGAGGCTGCATGGGTGGCCAGGGCGACGATGCCCTCGTTGCGGGCGAAGCGCTCGCGCAGTGCCGACAGTTCAAGCTCACGCTGGCGCAGCGCCAACGCCAGGCGGGTGGAGAAGGTCAGCACGACCGCAGCGGAAATCAGGAAATTGGCGACCACGCCCCAGCGGTTGAGGTCCTGCCCGCGGAAATAACCGTCCGGCAACGGCTGCCCGAAAATGCCGCTGGCGGCATAGCCGAGCAGGCAGGCCAGTGCCACCGCCAGCGCCCAGCGCAGGGGCAGGGCGAACGCGGCCAGCGCGATCAGGATCAGGAACAGCGAGCTGAACGGGTTGGCCATGCCGCCGCTCCAGCCCACCATCCAGGTCAGGATGATCACGTCCACCAGGATGTGACCGAATGCGGTCAGCGGCGCTGTGTCGGCCGCTTCCGGGCGCAGCTGGGTATAGATATTGAACAGGGTCAGTACGGCCACGCCGGCCCACAGCGGCAGCTGCGGCAACGGCAGGCCCAGCACCCAGGTGGCGACCAGGATCGTGGCGGCCTGGCCACCTACGGCAAGCCAGCGCAGGCTGCACAGGGTTCGGAGAAACGGGGCGTCGGGACCGGTCATTCACGCTCATCGTATGCGTTCACGCGTGGACGTGCCTGCGACAATCGGCCGCAGCCGTGCCGGCGGCTGAATGCGAGTCACCCCGAATGCGGGGGCGGGCGGTAGAATGCGCCCATGCACGACGCCGTCACCCGCCCGACTCCGCCCTCCGATGCCACCTCCTGGCCGCGCCGCCAGACCCATGCCGTCCAGATCGGCGGGGTTACCGTAGGCGGTGGCAAGCCGGTGGTGGTGCAGTCGATGACCAATACCGACACCAGCGATGTGGCCTCCAGCGTGAAGCAGGTGGCCGAGCTGTGGCGGGCTGGCTCGGAGATGGTGCGGTTGACCGTCAACACCGTTGAAGCGGCCGCCGCGATCCCGCGCATTGTCGACAAGCTGGCGATGATGGGGATCGACGTGCCGCTGATCGGCGACTTCCATTACAACGGCCACCAGCTGCTCACCGCCGAACCGGCCTGTGCCGAAGCGCTGGCCAAGTACCGCATCAACCCGGGCAACGTCGGCTTCGGCAAGAAGAAGGACCTGCAGTTCGCCCAGCTGATCGAGTTCGCGATCCGCTACAACAAGCCGGTGCGCATCGGTGCCAACTGGGGCTCGCTGGACCAGGCCCTGGCGGCGAAGCTGATGGACGAGAACAACCACCGCGAACAGCCCTGGGACGCCGGCCGCGTGCTGCGCGAGGCGCTGATCCGTTCGGCGCTGGACTCGGCCGAGCAGGCGGTGGAGATCGGTCTGCCGCGCGACCGCATCTTGCTGTCGGCCAAGGTCAGTGGCGTGCAGGAACTGATTGCGGTGTACCGCGACCTGGCCCAGCGTTCGGATTTCGCCCTGCATCTGGGCCTGACCGAGGCCGGCATCGGCAGCAAGGGCATCGTCGCCTCGTCGGCCGCGCTGAGCGTGCTGCTGCAGGAAGGCATCGGCGACACCATCCGCATTTCGCTGACCCCGGAGCCGGGCCAGTCGCGTACGCAGGAAGTGATCGTCGCCCAGGAACTGCTGCAGACCACCGGCCAGCGCGCCTTCACGCCATTGGTCACGGCCTGCCCGGGCTGTGGCCGTACCACCTCCGAGTTCTTCCAGGAGCTGGCCAAGGTGGTGCAGAGCCATGTGCGCGAAAAGATGCCGATGTGGAAGATCCAGCACCCGGGTGCGGAGAACATGACCCTGGCGGTGATGGGCTGCATCGTCAACGGGCCGGGCGAGTCGCGGCACGCCAACATCGGTATTTCGTTGCCGGGCACCGGTGAAACCCCGGCTGCGCCCGTATTCGTCGATGGCGAAAAGAAGGTGACCCTGCGCGGCGAGAACATCGCCCAGGACTTCGTCGCCCTGATCGACGACTACGTCGAACGCACCTATGTCCGAAACGCCGGATAAGCCTGCGATCCTCGCTGCACCGGAGTCTGCCTCCGGTTTCCGCCACTGGATGGCGAGCAATGCCTGGCGCCTGCTCCTGCTGTTCGGTGGGGTGCTGCTGCCGTTGGCAGGCTTTGTCGCCCTGGCCGACGAGGTGCACGAGTTTGAATCGTTCCATTTCGACGCGCCCCTGCTGTGGCAGATGCATGGCCTGCATTCGCCGCTGCTGGACCGCTTCTTCGTGCTCATCTCCAAGCTGGGCTACGAGTGGTTCCTGATTCCGGCCGACGTGCTGATCATCGGCGTGCTGCTGGGTTACCGGCGCTGGCGCGAGGCCACCTTCGTGGCGGTCAGCTTCGTTGGCTCGGCACTGTTGAACATGGGCAGCAAGCACTTCTTCCAGCGCCAGCGGCCCAGCCTGTGGGAATCGATCGCGCCGGAATCGACGTTCAGCTTCCCCAGCGGCCATGCGATGGGCTCGATGACCCTCGCGGTAACCCTGGTGCTGCTGGCCTGGAACACCCGCTGGCGCTGGCCGGTGCTGCTGCTGGCACCGGCGTTCAGCCTGCTGGTCAGCGTGTCGCGGGTCTACCTGGGGGTGCATTACCCCTCCGACATCCTGGCCGGATGGTGTGCCGCGCTGGTTTGGGTGGTAGGGTGCTATCTGGTCATGTTCAGTCGCCGGCACCCATGGCGACGTCACGGCTCGCCGCCAGCGAAGGCCAGCGAAGCATCATCACAGGGGGATTGACGTGGATGGCCCCTACGGGGCGTCTACGTAATAGATCAGTTGTTTCGTTGCAGCAGGTTCTGCAAGACAGGGGGCAAGCACAACGCGCGGTAATGTGATGCGCAAGGCAGATCGCCGGCGCCGCATTCCGGACGCGCTTGCAGGGTATCGGCACCCTGCCTAGCTTGACCTGCAATGGCCGCATTCGAAGAGGTACGTGAATGACGATTCGAGTCTACCTGGTGGATGACCACGCGCTGGTCCGCACCGGGATGAAGATGATTCTGTCGGGGGAAACCGACATCGAGGTGGTGGGCGAAGCCGAGACCGGTGAAGACGCGCTGCGTGAAGTCCGCCAGCTGCTGCCGGACGTGGTGTTGTGCGATCTGCACCTGCCGGGCGTAAGCGGCATGGAAGTGACCGAGCGCATCGTCCGCAGCCACCGCAACACCCGCGTGGTGATCGTATCGGTGCTGGAGGACGGCCCGCTGCCGAAGCGCCTGCTGGAAGCCGGCGCTGCCGGGTACATCGGCAAGGGCTGCGATGCGCAGGAGCTGCTGCGTGCGGTGCGCGACGTGGCCGGTGGCCGCCGCTACCTGGGCACCAGCATCGCGCAGAACCTGGCGTTGTCGACGGTGGAGGGCAACGGTTCGCCGTTCGACAGCCTGTCACCGCGCGAGCTGGAAGTGGCGCTGCTGCTGACCCAGGGCCTGCGCCAGGAAGACATCGCGCGGCGCTTGAGCCTGAGTGCGAAGACGGTGAACACGCATAAGGCGCGGTTGTTCGAGAAGATGGGGATCAGCGACAACATCGCGTTGGCGCGGATGGCCAGCCAGTATGGGCTGGTGGATCCGGCGCGGCCGCTGTAAGGGTTTTCGGCCAACGGCGCAGCCCCTCGCGGTGTGCGGCAGGATTCGTGGGGTTGGCCCTGCGGAGGGATTGCGCAGGGGACGCCGTGAATCCATCCCTGGAGGCTCGGGCGCGCCATCCATGGCGCTTACGCCCCTGCGCAATCCCTCCGCAGGGCCACGGACAGTTTCCGTGCGCCGCCACCGCGGAATGAAGAAGGAAGAGCAGGAGCGGGTCGCGCGCTTTGCGCGCTCGTTGCCCGGGGTCGGATCCCTTTCCCGGTGGGAAAGGGCTCTGACCCCTGATGATGCCGGAGCCGAGCGTGGGCTCGGCTCTACAGCTGCGCCGGCCTCAGTGGCCGCGCACGCGCTGGATGATCTTCGCGGCGTCGGCGGCGCTGGCGCGCACCTTGTCCCATTCGCCGTCGGCGATCCAGTTGCCCGGCACCATCCACGAACCGCCGATGCAGACCACGTTCTTCTGCTCCAGGTATTCGGCGGCGGTGTTCTCGGTGATGCCACCGGTCGGGCACAGCTTGAGGTCGGCGACCGGGCCGGCCAGGCCCTTGATCATCGCCAGCCCACCCACGGCAGTGGCCGGGAACAGCTTGCACACGCGGAAGCCGCGCGCATACAGCGACAGCAGCTCGGTGGGCGTCGCCGCACCCGGCACTACCGGCAGCGGTGCAGCGGCCAGTGCATCGGCCAGTGCCGGTGGCGTACCCGGCGTCACCAGGAAGTCCGCACCCGCATCGATCGACTGCTGCATCTGCTCCACGGTCAGCACCGTACCGGCACCCACCACCACATCCGGCAGCTCACGCTTGAGCATCGCCAGCGCTTCCATCGCCACCGGCGTACGCAGCGTCAACTCGATCGCCGGCAGGCCACCTTCCAGCAACGCCGCACTGACCGCACGCGCCTGGTCCAGCGTATGAATCGTCACCACCGGCAGGATGCCCGCCGCACGCAACAGCTCCGCTGCCTTCACCTGATGTTGTTCGATACCCATGCTTTTGCCCTTGCCTTTGCTCTTCTTGATTCAGTGGCCGCAGCGCAAATGACGCGCCGGGAGTTGTCCAAGGGCAGTAGAGCGCCCTGGCCGGGACCGTGAGCGGCATGGATGCCGCGATCGAGCCCCCATGGATGGGTTTACGGCGTGTCCCGGCCAGGGCGCTCTACTGCCCAAGCCGGGAAGCCTGCCGCGGCTTTTCGCTTCAGGCGTCTTTCGCCTCATGCGGCGCCGCCGCCGCCGCGGCATCGTGCCCCAGCTCGTACTCCGCATCGTAGTCCCACGGCCCACCATCGGCCGCCGCCGGCCCGCACGAAATTGAAATCGCACCCTGGTCGGCCGGCCCCACCACGCGACGGTTGATCGCGAACAGGTTGCGACCCAGGTCGTGCGCTGCCGGTGCCGTGTTCGGCGCCAGCGGACGTGCGGCCCATTCGGCCGCATCCACCAGCACTTCCAGCGTGCCGGCCTCGCCATCAAGGCGGATCATGTCGCCTTCGCGTACCTTGCCCAGCGGACCACCACGTGCGGCTTCCGGCGTCACATGGATCGCCGCCGGAATCTTGCCCGAGGCACCGGACAGGCGGCCGTCGGTGACCAGCGCCACGCGCCGGCCCTGGTTCTGCAGCAGGCCCAGCAGCGGCGCCAGCGAATGCAGTTCCGGCATGCCGTTGGCGCGCGGGCCCTGGTAGCGCACCACCGCCACGAAATGCTCCGGCAGCATGCCAGCGGCGTGCAGCTTGTTCAGCACCTGCGGCGCATCGACCACTACCGCCGGTGCTTCAATCGTGCGGTACTGCGGCTTCACTGCCGACAGCTTGATCAGTGACTTGCCGAGGTTGCCGCGCAACAGGCGCAGGCCTCCCTGATGTTCGAACGGATTGTCGACACCACGCACCACCTCTTCGTCGGCGCTGCGTTCCAGGCCCGGCAGGTAGACCAGCTTGCCGTCGCGCAACTGCGGTTCGCGCGCATAGTCGGCCATGCCGCCGCGCGCCACGCTGACCAGGTCGCCGTGCATCAAGCCGGCCTTGATCAGTTCGCCGAACACGAAGGCCGGGCCGCCTGCTGCGGCGAAGCGGTTTACATCGGCTTCGCCGTTCGGGTAAACGCGGGCCAGAAGCGGAATCAGCTGCGACAGCTCGTCGAAGTCGTCCCAGGTCAGCACGATGCCAGCTGCGCGTGCCACCGCGATCCAGTGGATGGTGTGGTTGGTCGAACCACCGGTTGCCATCAACGCAATGACCGCATTGATGATCGCGCGCTCATCGATGATCCGGCCGAGCGGACGGAAATCATCGCCCAGTGCGGTGATGTCCAGCGCACGTTCGGTGGCTTCGCGGGTCAAAGCATCGCGCAGCGCCGTGTCCGGATTGACGAACGATGCGCCCGGCAGCTGCACGCCCATCGCTTCCAGCAGCACCTGGTTGGAGTTGGCGGTGCCGTAGAAGGTGCAGGTGCCCGCACCGTGGTAGGACGCCGATTCGGCTTCCAGCAGTTCCTCGCGGGTGGCCTCGCCGGCGGCGTAGCGCTCGCGCACTTCGGCCTTCTGCTTGTTCGGAATGCCCGGCGTCATCGGGCCGGCCGGCACGAACACCGCCGGCAGGTGGCCGAAGGCCAGCGCACCGATCAGCAGGCCGGGCACGATCTTGTCGCACACGCCGAGATGGATGGTGGTGTCGAACATGTCGTGGCTGAGCCCGATCGCGGTCGCCTGGGCGATTACATCGCGCGAGAACAGCGACAGCTCCATGCCGCCGCGGCCCTGGGTGACGCCGTCACACATCGCCGGTACCGCGCCGGCCACCTGTGCCGTTGCGCCCAGCTCACGGGCCATCGCGCGGATCTGATCGGGATAGGTCTCGAATGGCTGATGCGCCGACAGCATGTCGTTGTAGGCGGTGATGATGCCGAGGTTCGGCGTCACGCCACCGCGCAGGCGGCTCTTGTCAGTGCCACCGCAGGCGGCGAAACCGTGGGCGAGGTTGCCGCAGCTCAGGCGGCTGCGGAACGGGCCATCGCGCAGTGCGGCGTCGATCGCGGCCAGATAGGCGGCGCGCGAGGCGGCGCTGCGGCGGATGACACGTTCGGTGATGGCTTGCAGTTGCGGATGGAGGCTCATTGGCTACCGGCGTTCGTGGTGGCGAGAGGCAAGCGGCGGCAGAGCGCCGCCGCCAACATCAATCAGCCCAGTGGACGCGCAGGCGCGCGCCTTCCAGGTTGATCGCATTGAGGATCGGGTACTGCTGGGCGTCGTTGCTGTCCAGCGCCTGGCGCAGCACCTGCAGCTTCTGCTTGCCGCGCAGCAGCAAGAGGCGCTGGCGGCACTGGCGCAGGCCATGCGGGGTCAGGGTGATGCGCAGCGGCCACTGGTTGGCACCCGGACAGCCGGTGGCGTCCAGCGCGGCATAGGGCAGGGTGCTTTCCAGTGCACGGGCCAGGTCCTTCGAGCCGGGGAACAGTGAGGCGGTGTGGCCGTCGTTGCCCATGCCCAGCGCCACCAGGCTCGGCGGCTGGCTGTGCTGCGCCTGCAGGTTGGCGGTGTACACGCATTCCGGAAGCGGCTTGCCGATCCGCACCAGCGGATCGAAATGCGCACCCTCGGCGCGCTTGAGCAGATTCTCGCGCACCAGCCAGGCATTGCTGTCGCGATCCTGCGGCGACAACCAGCGCTCATCGGCCAGGCTCACTTCCACCCGGTCCCAGTGCACGTCCAGCTCGGCCAGTGCCTGGTACACCGGGGCCGGTGTGGTGCCGCCAGACAACAGGATGCGCGCGCGGCCCACTTCGTTGATGTCACGGTTGAGGGTCTGCGCCATCTCGGCGGCTACCGCCTCGATCCAGCCATCGGCATCGCCGTGGTTGATGAACTCGATGCGGTCGTCGTGGAAAGTGGGGCTCATGCGGCAACTCCAGGTGCGTCACGTTCGGCGTCGGCGGCATAGGCGGCGGCGCCCAGCAATCCGGCGTGGGGGTGCATCACGGCCAACGAGGGAACCCGCGCCATGATCGAGGAGAAGCGGCCCTTGTGCTCGAAGCGCTGGCGGAAGCCGGAGTGCTGCAGCGAATCGAGCATCTTCGGGGTCAGGCCGCCGGTCAGGAACACGCCGTCCCAGGCGCCCTGGGTCAGCACCAGGTCACCGGCGATGGCGCCGAACACGGCGCAGAACACGTCCACGGTGCGCATCGCCTGCGGATCACCATGCAGGGCACGGGCGGTCACGTCCACCGGCTGCAGCTGGCCCGGGTCGATGCCGGCCATCTCGCACACGGCGCGGTGGATGTTGACCAGCCCGGGGCCACAGATCAGGCGCTCGTTGGAGACGCGGCCGAACTGTTCGGACAGGATCTCCAGGATGCGGATCTCCTCCGGAGTTCCCGGCGGGAAGCTGACATGGCCGCCTTCGGTTTCCAGCGGGTAGCAGCGGCCGTGGCGCAGGATCAGGCCACCGACACCCAGGCCCGTACCCGGACCGATCACCGCGTAGTTGCGCGGCTGGCCGGGCTTGCCGGGGACCCAGGCGGCACCACCGACCTGGACCACGTCATCGGGCTGCAGCAGTGAAATCGCCATCGCCTGTGCGGCGAAGTCGTTGATCAGGTGCAGTTCGTCGAAACCGAGCATGGCCGCGGTACGGCTGCGCGAGATCACCCACGGATGGTTGGTGATCCGTGCTTCATCACCATCAACCCGACCGGCCACCGCGAACACGCCCCGGCTGGCGGTAGCGCCGATCTGTTCGAGATGGTGGCGGGCGGCATCACCCAGCGATGGGAATTCCGCCACGGCGTACTCACGGATGCTGTCTTTTTGCAGCGGCGCATCCAGCGAGGTGTCGGCCAGGGCGAAGCGGGCGTTGGTGCCACCGATGTCGGCGACCAGCACCGGCTGTGAGCTGGCGCTCATGCCGATGCCTCGCTGTCCGGCGCATCCACGCCCTGCGGCAGGAAGCCGGTCGCGTTGTCCGGGCCCCACTGGCCGGCGGGGTAGGGTTCCAGCGGCAGCTTCGCTTCCTTCCAGGCATCGGCCACGCTGTCGATCCAGGCCCAGGCCGCACGCACTTCGTCGTCGCGCACGAACAGCGTGTGGTTGCCGTTGAAGGCGTCCAGGAACAGGCGCTCGTAGGCGATGCGGCGATGCAGGCCGGTCGGCACCGACAGTTCCAGTTCCAGCGGGTGCAGTTCCAGCGCACCCCATTCCGGGCCGGCCAGGCTGCTCATCAGGCCCAGCTCGATGTTCTCCTGCGGCTGCAGCTGGAACACCAGCCGGTTCGGTGCGGCCTGCGCGCGCTGCGGGCGCTCGAACAGCCAGTGGGTGACCGGCTTCAGCGTGACCACCACGCGGGTGGTGCGCTCGGGCAGGCGCTTGCCGGTGACCAGGTGGAACGGCACGCCGCTCCAGCGCCAGTTGTCGATATGTGCGGTGACACCGGCGAAGGTCTCCACGTCGCTGCCTTCCGGCGGCTGGTAGGCCTGTGCCGGCTGGCCGTTGATGGTGCCGGCGGTGTAGCGGCCGCGGATGCTGTCACGTGCGGCGTGCTTCGCGTCAAGCGGGCGCAGGGCGCGCAGCACCTTGACCTTCTCGTCGCGGATGCGGTCGGCTTCCAACGAGGCCGGCGGTTCCATCGCCACCATGCACAGCAGCTGCAGGATGTGGCTCTGCACCATGTCGCGCAGCGCGCCGGAGCGGGCGTAGTAGGCATCGCGGCCGTCCACGCCTTCGCTCTCGGCCACCAGGATGTGCACCGACTCGATGTAGTTGCGGTTCCACACCGCTTCCAGCAGCGTGTTGCCGAAGCGCAGCGCGATCAGGTTCTGCACCGCCGCCTTGCCCAGGTAGTGGTCGAGGCGGAACACACGGTCCTCGTCGATCCACTGGCCGATGGTGCTGATGATTTCCTCGGCGCTTTCGCTGTCGCTGCCGATCGGCTTCTCCAGCATCAGGCGTGCCGGCGCGGCGAGGGCGCCGCCCTTGGCCAGGCCTTCGCAGGTGGAGATGTACAGGCCCGGCGGAATGGCCAGGTAGCTCACGCACTTGCGATGCACCAGATCGGAGACCGCAGCGGCAACCGAGTCGACGTCGCGCAGGTCGACCGAACGGTAGTCGATGCGGCGCAGCAGCGCGGCGATGTCGTCCTGGCTGGCCATCGGCATGGCCTGCTGCAGGCGTGGCCGCAGGATGTCATGGAAGGCTTCGGTGTCATGCCCGGACAACGCCAGTGCGCGGATGCGGAAGTCCTCCGGCAGCAGGCCGTCGCCAAGCAGGCGAAGCAGCGAAGGGAACAGATAGCGCTGGGCCAGATCACCTGTGGCACCGAACAGGAAGAGGGTGTCGTGCATCGCTCGAGTTTCAGATCCGGGTGACATCGTTGTCAATCGCTTCATGGCTGGGTTCGGGGGACATCCGCGCAACTGCCTGTCCGAGGTTCGTCCGGAGCGTTCTCCGGGGCTCCGGAAGACCGTTCCATTCGAAACCACTGCTTCGGCAGAACCTTCGTTCAACCGCCGACGCAGATCGGTGCGCACCGATCATCGGATAGTGCCACGTGAAAACGTTTACATGGCAGAATGGGCAACTGTATTCGATTGCAGTGCTCGCCGTCATGCGGCAGGCGCGCAATCATCACTGCCATCGGGAGGGCCGAGGCAGTCCCAAAAGACAGCCCGGCTTCGGGCGGACCGGATAGGTGATATGGCAAAAGTGCAGTTGCAGGGTGTGCGCAAGGTCTACGACAACGGCCAGGTCGCGGTGAAGGACGCCACCTTCGAGGTCGCCGATGGCGAGCTGATGGTGCTGGTCGGTCCGTCCGGCTGTGGCAAGTCGACCCTGCTGCGGATGGTGGCTGGCTTGGAGGAGATCAGCGGCGGCACGCTGACCATCGGCGATCGCGTGGTCAACGACGTGGCGCCGAAGGATCGCGACATCGCGATGGTGTTCCAGAGCTACGCGCTGTATCCGCACATGACCGTGGCCGAGAACCTGGCCTTCGGCCTGAAGCTGCGTGGCCATGACAAAGCCACGATCGACAAGCGCATCAGCGAGGCGGCGCAGACGCTGGGCCTGACCGAGATGATGGACAAGCTGCCCAAGGCGATGTCCGGTGGCCAGCGCCAGCGTGTCGCGCTGGGCCGTGCGCTGGTGCGCGAACCGGCGGTGTTCCTGCTCGACGAGCCGCTGTCCAATCTCGATGCCAAGCTGCGTCACAGCGTGCGCACCGAGATCGCCCAGCTGCACCGCAAGCTGGGCACCACCATGATCTACGTGACGCACGACCAGGTCGAAGCGATGACCCTGGGCCAGCGCATCGTGGTGCTGAAGGACGGCATCATCCAGCAGATCGATACACCGATGGCGCTGTATGACCGCCCGGCCAACCTGTTCGTGGCCGGTTTCCTCGGCAGCCCGGCGATGAACGTGCTGCGTGGCACCCTTGAGGGAGATGCTGGTGGCGTGACCGTGGTCGATGGCGAATGGCGTGCTCCGCTGGGCCAGGCCACGATTGATCCGGCCTGGCTGCAGAAGCCGATCGCAGTGGGTGTGCGTCCGGAGCACCTGCAGCCGGCCAGTGCTGATGATGCGCATGCATTCACCGCGCGTATCGAGGGCATCGAGCCGGTCGGCAACGAGATCTTCGTCAACATGAGCAGCGGCCAGCATGCGCTGACCATGCGCGTGGCGCCGCAGTCGCTGCCGCGCGTGGGTGAGGACATCCGCGTGGCGATCCACCCGCAGGGCCTGCATTTCTTCAACCCGGAAAGCGGCGAACGCCTGTAAGGAGTAGTGCCGGCCGCTGGCCGGCAACCTCAACCATGCGTGGGTGCCGGCCAGCGCCCGGCACTACCTTCCTTCATCCACCGGGTTCAGCGCGCCAATCCGTCCAGCAAGGGCACGCGCTGCGCGATGGCATCCCCCACCTGCAGCTCAGCGTCACTGGTTTCCAGCGGCAGTACCGCCAGCGCCAGTTCGCCGGCCACGCTGGCAATGGTGCCCAGCGCCGCGCCGTCCTGCTGCACGCCATCACCGGCCTGGGCCGGTGCTGCGGTATGCAGCAGCTGTACCGCGCGCTTGGCCTTGCCGAGGAAGTGGGTGCGGGCAACGATCTCCTGGCCCGGATAGCAGCCTTTCTTCACGCTGTAACCATTCAGGCGGTCCAGCCCCAGCTGCTGCGGCGTCCACACCTCGCGCTGGCTTTCTTCCAGCCGCGGCAGGCCATAGCGCAGGTCGGCCTGGCGCCAGGCAAGAGCGAAAGCGGCCTCATCGGCCTCGCTGCCGGCGTCGAAGGCCTCGGTCGCGCCAATGCGCAGGGTGCGCGGCAGCGCGTCGCTGCCCAGGTCCAGCTCCCAGCCGTCACCTGTGATCTGCGCAATGGCAGCGCCGCTGGCGGCCTCGGGCGCAGTGAACGCACCGGCCACGGCCAGATCGCTGCGCACCAGCACTTTCACCTTGCGCCGGAATACGAAGCGCTGCAGTTGCGACGCAATCGCATCGGCGTCGCCGTCGGCCAACACCAGCAACACATGGTCTTCGGTCAGCCTAAGCAGCTGGAACACCGCCAGGGTGCGGCCCTTGGCGCTCAGCCAGGCGCTCCACTGCCAGTGCAGCAGGGGCAGGGCAGTGACATCACCACTGAACTGGGCATGGGCGAATACGGCCGCATCCGGGCCCTGCAGGCTCAGCAACTGGTGGCCGGGCAGGCGCGGATATCCGACGAAAGCAGGGGGCAGGTTGTCAGGCACGTGAACGAGGTCTAAAATTTGTGCGTTGCGAGACCAACAATGATAGGCCAAACAACCCCCACTCCCGACGACGAATCTGAAGCCCCGCTGGTCCCCGCGGCACCCGTGCCCGTGGAACAGGAAAAAGCAGAGGAATTCGGCGGCCGCGGCGGACTTGATCCGGTGCGGTATGGCGATTGGGAGAAAAACGGACGCTGCATCGATTTCTGATCAGCATTGAGCCAACGCGGCCGTGTGCCGCCCAGCCGAGACAACGAGCCCAGCGAATGGCGACCAGACAACGCCCACTTTCCCCGCACCTTCAGGTGTATCGCTGGCAGATTCAGATGGCCACCTCGATCCTGCATCGAGCCACTGGCGTCTTTCTGTCTGTTGGTGCCCTCATCATCGCCGCCGGCCTGCTGGCCCTGATGATGGGGCCCGATTCCTGGAACTGCTTCACCGGCCATGCCGGGGCCTGGTATGGCCGCGTGTTCCTGTTCGCGTGGACATGGTCGTTCGCCTATCACCTGTGCAATGGCATCCGCCATGTGGTGCAGGACTTCGCCATCGGCTTCAGCATCCCCGCCTTCATCCGCAGCAGCTGGCTGTCGGTCACCGGCAGCCTGGTGATCACCCTGCTGGTGTGGGCCTATGTGATGTTCGGAGGTGCCGCGTGAGCAAGTTCCGTACTCCGCTGAAGGGTGTGCGCGGCCTTGGTTCGGCCAAGACCGGCACCGAGCACTTCGTGCACCAGCGCCTGACCGCCGCCGCCCTGGTGGCGCTGGGCATCTGGTTCCTGGTCTTCGTGCTGGGCCTGCTTGGCTCGGACTACGCGACCGCCGCCGCCGCCGTGGCCAAGCCGTGGAACGCAGTGCCGCTGATCGGCCTGCTGATCGCCATGTTCTGGCACGCGCAGCTCGGCATGCAGGTCGTGCTGGAAGACTACATCCACGAATCGCTGCTGGCCCTGGTGCTGCAGACCGCGGTGAAGTTCGTCGCCGTGCTCGGCATGATCGTCAGTGTGTTTGCGGTGGGCCGCATCGCCCTCGGCGTTGCCTGAGCCCAGGCACCTACACAGGAATCCAGATTAGATGTCCGCTTACAAGATCACCGAACACAAGTACGACATGGTCGTGGTGGGCGCCGGCGGCGCCGGCCTGCGCGCCACGTTCGGCCTGGCCGCCAAGGGCCTGCAGACCGTGTGCCTGACCAAGGTCTTCCCGACCCGTTCGCACACTGTTGCCGCCCAGGGCGGTATCTCGGCCGCACTCGCCAACATGGGCGAGGACGACTGGCGTTACCACTTCTTCGACACCATCAAGGGCTCGGACTGGCTGGGCGACCAGGACGCCATCGAGTACATGTGCCGTGAGGCCATCCCGGCCATCATCGAGCTCGAACACTACGGCGTGCCGTTCTCGCGTACCGCCGAGGGCAAGATCTACCAGCGTCCGTTCGGTGGCATGACCACCAAGTACGGCGAAGGCCCGGCGGCGCAGCGTACCTGCGCGGCGGCCGACCGTACCGGCCACGCGATGCTGCACACCCTGTACCAGCAGTCGCTGAAGCACGACGCGCGCTTCATGATCGAGTACTTCGCGCTCGACCTGATCTTCGATGACGAAGGTGCCTGCCGCGGCGTGCTGGCCCTGGACATGTCCGACGGCACCCTGCACCTGTTCCGCGCCCAGGGCGTGGTGCTGGCCACCGGCGGTTACGGCCGTGCCTACTTCAGCGCCACCTCGGCGCACACCTGCACCGGCGACGGTGGCGGCCTGGCCATGCGTGCCGGCATCGCCATGCAGGACATGGAGTTCGTGCAGTTCCACCCGACCGGCATCTATGGCGCCGGCTGCCTGATCACCGAGGGTGTCCGCGGTGAAGGTGGCATCCTGCGCAACAGCAGTGGCGAGCGCTTCATGGAGCGTTACGCACCGCACTACAAGGATCTGGCCTCGCGCGACGTGGTCAGTCGTTCGATGACCATCGAGATCCGCGAAGGCCGCGGCGTTGGCGAGCACAAGGACCACATCCTGCTCGACCTGACCCACCTCGGCCCGGGCGTGATCGACGAGAAGCTGCCGGGCATCGCCGAGAGCGCCCGCATCTTCGCCGGCGTCGACGTGCACAAGCAGCCGATCCCGGTGATCCCGACCGTGCACTACAACATGGGCGGTATTCCGACCAATTACCACGGCGAAGTGGTGCGCAAGGATGGCGACAACCCCGATGCGGTGATCCCTGGCCTGTACGCGATCGGCGAAGCCGCCTGCGTGTCGGTGCATGGTGCCAACCGCCTGGGCTCGAACTCGCTGCTGGATCTGGTGGTGTTCGGTCGTGCGGTGGCCAACCGCTGCGCCGAGACCATCAAGCCGGGCGCGTCGCACAAGCCGCTGGCGTCTGATGCCTGCGACAAGGCACTGGGCCTGCTGGACAAGCTGCGCCACGCCAACGGCGATACCCCGACCTCGGTCATCCGCGATCGCATGCAGCGCACCATGCAGGCCGACGCGGCCGTCTTCCGCACCAGCCAGACGCTGAAGGAAGGCTGCGAGAAGATGGACAAGATCTTCGACTCGTTCCAGGACGTGAAGGTCTCCGACCGTTCGCTGGTCTGGAACTCGGACCTGATCGAGACCTACGAGCTGAACAACCTGCTGCTGAATGCGGTGGCGACGATCAACTCGGCCGAGCAGCGCAAGGAAAGCCGCGGCGCACACGCGCACGAGGACTTCCCGGACCGCGACGACGTCAATTGGCAGAAGCACACCCTGGTCAGCGTGGACGAGAAGGGCAAGTGCAGCTTCGACTACCGTCCGGTGCACATGTACACGTTGACTGATGACGTGTCCGTGGTGCCGCCGAAGCCGCGCGTGTACTGATCCGACCCCGCCTACCATGCAATCCGCGCCCAAGGGCGCGGGCCGCCTGAGCCAACGAGAGCAGCCATGGCCGAGTTTTCACTCCCCAAGAATTCCAAGATCACGAAGGGCAAGCACTTCCCCGTCAAGAACGGCGGCAAGAACGTGCGCACCTTCAAGATCTACCGCTGGAGTCCGGACGACGACAGCAACCCGCGCACCGATACCTATGAAGTCGATCTGGACGCCTGTGGCCCGATGGTCCTGGACGCCCTGATCAAGATCAAGAACGAGATCGACCCGACCCTGACCTTCCGCCGCTCCTGCCGCGAAGGTATCTGTGGTTCGTGCGCGATGAACATCGACGGCACCAACACCCTGGCCTGCACCCGAGCCATCTCGGACTGCGGCAAGAAGGAAGTGCCGATCTACCCGCTGCCGCACATGAACGTGGTCAAGGATCTGGTTCCGGACCTGACCCACTTCTACGCGCAGTACGCTTCGATCAAGCCGTGGATCCGCACCCAGACCCCGGCACCGCCGGACCGTGAGCGCCTGCAGTCGCCGGAAGACCGCAAGAAGCTCGATGGTCTGTACGAATGCATCCTGTGCGCCTGCTGCTCGACCAGCTGCCCGAGTTACTGGTGGAACGGCGAGCGTTACCTGGGCCCGGCGATCCTGCTGCAGGCCTACCGCTGGATCATCGACTCGCGCGATGAGGACACCGGTGCCCGCCTGGACGATCTGGAAGATCCGTTCAAGCTGTACCGCTGCCATACCATCATGAACTGCGCCCGCACCTGTCCGAAGGGCCTGAACCCGGCGCTGGCGATCGCCGAGATCAAGAAGCTGATGATGGAACGCCGCGCCTGATCGGGCCTGGCCGTACCCGGTAGAGCCACGCCACGCGTGGCTGTGCCACCCCAGTAGAGCCACGCCATGCGTGGCTTTGCTGTATCTGGAGAAACACGATGGAAGAAGATGTTCTGCTGAAGAAGCTGCGCTGGCGCTGCCGCCGCGGCATGCGTGAGCTGGACCAGCTGTTCGGCCGTTACCTGGACCACGAGTGGAGCACTGCGCCGACCGAAGAGCGCGAGGTTTTCCTGTTCCTGCTCGACTGCGAGGACGATAAGTTGTGGCGCTGGTTCATGGGCTATGAGGCCTGCCCGCATGCGCACGCGATCCCCCTCATGCAGAAGATCCTCGCCCTCAAGCCTTGAGTGGCGGCCATCGCGGCTGCAGGCCGCTGTCCAGTTGGCGGTGCTGCTGGCCGCGCCCTGGCTCCTGCGCGCGACGGAGTTGCCGCCGCGCCTGCTGATGCCGGCTGTGCTGCTGGCTTGGCTGATGGGGCTGGCGGAGCTGGCCTGGCGCCAGCGCAGGCCACGCGTGCAGGTGCTTCTGCCAGTACCGCCCGACCCGCTGCAGGTGGCAGGGCAGGGCGTCGATGCACCACGGCTGGTCGTGCGTGGGCCTTGGCTGCTGTTGCTGTGGCGTGAGGATCGGCGCCGGCGGCGCCTGTTGTTCTGGCCCGATGTGCTCGATCCCGGGCAGCGACGTGAACTGCGACTGGCCGTGGCCGCACGTGCCGTTTCCCGTAGGCCCCGTACGATGGCACCATAAGCTGAATTGACTGGCGTGCCTGCATGTTCAAACCCATTCCCGTGGCGATCGGCCTGCGCTACCTGCGCGCCAAGCGCCGCAACGGCTTCATCTCCTTCATCTCGATGGCATCGATCCTGGGCATTGCGCTCGGCGTCACCGTGCTGATCACCACCCTGGCGGTGATGAGCGGTTTCCAGAAGGAAATCCGCAGCCGCCTGCTGCAGATGACCGCGCACACCACCATCAGCCGCGACGGCGAGCCGATGCCGGACTGGATGCGTGTGGTCGACGTGGCCCGCAAGGACCCGCGCGTGGCCGGTGCCGCGCCTTACATCGAGATCCAGTCGATGATCAGCGGCCCGCGCGTGCAGGGCGCGATCATCCAGGGCATCGACCCGGCGCTGGAGCCGAAGGTGTCGGTGATCGACAAGAAGGTCACCAAGGGCAGCTACGACAGCCTCAAGCCAGGTAGCTTCAACCTGCTGCTGGGCAAGGAACTGGCGATCTGGCTGGGCGTGGACGTCGGCGACCAGGTACTGGTGACCTTCGCCGAAGTGCAGGGCACGCCTGCCGGTGCTGTGCCACGGATGAAACGCTTTACCGTGAGCGGCATTTTCGAGGCCGGCTACAACGAGGTCGACCGCGGCGTCGGCTTCGCCAACATGAAGGACCTGGAGCGCGTGCTGCGTTCCGATGGTGCTACCGGCGTGCGGCTGAAACTGCACGACATGGACCGCTCGCTGGAAGTGGGCGTGGACCTGGCACAGAACCTTGGCGGCGCCTACCGCGTGAGCGACTGGACCCAGCAGAACGCCAACCTCTACCACTCGCTGCGCATGGAGAAGGTGGTGATGGGCATCCTGCTGTCGTTGATCATCGCCATGGGCGCGTTCAACCTGGTGTCCTCGCAGGTGATGCTGGTCACCGACAAGCAGGCCGACATCGCCATCCTGCGCACGCTCGGCCTGACCCCGGGCGGGGTGATGCAGGTGTTCATGGTTCAGGGTTCGCTGATCGGCATCTTCGGCACCCTGGCCGGCCTGATCGGCGGCATCACCCTGACCCTCAATCTGGAACGCATCCTCGGCGCCATCGAGAGCGTGTTCAACGTCAAGCTGATGCCGGAGGATGTCTACTACATCACCGGCCTGCCGACCGACATGCAGACCGGCGACGTGGTGGCGATCACCGTGGTCGCGCTGCTGATGAGCTTCCTGGCCACCCTGTATCCCGCCTGGCGGGCAGCACGCACCCAGCCGGCGGAGGCCCTGCGTTATGAATAAGGTCTTCAACCGCGGCGATGAAGTGATCCGCGCCGAGGCATTGGGCAAAACCTATGCCGAGGGACGCATGCAGACCCCGGTGTTCGATGGCCTGGGCCTGACCGTGACCGCTGGCGAGACGGTGGCGATCATCGGTGCCTCCGGCGCCGGCAAGAGCACGCTGCTGCACCTGCTTGGTGGGCTGGATACTCCGACCGCCGGTGAGGTGTACGTGACCGGCCAGCGCATGTCGGCGCTGTCTGATACCGCGCGTGGCCTGCTGCGCAACCAGGCACTGGGCTTCGTCTACCAGTTCCACCACCTGCTGCCGGAATTCACCGCGTTGGAAAACGTGATGATGCCGGTGCTGCTGGCCGGCACCGCGGTGGCCGAAGCGAGCAGTCGTGCAACGACCCTGCTGGAGGCGGTCGGCCTTGGCCATCGTCTGGACCACAAGCCGGGCGAACTGTCCGGCGGTGAGCGCCAGCGCGCGGCGGTGGCGCGAGCGCTGGTCAACCACCCGGCCTGCGTGCTCGGCGACGAGCCGACTGGCAATCTCGATGACCGTACCGCCGCCACCGTGTTCGAGCTGATGCTGGAGCTCAACCGGGCGCGGCATACCAGCCTGGTGCTGGTGACCCACGACCGCAGCCTGGCGCGCCGCCTGGACCGGGTGCTGGAGCTGCGCGAAGGGCGCCTGCACGCGCTGGCCCACGCCGACGTCTGAGGCGTTGGGCCCGCTTTGGTAGAAGCCGACCTTGGTCGGCCGCTCCTGCAGGGCAAGCGCCAACCAAGGTTGGCGACTGCCGGAATCCGGAGCCTTGGGCCTGCTTTGGTCGACCGCCGACCGGCTGCTGAATGGGGTACTGGCTTTCGCGCCGGCGTTGTCTGCGCAGGCGCATGATGGCGACAGTTCCCCGAGGAGATCGCCATGAAGACCCCGATCCTGATGGCCGGCCTCTGCCTGGCGCTGGCCGCCTGCGCGACCACCGGCCGGCTCAGCACTGCCGAAAAGCTCGACCTGTACCGTGCCCATGCCGGCGCGCCGCAGAACGACATGCAGTTCTTCGGCAGCCTCAATGGCTGGACCGAACTGGGTGACAGCGCGCTGGCAGTGTGGACGCGTCCCAGCGAAGCCTATCTGCTGGAACTGAGGGGTCCCTGCCAGGACCTGCCGTATGCCACCGCCATCGGCCTGACCAGCCAGATGAACCGTGTTTCGGCGCGTTTCGACAAAGTGCTGGTGCGCGACCCGACCGGCGGCCCGCGCATGCCGTGCTTCATCGACAGCATCCGCAAGCTGGACGTAAAGGCGCTGCGTGCCTCCGAGCAGGAGCTGCGCCAGGCGCAGGTGCAGGAGCGCGAGGAAAGCACGAAATAGCGTGGTAGTGCCGGCCGCTGGCCGGCATCGCGAAGATGCCAGGTTGCCGGCCAGCGCCCGGCACTACCTGTGTGTCAGGCTTCCGGGGTGAAGCCTGCCGGCTTTTCCGCGTCTTTCTCGAACAGGAACTTGACCAGTTCGCCTTCGAGAAAAGCGCGATGCTCCGGCGTGCGCGGCGACAGGCGGTTTTCGTTGATCAGCATGGTCTGGTGCGCCAGCCATGCGGCCCAGGCCTGCTTGCCGATGTTGTTGAAGATGCGCTGGCCCAGCTCACCGGGGTAGGGCACGAAGTCCAGGCCCTCGGCATCGCGTTGTTCGTACTGGCAGAAGACGGTTCGGGGCATGGCACTCACTCGTGGTTGCGGGGTTTCGTGGATTTTCGTTTCGGTGCCTTGGTCGTGGCACCGTCGAGTAGTTTGCGGATCGGTGCCGGCAGGCCCAGCGCGGGCAGCTCGTCGGCGGCCACCCAGCGCAGCGTCGGTTCTTCCACGCGCAGGCCGTGCACCTGCCGCGACAGTACCTGCAGATGCAGCTTGTAGTGACTGAAGGTGTGCTGCAGCACTGGCAGCTCTTCGGCCTCTTCCAGCGAGCCGTCGACGTGCAGGTCGAACCAGTCCTGGAGCACGCTGCCGGCCTCGGCCTGTGGCAGCGTCCACAGCTGCGCCCAGATGCCGGTATCCGGCCGCTTCTGCAGCAGCACGCGCTGCTGGGCGTCGCGCAGCAGTAGCGCAACGGCCTCGCGCTCGGGCAGGGTCTTGCTGGGCTTGGGCGTGGGTAGTTCAGCGGTGCGGCCTTCGCGGCGTGCCACGCAGTCATCCTGCAGCGGGCAGATCACGCACGCCGGCTTGGCGCGGCTGCAGACCGTTGCACCCAGGTCCATCTGCGCCTGTGTGTAGTCGGCCATGCGCCCATCCGGCACCTGTGCCACATGCGCCTCGGCAATGGCCCATAGCTGCTTCTCGATCGCAGGCAGGCCCGGGAAGCCGTCGATGCCGTGGTAGCGGCAGAGCACGCGCTTGACGTTGCCGTCGAGGATCGCGAACGGATCGTTCCAGGCCTGGCTGAGGATCGCGCCGGCGGTACTGCGGCCTATGCCGGGCAGCGCGTGCAGCGCGTCGAAATCACGCGGCAGATCACCGTCGTGCAGTTCCACGCAGCGCTTGGCCGCGGCATGCAGGTTGCGCGCGCGGGCGTAGTAACCCAGCCCAGCCCACTGCGCCATGACCGCATCGTTGCTGGCCGCGGCGAGGTCAGGCAGGGACGGGAAGTGTTGCAGGAACCGGTGGAAGTACGGGATGACCGTGGTCACCTGGGTCTGCTGCAGCATGATTTCCGACAGCCAGACCCGATAGGGGCTGCGCGGGTGCTGCCAGGGAAGGTCGTGGCGGCCGTGGTCGTCGAACCAGTGCAGCAGGCGGGCAACGAAGCTGTCTCTTTTGACCATCTCGGCGCTGGCGTGCGGCTGGCGTGGCATCGGCGTTCCGGAGGTGGGCAGCCACCCATGGGGTGGCTCTACCGGTTTCAGTAGAGCCACGCGATGCGTGGCTGCACGGTGTATCAGGCGCCCAGCGCCTCAGGCAGCAGGGCGTCGACGAAGGCTTCCGGATCGAACACGCGCAGGTCTTCCGGGCGCTCGCCGATGCCGGCAAAACGGATCGGAATGCCGAACTCGCGGGCCAGCGCGAACACCACACCGCCCTTGGCGGTGCCGTCCAGCTTGGTCACCACCAGGCCGGTAACGTTCACGGCGGCGTTGAACTGGCGCAGCTGCGACAGCGCGTTCTGGCCGGTGGTACCGTCGATCACCATCAGCACTTCGTGCGGTGCAGTGGGATCAATCTTGCCGAGCACGCGGCGGATCTTGCCCAGCTCATTCATCAGGCCGGACTGGGTATGCAGGCGGCCGGCGGTGTCGGCGATCAGCACCGAAGTGCCGCGGGCCTTGCCGGCCTGCAGCGCGTCGAATGCCACCGAAGCGGCGTCGGCGTTCTGACCCTGCGCGACCACGGCCACGCCGTTGCGCTCGCCCCAGGCCTGCAGCTGGGCCACTGCAGCCGCGCGGAAGGTGTCACCGGCGGCAAGCATCAGGCTGTGGCCTTCGTCCTTGAAGCGCTTGGCCAGCTTGCCAATGGTGGTGGTCTTGCCGACGCCGTTGACGCCGACGGTCAGCACCACGAAGGGCTTGGCAGTGCGGTCGATCACCAGCGGCTTGGCCACCGGCTGCAGGATCGCGATCAGTTCGGCACGCAGCGCGGCCAGCAAAGCGTTGGCATCGACGAATTCACGCGCCTTCATGCGCTTGCGCAGGCCCTCCACCAGATCGGTGGTGGCGCCGACGCCGACGTCGGCAGTGATCAGTGCGGTTTCCAGCTCGTCCAGCAGGTCGTCGTCGAGCTTGGGATTGCGCGAGAACAGGCCGCCGAAGCTGCGCGCGATGACACTGTTGCGCAGGCGTTCGCGCCAGCCGGGCTTGCCGGCCGTGGCCGGCACGGCGTCGACAGAGGCTGCGGCAGGCAGATCGTCGGCGATTGGTGCCGGGGTCGGCGCAGGCGTGGGCTCCGGCAGCGGCGCAGGCACCGGCTCGATGGCCGGGGTCGCAACAGGGGCGACGTCGATCTGCGCAGTCGGGCTCGGAGCGGTGGGAGCCGGGACTGCCGGGACCACCGGCGCTGGAGCCACCGGGGAGGGCTCGACGGTTGCCGGTGCGACCGCTGCCGGGGGCGGCTCGACGGGGGCAGGTGCAGTTGGCGCAGCTGCCGGCGCCGGTTCCTTGTCCTCGACGGGCGCGGTCGACGGGAACGCCGCGGCCAGCTCTTCAGCCGAGTAGTGCTGGGTCTTGGGTGCCTCCGTTGCGGGGGCATCCTGGGGCTTCTTGCGGCGGAAAAAACTGAGCATTGGCAAAAGGCGCTGAAATCAGAGGGATATGCTACCACTCGGGCCTGTCGGGCCGATGTGGACTCAAGGTCGCGGCCCATCGGCCGTTAACCGGTCCGGAGGGCTGCGCAGGGCGGCCCGGAGGCCGCAATGAACAATGTGATGGGAATCGCCCTCAGCGGAATGCGCGTGGCCCAGCAGGGCGTGCAGGTAGCCGCGCACAACGTGGCCAACCTGGCGACTCCCGATGCCCAGCGCCTGCAGCTGAAGCGTAGTGCGGTGGAGCAGGGCGGGGTGCAGGCCTCGGTGACCCCTGCCGGCGTCGATGCCGCCGCACCGCTGGGAGATCTGCTGGCAGCGAAAGCCGAAGTGGTGGCCTTCGCCGCCAATGCCACGGTGATCCGCCGCCAGGACCAGATGCTGGGCTCGCTGCTGGATCGCGAAGCCTGAACCCCCTCGGTCGGCGCCAACCGCCGCCCCTGGTGGGTGCCAACCTTGGTTGGCACGCCCGACCCGCCCTGGTAGGTGCCAACCTTGGTTGGCACGCTTTTCGAGCGTCAACCAAGGTTGCCGCCTACCCGGGCAAAAGTGCCAACCAAGGTTGGCATCTACCAGAGCAGCGCCGGGCCATGCCCGGCGACCACCGCCTCGATCAGGCCGACAACTCCAGCAGCAGCTTGTTCAGGCGTGCCACGTAGGCACCCGGATCCTTCAGGCTGTCGCCGGCGGCCAGCGCAGCCTGGTCGAACAGCACCCGGCCCAGGTCGTCGAAGCGTGCGCCATCGGCTTCCGCATCCAGCTTGGCGATCAGCGGATGACCTGGATTGATTTCCAGTACCGGCTTGCTGTCCGGCACCTTCTGCCCGCTGGCTTCCAGGATCTGGCGCATCTGCAGGCCCAGGTCCTGTTCGCCGATGGCCAGCACCGCCGGCGAATCGGTCAGGCGGTGCGAGACGCGCACTTCGGCCACGTCATCGCCCAGCACCGTCTTCAGGCGCTCGACGAGGCCCTGTTTGTCCTTTGCTGCCGCTTCCTGCTCCTGCTTGTCGGCTTCGCTTTCCAGCGCACCCAGGTCGAGGTCGCCACGCGCGATGTCGACGAAGCCCTTGCCGTCGAAATCGGTCAGGTAGCCCATCAGCCACTCGTCGATGCGGTCGGTCAGCAGCAGCACTTCCACACCCTTCTTGCGGAACACTTCCAGGTGCGGGCTGTTGCGCACTTGACTGTAGCTCTCGCCGGTCAGGTAATAGATCTTGTCCTGGCCTTCGGCCATTCGGCCGATGTAGTCGGCCAACGAGACGGTCTGCGCATCGCCCTCGCCACGGGTGGAAGCGAAGCGCAGCAGGCCGGCCACCTTCTCGCGGTTGTTGTAGTCCTCGGCCGGGCCTTCCTTCAGCACCTGGCCGAATTCCTTCCAGAACGTGGCGTACTGCTCCGGCTTGTCGGCGGCCAGCTTGTCCAGCATGTCCAGCGAGCGCTTGGTCAGCGCGGCCTTCATCGAATCGATGACCGGGCCGGACTGCAGGATCTCGCGCGAAACGTTCAGCGACAGATCATTGGAATCAACCACGCCCTTGATGAAGCGCAGGTACAGCGGCAGGAACTGCTCGGCCTGGTCCATCACGAACACGCGCTGCACATACAGCTTCAGGCCCTTGGGTGCATCGCGGTGATACAGGTCGAACGGCGCGCGGCCCGGCACGTACAGCAGCGAGGTGTACTCGAGCTTGCCTTCGACCTTGTTGTGGCTCCACGCCAGCGGGTCGCTGTGGTCGTGCGCCACGTGCTTGTAGAACTCGGTGTACTCGGCGTCGCTGATTTCAGTACGCGGACGGGTCCACAGCGCGCTGGCGCGGTTGACGGTCTCCCACTCGACGGCCGCGCCTTCTTCGCTGTCTTCCTTCGGCATCTGGATTGGCAGGCCGATATGGTCCGAGTACTTCTTGAGGATGCTGCGCAGGCGCCAACCGTCTGCGAAATCGTGCTCGCCGTCCTTCAGGTGCAGCACGATGCGGGTGCCGCGCTCGGCCTTGTCGACGGTGGCAACGTCGAAATCGCCTTCACCGCGGGAGGTCCAGCGCACACCTTCGCCTGCAGCCAGGCCGGCGCGGCGCGAGGTCACTTCGACTTCGTCGGCGACAATGAAGGCGCTGTAGAAGCCGACGCCGAACTGGCCGATCAGCTGCGAATCCTTCTTCTGGTCGCCGGACAGCTGGCGCAGGAAATCGCCGGTGCCGGACTTGGCGATGGTGCCGAGGTGGGCAATGGCTTCGGCGCGGCTCATGCCGATGCCGTTGTCTTCGATGGTGATGGTGTGGGCGGCGGGGTCGAAGCTGACGCGCACGCGCAGTTCGCTGTCGCCTTCCAGCAGGGCGGGCTGGGTCAGGGCCTCGAAGCGCAGCTTGTCGGCGGCGTCGGCGGCGTTGGAGACCAGCTCGCGCAGGAAGATCTCCTTGTTGGAGTACAGCGAGTGGATCATCAGCTGCAGCAGCTGCTTGACTTCGGTCTGGAAGCCAAGGGTTTCGGTCTGGGTGGTCTCGGTCATCGATAAGGCTCCGTGTGCAATGCCGCGCCAGCGCGTGCGGCCTCGCCAAGGGGTATGGCTGATTGTCCCGAAATCAAGGGGTTGGTCGGCCGGGCTGCGCCCGGCACCCGCTCAGTGCAACTGCAACTGCAACTGCCAAAGCCAGAGCCAGAGCGGCATTCCGTGGGATGGCGCGGCACTGTGGGTTCGCGGGGACGGCGCAAGTACGTCCATGTAGCCTTGGTCGCCGCATCCATGCGGCTCACACCCCGCGAACCCACAGTGCCCTGCCTCTGACAGGTTCACGCGGCTGTTGGTAGGTGTCGACCTTGGTCGACACATCTGTCAGATATCGATACATCAAATGGGGTCAGATCCGTTTTCCTACGGAAAACGGATCTGACCCCAAGAGACGTTCCGACAGATCGCAGAAAACTGTCGAAGGCGGGGTGGGTCAGGTTGTGGGGGCTTGGCCGCGGCATGGATGCCGCGGCCAAGCCCCCATGGACGGGTTTACGGCGTCCCCCACAGCCTGACCCACCCCGCCTACCCACAGGAAACCAGCTTTTGCCGTTGCTCTGGTTGTTGCTTCGGCCGTTGCTTCGGCCTCTGCGGGTGCCGGGCGCAGCCCGGCCGAACTACAATCCTGCTCATGCTGAAATTCTCGAATACCTCCCGCCGGGGGCGCCGGTGAGCGGCCGCGGTGGCAATGACGGCCAGGTCCGCATCATCGGCGGTCGCTGGCGCAATACCCGCCTGCCGGTGCCGACCCTGCCGGGGCTGCGGCCCAGCAGCGACCGCGTGCGCGAGACCCTTTTCAACTGGTTGATGCCCAGGTTGGGCGGTGCGCGGGTGCTCGATCTGTTCGCCGGCAGTGGCGCGCTGGGCCTGGAGGCGGTCTCGCGCGGTGCCGCGCACGCCACCCTGGTCGAGCGCGACGCGCAGCTGGGGCGCAATCTGACCGCCGCTGTGGCCAAGCTGCAGGCCACCGACCAGATCACGGTCGTGCAGGCCGACGCCGTGCGCTGGCTGCAGGGCGCGCCCGCGCAGCAGGCCGACCTGGTCTTCATCGACCCGCCGTTCGCCGATGGCCTGTGGCAGGACGTACTGGCCCAGCTGCCCCGGCACCTGACCACCGATGCCTGGCTGTACCTGGAGTCGCCGGCCGGCCACGTGCCGGCGCTGCCGCCGGAATGGCTGCTGCACCGCGAGGGCAGTACCCGTGAGGTGCGCTTTGCCCTGTACCGCCGCGCCACTGCTACACTTTGACCTCATCTGAACATCTGCAACCGCCCATGACCGTGGCCAACCGCCGCATCGCCGTCTATCCCGGCACGTTCGACCCCATCACCAATGGTCATATCGACCTGGTGAGCCGGGCCGCACCGCTGTTTGAAAAGGTCGTGGTGGGCGTGGCGCAGAGCCCCTCGAAGGGACCGGCACTGCCGCTGGAGCAGCGCGTACAGCTGGCGCGTGGCGCCCTGGGCCACCACAGCAACGTCGAGGTCATCGGCTTCGATACGCTGCTGGCCCATTTTGTACGTTCGGTGCAGGGCGGTGTGCTGCTGCGCGGGCTGCGCGCGGTGTCCGACTTCGAGTACGAATTCCAGATGGCGAGCATGAACCGCCACCTGATTCCGGAGGTCGAGACCCTGTTCCTGACCCCGGCCGAGCAGCACAGCTTCATTTCGTCATCGCTGGTCCGCGAGATCGCGCGCCTGGGCGGCGACGTGTCCGGTTTCGTGCCGGCCGCGGTGCTGGAAGCCCTGCGCAAGGTCCGCGAAGCGAAGTCGGCGCAGTCGTAAGGCCCCGCTGTACCCGCACCCCCTTTACGTACAACACCACGCACCATTCCGGGAGGAAACCCATGAACACCACCATGCGCGCGATGCTGATCGCTTCGTTGGCCCTGGCCTTCACCGCCTGCAAGAAGGAAGAGGCCGCTCCGGTCGACGAGGCCAAGCAGGCCCTGGTCGCTCCGGCCAAGGATGACGATGCAGGCTGGAAGAAGTACCTGCAGGAAGTGGCGATCCAGAACATGGGCAACATCACCAACAGCCCGTTCCTGTACTACCTCTCCCCGGAATCGGATCCGGACTTCCAGGCCAAGTACGAGCGCCAGACCGAAAGCGCGACCCAGGCCGTGGCCCGTGGCGTGCAGCCGGGCAACATGCTGGCCTTCGGTTCGTCGGCCTCGGGCAAGATGGCTGACATGATCCAGGCTGTCTTCAAGGACGTGTCGCCGGATTCGATGAAGGGCGTGCGCGTCGTCTTCATCGGCCAGTCGGCCGACAATGCCCGCGTGCAGGCTGCCATCCAGCCGACCGGTGCCGAGTACATTTTCGTCGAAGCCAAGTAATACCGAGCCATGGCGGCCATGCTCCGGCATGGCCCGGGCGGCGTCCTGCAAGGGCGCCGCTGATGACCTGACCGGCCCGCGCGCCCGCGTTGGCCGGTCCTTTGTCCCAGGGCGCGGGCGAGGAGTATCGCCGTGTCGCTGAAAATCAACGAGCTCTGCGTCAACTGCGACGTATGCGAGCCGGCCTGCCCGAACCAGGCCATTGCGATGGGTGAAACCATCTACGTGATCGACCCTGCGCGCTGCACCGAATGCGTGGGTCATTTCGACGAGCCACAGTGCGTGGTCGTCTGCCCGGTCGAGTGCATCGACCCGGACCCGGAGATCGTGGAAACGGAAGACCAGCTGCTGGCCAAGCTGCGCCAGCTGCAGCACGATCACCCCGAACTCTACGCGGAGCCCCCATCCGAATGAAGACGCTGATCGTCCGCCCCTTGTTGCTGCTTGGCCTGCTGCTGAGCCCGATCGCCTGGGCCGACAGCCCGGTCCGGGCCGAGCGCCCCGATGGTGCGGCCATCGCCAGTGGCCACCGACTGGCCACCCAGGCCGGCATCGACATCCTGGCGCAGGGCGGCAACGCCTTCGACGCCGCAGTGGCGGTGTCGTCCACGCTGGCGGTGGTCGAGCCGATCAGCTCGGGCCTGGGCGGCGGCGGCTTCTTCCTGCTGCATGATGCGGCCACCGGCAAGGATGTGATGCTGGACGCGCGCGAGACCGCGCCGGCCGCTGCGACCCCGCAGGCCTACCTGGACAAGAAGGGCGACCTCGACCGTGACCGCTCGGTCAACGGGCCGTGGTCGGCTGGCATCCCAGGCCTGCCGGCGGCGCTGGTCGAGCTCTCGGCCAGGCACGGCAAGCTGCCGCTGTCGGCCTCGCTGCAACCGGCGATCCGCATCGCCCGCGAAGGCTTCCCGGTGTACGACCGCATGGCCAAGGGCTATGCCTCGCGCCGTGAAGTGATGGAACGCTACCCCGGCACGCGCGAGGTTTACCTGCGCAACGGCAAGCCGATCGCCACCGGCGACCTGTTCCAGCAGCCGGAGCTGGCGCAGACCCTGGAACGCCTCGCCGCTGACGGCTTCGATGGCTTCTACAAGGGCCAGACCGGCAAGCTGCTGCTGGCCGGCGTGAAACAAGCCGGTGGCAAGTGGACCGCCGAGGAGCTGTCGGGCTACCGCGTGAAGCTGCGCGAGCCGATCGTCTTCAACTACCGCGACTGGAAGATCACCACGGCGTCGCCGCCGTCTTCCGGCGGCATCGCGCTCGCGTCGATGCTGCAGATCCTGGAAGGCTGGGACCTGAAGTCGATGGATGAGGCCCACCGCACCCACCTGGTGGTGGAAGCGATGCGCCGTGCCTACCGTGACCGCACCTTCTTCCTCGGCGATCCGGACTTCGTGCAGATCCCGCAGAAGGTGCTGACCAGCAAGGATTACGCGCAGGGCCTGCGCGCCACCATCCATCCGGAGAAGGCCACGCCCAGCGACCTGCTGTCGGGCAACCCGACCCCGCTGGAGGACGACGAGACCACCCATTTCTCGATCATCGACCGCGACGGCAACCGGGTTGGCGCCACCCAGACCGTCAACCTGCTGTACGGCTCGGGCCTGATTCCGAAGGGCACCGGCGTGCTGCTGAACAACGAGATGGACGACTTCGCGCTCAAGCCGGGTACGCCCAACGCGTTCGGCGTGATGGGCTATGAGGCCAATGCGCCGAAGCCGGGCAAGCGCATGCTCAGCTCGATGACGCCGACCTTCATGGAGAATGCCGACAAGGTGGTGGTACTGGGCACGCCGGGCGGCAGCCGCATCATCACCATGGTGCTGCTGGGCATCCTCGGCTACGACGCAGGCCTGGACGCGCAGCAGGTCGCCGCGCTGCCGCGCTACCACCACCAGTGGCTGCCGGACCTGATCGAAGCCGAGAACGATGCGTTCGACGCCGGCACGGTGAAGCAGTTGCAGGCGATGGGCCACAAGATCGACCTGCCGGGCGATGTCGCCGCCGGCGGCCGCGGTTCCAGCCACGTCTGGGGCAACCTGCAGACCGTGGAATGGGACCGCAAAGCGAACAAACTGTTCGGTGGCAGCGACCCGCGCAACCCGGTGGGCAGTGCCCAGGTTGTACCGGCGCATTGATGCTCCGGTAGCGCCGGGCCATGCCCGGCGTACGGAGAGCCTGGAGACCCCGCCAACCGGCGGGGTTTTCCGTTTCCAATCTAGCGATTATTTAACGAGCCGACGCCGATAATTGGCGCATGAAACTCTGGTCGATTCGTGGAAACTCGCAGCGCCTTGATGGCGGTGCGATGTTTGGTAACGCGCCGCGCGCGTTGTGGGAAAAATGGGCGGCACCGGACGAGCTCAATCGCATCGAGCTGGCCTGCCGTGCGCTGCTTGCCAGCCCTCTGGAAGGCAAGACGGTGCTGTTTGAAACCGGTATTGGTGCCTTCTTCGATCCACGCATGCGCGAACGCTACGGCGTGCAGGAAAGCCAGCACGTGCTGATCGATTCGCTGCGCGAAGCCGGTTTCGAGCACGAGGATATCGACGTGGTGGTGCTCAGTCACCTGCACTTCGATCACGCCGGAGGCCTGCTCGCGGCCTGGAGCGAAGGGCGTGAGCCGGAGCTGCTGTTCCCCAACGCGACCTACGTGGTCGGTGCGCAGCACTGGCAGCGTGCACTGCAGCCGCACCCGCGCGACCGTGCCAGCTTCATTCCGGAACTGCCGGGCCTGCTGCAGGCCAGTGGCCGTCTGGAAGTGGTGGACGGCGAATATTCGAAGGCGTTGGGGCGCACTGTGCGTTTCAGCTACAGCGATGGCCACACGCCGGGGCTGATGCTGGCCGAAATTGTCGGCCACGCGCGTGCCGATGAATCACCGAAGGGCGGCGTAGTTTTCTGTGCCGATCTGATCCCGGGCCGCTCGTGGGTGCACGTGCCGATCACCATGGGCTACGACCGCAATGCCGAGTTGCTGATCGACGAGAAACGGCAGTTCCTCGAAGACAAGCTGGCGCGCAATGTGCATCTGTTCTTCACCCACGACCCGCAGGTGGCGCTGGCGCAGCTGGGCCGCGATGACAAGGGTCGTTTCGTGACCCTGCACGAGCAGGGCGAGCTGAAGGCGCGCGCCCTGGGGTAAATGTAGAGCCGAGCATGAGCTATGCCGGTCGTCCTGACCGACACCCTGCGGGTCGTCGCGAGCGACGTTGGCAGCGGCTCCTGCCGCTGCCTTCGGCTCTACAGCAGGAGTCAGCCGCTACGACGCCTTCAGGCAGCTGCTCATGAAGGTCTTGCGTGCATCACCGGCCAGCTTCTTCGTGCCCGCATCGGCGTTGCACTTGCGCATGCGTTCCTGCGGTGTGGTCGCGGCCTTGCTGTCGGTAGCGTGGCCGCTGAGGCAGGAGCTCTGCGCGGTCTTGTAGGCGTCGCCCTTGAGCCCCTTGTTCTTGGCCGAGCAGTCGGCCATGCGTTGCTGCTGCGGAGTGGTGGCATTGGCAGCCAAAGGGAGGCCGACCAGCAGGACGGCGGCCAGCAGGAAAGAGGCTTTCATCGAGAGCTCCAAGGGTGGCGGGTGCGCGGAGCATTCGCTTCCCGGCGCCAAGAGCACGTGAAGAATCGCAACGCGGCCGCGACGCGCCGCGCTGTTGAGGTCAGAACCCTTTCGGCACGAAAGGGCTCTGACCCCGCTGGCATTCAGCCGACGCGGGTACCGAAGATGCGATCACCGGCATCGCCCAGGCCGGGCAGGATGTAGCCCTTGTCGTTGAGCTGGGCATCGATGGCCGCAGTGTAGATCTCCACGTCCGGGTGCACGGCCTTGACCGCCTCGATGCCTTCCGGCGCCGCGACCAAGAAGATGCCCTTGATGCGGCGGGCACCGGCACGCTTGAGCATGTCGATGGTGGCGATCAGGGTGCCGCCGGTAGCCAGCATCGGATCCAGGATCAGCGCATCGCGTTCTTCCAGGCGACCGGTCAGGCGCTCGAAGTAGGGCACCGGCTGCAGGGTTTCCTCATCGCGCTGCAGTCCGACCACGCTGACGCGGGCGGCCGGGATCAGCGACAGCACGCCGCTAAGCATGCCCAGGCCGGCGCGCAGGATCGGCACCACGGTGATCTTGGCCCCGGCAATGCGCTGTACGGTGACCGGGCCGGCCCAGCCGGGGAGGGTGTGCGGCTCGGTCTCGAGGTCGGCGGTGGCCTCGTAGGCCAGCAGCGTGCCCAGCTCGTTGGCCAGTTCGCGGAAATCCTTGGTGCTGAGCGCGGCGTTGCGCATCAGGCCGATCTTGTGCTGCACCAGCGGGTGGCGCACTTCGACGATCTTCATGGTCGGGAAGGGGGAAAAGGAGAGAGGACGCCATTTTGCCGGATCGGCGGGCCGAACCCAAACCTGGCCCGGAGCAGCCTTACATGAAATGTGCAGGCGCATGTCACGGCCATGCAACCTTGCGGACATACCGTGCAGACCCATTCTTAACAGGAATGGGGATTCCCAGTGCATATCAAGACTCCGTTGGCCGTTGCCATCACCCTGACCCTGGCGATGGGGGCCGCAGCTCCGCTGCAGGCGGCCGGGCAGCAGGCGGTTGCCGCCACCGGCGCCGTGGCCGCTGAGGCGGTCGATCTGGACCGCATCGAAGTGCGCGCCCAGCTCGAATCACAGATCCGCGCCGTTGACCTGAAGCGCAGCAGTGATGCGATCGAAGATGCCGTGTCCTCCGATGCACTGGGCCAGTACCCGGACAAGAATGTCGCCGAATCGCTGCAGCGCCTGCCGGGCATCAGCGTGACCCGCGACCAGGGCGAAGGGCGCTTCGTGGTCATCCGCGGCCTGGACGCCAACCTCAACAGCGTCAGCGTGGACGGCATTGCCGTCGGTACGCCGGAAGATTCCAGTCGTGCCGCACCGCTGGATGTGATTCCATCCGATTCCACCGAGCGCCTGCGCGTAGTGAAGTCGCCGACCCCGGACATGCCGGGTGATGCCATCGGCGGCGCCGTGCTTGTGGAGTCGGCCTCGGCCTTCGACCGCGACGGTCGCAGCCTGCGTGGCAAGATCGAAGGCAGCCACCAGCAGCTGTCCGGCGAGACCAGTCCCAAGGCCGCCTTCAACTACAGCGAAGTGTTCAACGACACCTTCGGTGTGGCGCTGGGCGTGAACTACCAGAAGCGCAAGTTCGAGTCGGACAACACCGAAGTGGAGTATGACGGCGAGGACAACGCCGTCCCCGGCGATGTCACCGCGATCAACCTGCAGCATCGCAAGTACGAGATCGAGCGCAAGCGCATCGGTGCCAACCTCAACCTCGACTGGCGCCCGAATGAATACAGCAAATACTACCTGCGCACGCTGTACAGCCAGTTCGACGATGCGGAGACCCGCCAGCGCGTGATCTTCAACTTCGACGACGCGAAGATGGTCAAGACCGGCACCGACCAGTATCGGCTGGATGGCATGCCGAAGGATTCCATCGACAAGCGCATGCGCTACCGCACCAAGAAGGAGAACACCTTCGCGGCAAGTCTCGGTGGCGAGAACAAGCTGACCAACGCCGTGGTCGATTACCGGATCGGCTACACCCGCACCGAAGAGCGGGTGAACGACGAGATGGAGGCCCGTTTCAAGCTTGATGGCAAGGCCTTCAATGGCACCCTGGACCAGCGCAGCCGCCTGCCCAGCTACAGCTTCGACAACCCGCAGTGGCTGTACAATGGCAACTACGCGTTCGACCGCTTCGTGCTCTCGCCCAAGCAGGTCAACGACAAGGAACACAGCGCGCAGGTCAACGTGCGCTTCGACGGCGACAGCAGCAGCATCAAGTTCGGCCTGCTGGGCCGCTGGCGCGACCGCGACGTGAATGTGGACGAGCGCGAGCTGCGCGTCGGCCCGAAGGTGGCGCTGTCGAGCTGGACAACCTCCTCGCCGGAACACCGCCACGGCAACCTGGGTGACGGCATGGATTCGGCCGCGATGCGTGCCTTCTGGGCGGCCAATGGTGGCCAGTACAGCGCTCGCCCGCAGGATGTCGGTGGCAACGCGATGACATCGCTGGAAGAGGACTACGTGGCCAGCGAAGACATCTTCGCCAGCTATGCCATGGGCACCTGGGACGTGGGTGCACTGCGCATCATCGGCGGTGTGCGCGTGGAAAACACCCAGTTCAAGGCAACCGGCAACCAGGTGGACGTGGCCGCCAACGGGCGCAGCTTCACGGTTACCCCGCGCGTGGCCAACAGCAGCTACACCAACGTGCTGCCGGGCCTGCACCTGCGCTACGACGCGGCCGATGACTGGGTACTGCGCGCCTCGGCCAACAAGACCGTATCGCGTCCTTCCTTCGGCGATGTCTCGCCACGCGTGGGCTACAGCCGCGGCGACGAGGAAGTGCGCCTGGGTAATCCGGAACTGGATCCGTACGAGTCGAAGAACATCGACCTGTCGGTGGAGAAGTACATCGGCAGCACCGGTATCGTTTCACTTGGCCTGTTCCACAAGTCGATCGATGGCTACATCGTGCAAACGGTGCGGACGAATGATCCCGCTTATGGCGGCTTCGACGTGACCCAGCCGATCAATGGCCGCAAGGCCACCGTGCGCGGTGCGGAATTCAACTGGCAGCAGCAGCTGGCCTTCCTGCCAGCCGGCCTGGACGGCCTGCTGGTCGGCGCCAGCGGTACCTGGCTGGATACCAGGTTCGATGCCGGCATCAAGGACCGCGCCGGGGAGGATTTCACCCTGCCGCGCGCCTCCAAGCATGTCTACAGCGCCCACATCGGCTATGAAAAGTATGGTGTCAGTACGCGGCTGGCGGCGGTGTACCGCAGCGAGTACCTGGACAGCATCGGCAAGGGCCGCGCATTCGATATCTACGTTGCACCCAACACCCAGCTCGATTTCTCGCTGGACTACAAGTTCACCCCGCGTGTGAGCATGTACTTCGAGGCGCAGAACCTGCTGGACAAGCCGCTGGAGCTGTACCAAGGGACGCGCTCGCGCACCCTGCAGATGGAAGAGTACGGCCGCACCTATGCGCTGGGCCTGAAGGTGGCGCTGTGATGGGGCGCCGCATCCCGGTCCTTGCCGCGGCATTGGCGGCTGCTCTGCTGGCAGGCTGTACGCCTGCCACCGGCAATGATCCGGCCGTGGCCGCCCCAGCAGCGAAGCCCGCGGCACAGCGGGCGGTGGCGACCATCGCCGAGGCATTTGTCACTCCACTGACCCCGGCCGACAACATCGATTCGCCGGCGGCGTGGCGTGCGCCGGATGGCAAGCTGTGGCTGATTGCCACCGCCAAGGCCACCGACAAGCTGGTGGTCTACGATGGCAGCACCGGCCAGCACCTGCGTGACGTTGGCAGCAGCGGCACCGGGCCAGGACAGTTCGATCGCCCAAACGGCATCGCAGTGACCGACGACCTGCTGTGGATTGTGGAGCGCGACAATCATCGCGTGCAGGTGCTGAGCCTGCCGGACTTCACCCCGCTGGCAACATTCGCTGCCGAGGATCTGCGCAAGCCGTACGGGTTGTGGGTCGACCGCCGTGCCGATGGCTACAGCGTCTACGTCACCGACTCCTGGGACAACGGCGAGGATGCGCAGGGCCGTGACATCCTGCCGCCGCTGGCCGAGCTGGACAAACGCGTGCGCCAGTACCACGTGACCCGCGACGGTGCCAGGGTCGAAGCGAAGCGCGTGGCGGACATCGGGGATACCAGCGAGGCTGGCGCACTGCGTGTGGTGGAATCGATCTGGGGCGATCCGGAGAACGATCGCCTGTTGATCGCTGAAGAGGATGAAAGCTACGCCAGCGAGTTCAAGGTCTACACCCTGGCCGGGCGTTTCACCGGCACCACCTTCGGCCGCGATGTGTTCAAGGCGCAGGCTGAAGGCGTGACCCTGCGCACCTGTGGTAAGGACGGCTGGTGGATCACCACCGAACAGGGCAAACAGCGCAGCGTGTTCCATCTGTTCGACCGGCATACGCTGAAGCCGGTGGGTGCGTTCCAGGGCAATACGGTGGCCAACACCGATGGCATCTGGTTGATGCAGCGGGCCAGCCCACGCTTCCCGCACGGTGCGCTGTATGCGGTGCATGACGACCAGGGCGTGGTGGCCTTCGACTGGGAGAGCATCGCCAAGCAGCTCGCGCTGCCGCTGGAGTGTGGCGCATGAGCGGCCAGTGCGTGATGCGTTCGCTGGTGCTTGGCCTGCTGCTGGTATTGCCGTCGCTGGCGTCTGCGGCGGCCGAGCCGAACACCCAGCTGCCGGCAGGCAGCCGCTACTACGCAGCATCCACGGTGCCGGATCGCATCGTGGCATCGCCCGCGGCCGATCCCGGCCATGGCTTTGCCGTGGCCTGGCGTACTGATGGCAGCGTGCAGGCGCCGCTGCTGGAGATTGCCGTGGCCGGTGACTCACCGGCCATCGAGGGGATCCGCCAGGTGCGTGCGACGACCCGCGCACTGCAGACCGAGAACGGGCTGTCGCATCATCATCGCGCGGACATCAGCGGCCTGCAGCCGGATACCCAGTACGTCTACCGCGTGCAGGGCAATGGCAGCTGGAGCGCCTGGAACCAGCTGCGTACGCTGGCCGCCGCCGACCAGCCGTTGACGCTGCTGTACTTCGGCGATACCCAGAACAAGAACGTCAGCCATGTCAGCCGCGTGATCCGTGCCGCACAGAAGGCCGCACCGGAGGCACGCATGAGCCTGTTCGCCGGTGACCTGGTCAGCGGCGGCGACAACATGGATGACAGCGAGTGGGGCGAGTGGTTCGCTGCCGCCGGCTGGCTGGCGCAGGAAACTCTGGTGGCGCCGGCGATAGGCAACCACGAGTACTTCGAGGAATTCGAGGACACCCCGCAGGAACGCCGCGTGCTGGGCAAGCATTGGCCGGTGACGTTCGCGCTGCCGGGCAATGGCGCCACCGCCGCGCAGCAGACCAGCTACTGGTTCGATGCACAGGGCGTGCGAGTGGCCGTGGTTGATGGTACTTCGGCACTCGACCTTGGCACGGCCAAGGCGCAGGCGCAGTGGCTGGACAAGGTGCTGACCGGCAATCCGCAGCCATGGACCATCGTGCTGCTGCACCAGCCGTTCTATTCGCCGCGCGAAGGCCGCGAGAACGCCGCGCTGCGTGATGTGCTGTTGCCGGTGGTGCGCCGCCACAACGTGGACCTGGTGCTGCAGGGCCACGATCACACCTACGGCCGTCGCGGTGAAGGGCAGGGCGCCACGCCTCAGTACGTGGTGACCGTGGCCGGGCCCAAGCAGTACCGCCTTTCCGGCGAAGCACGCAGGACGATGGATCCGGTGGCTGAAGACACCCAGCTGTTCCAGGTGCTGCGCATCGATCCGCAGCAACTGCGTTACGAGGCGCGCACGGTGACCGGTCGCCTGTACGACGCGTTTGAACTGCGTCGTGATGCCAAGGGCGGCAAGCAGCGGCTGGAGCAGCGCGAGGGCCGCATCACTTCGCGTGAATGCCCCCGTGCGCAGACTGCCAAAGGTCGTGCAGACCGTTGTTGGGAGTGAGAGGAAACGCCATGACGACACGTCGTATCGTCCCGATGGCCGCCATCGGCGGTGCACTGCTGATTCTGGCCGGTGCGGTTGCTGCTGCCGACGCGGTGCTGCATCCGTTCCTGGTCGCGCAGCCGAAGCAGGCCCCGCTGGAGGTGAACCTGGCGGTGGAGATCCCCGCTGGCAGCTTCACCAAGTACGAGATCATGGAAGACGGTCTGGTGCATGTGGACCGCTTCCAGTCGATGCCGGTGGCCTATCCGGCCAACTACGGCTCGATGCCGCGCACGCTGGCCGGTGACAACGATCCCCTGGATGCGCTGGTGTTGACCCGTGAACCACTGCATCCGGGCGTGATCGTGCGCTTCCGGCCGATCGGCTACCTGAAGATGATCGACGGCGGCGAGCATGACGAGAAGATCATCGGCGTGCCCACCGACAAGGTCGACCCGACCTACGCCAACATCCGCGACCTGAAGCATCTGCCGGAAGTCGAGCGGCAGCGCATCGAGGCGTTCTTCCGGGTCTACAAGGACCTGCCGGCAGGCCGCAATCCGGTGCAGCTCAACGGCTGGGGCGATGCCGCCGAGGCCCGTGTGCTGATCAGCGAGGCGATGCAGCGTTTCGAGAGGTAGATCCACGCCATGCGTGGATTCAGCCTCGCAGTGTCTCCAGCAGGCACTCGGCATCCAGGCGGTTGCCAAGCACCTGCGCAACCGCCTGCACCGCGGCTTCCTCGTGCACGGCACGGATGCCCCCATCGTCATCATCGTCGTAGAGGTCGTCGCCGGCCTCCAGATACACGGTGCCGGCCGCCGCCAGAGCCGCCATCAGAGTGGGGACGTCGGCAACAATCTCGCCGGCATCCAGCAGACCGGCACCGTGATGACTGAACAGCACGTGGCCGTCGTCCAGGTCGAGGATGAAGGGATCGGCGCCGCGGTCGGCAATCACCAGCCAGTTCGATGGCCAATCGTCGATGGGCTCGCCACTGATGCCGTGCCAGCGATAGCCGGCCTGGTGGCTCCACAGGCGCTGCAGCGGCGGTATCCAGACATCAAGGCCAGGGATGGTGATGCCGGCTGCACCCACCTTGGCACTGATCTCATCGCCCAGCGGTCCGACCTGCGCGTAGAAGCGCGCCAGCACTGGGGGTAACGGGAATGGGCCCTGCCAGTCACCTTCGCGCTGGGCATGCAGCAGCCCGAAGCGGGCGAATGAGGTCTGCAGATCATTCATGGCAGGGTCCAGCGGGGAGCGGCCCGGCAGCCTGGCAGACTGCCTCTGCCTGCAATGCCTTCACCGCGGCTGGCTATCATGACCGCCTTCCACAACGAAGGCGGTGCATGTGTCGGTAGCGTTGCTATGGTTCCGCCGTGATCTGCGGCTGCAGGACAATCCTGCCCTGCAGGCCGCGCTGGATGCTGGCCACGATGTGGTGCCTATCTACATCCACGCGCCGCACGAGGAAGGCGAGTGGCTGCCCGGCGCGGCCTCCGATGCGTGGCGCCATCGTTCACTGGATGCGCTGGATGCCGACCTGCGTACGCGCGGCTCCTCGCTGGTGCTGCGTGCCGGTGACAGCCTGCCTACCTTGCAGGCGTTGATCCAGCAGACTGGCGCCGAAGCGGTGTACTGGAACCGCAAGTATGAACCCGCCACCCAGCCACGCGACGCCACCATCAAGCGCACGCTGCGCGAGCAGGGCATCGACGCACAGAGCTGCAATGGCAGCCTGCTGTTCGAGCCGTGGGATATCGCCACCCAGCAGGGCCAGCCGTACAAGGTATTCACGCCGTACTGGCGCAACGTGCTCAGCCACTGGTGCCTGCCCGCGCTGCAGGCCGCACCGAAGGCGCTGACGGCACATTCGGTCGACAGCCTCGGGCTGGAGGAGTTGCGGCTCGCGCCCACGCTGGACTGGGACACCGGCTTCTGGGAGCACTGGCAGCCGGGCGAAGCCGGTGCGCTGGAGGCGCTGTCCGTGTTCGAGGACGGCGCGTTGCGCGGTTACCGCGAGCAGCGTGACCTGCCGGATCGCGTGGGCACCTCGCGAATGTCGCCGCACCTGCATTTCGGCGAGATCGCACCGTGGCGCATCGCCCACGCGCTGGAAGGGCTGCGCAGTGCGGGCACCGACGCCGATATCGATGGTTACCTGCGCCAGCTGGGCTGGCGTGATTTTGCCTATCACCTGCTGCACCACTTCCCGAAGACGCCCACAGACAACCTCAACCCGCGCTTTGACCGTTTCCCGTGGTCCACGCCCAGTGCCGCGCAGCTGCACGACTGGCAGCGCGGCAACACTGGCGTGCCGATCGTCGATGCGGGCCTGCGCGAGCTGTGGCTTACCGGCTACATGCACAACCGGGTGCGCATGATCGTTGCCAGTTACCTGTGCAAGCATCTGCGTGCGCACTGGCTGCACGGTGCGCGCTGGTTCTGGGACACCCTGGTCGACGCGGACCTGGCCAACAACACGATGGGCTGGCAATGGGTGGCCGGCACCGGTGCCGACGCAGCGCCGTACTTCCGGGTATTCAATCCAGTCACCCAGGCCGAGAAGTTCGATCCGCAGGCCCGCTACATCAGCCGCTGGGTGCCCGAGCTGGCAGCATTGCCGGTGAAAGCGCGCTTCGCGCCCTGGCAGCATCCGTTGCTGCTGGCCGCACATGCCCCGGACTATCCGCGCACGCCGCTGGTGGATCTGGCCGCAGGCCGGGATGCAGCGTTGGCCGCCTACCGTCAGTCAGGGGCAGGGTAAAGCGCCCCTGACGCGATCCAGTCAGTTAGCTGAACGTGGACCTGTCAGCGCGCCGGATCATCATTCCGGCATCGCATTGGGCTGTTTATTCTCTTTGCGCCCGCAAGCCGCCGGCCCGACCGGAAACCAAGGAGAACCCCATGATCCGCAACACCACCCGCAACGTCGCACTGGCCCTGATGAGTGCGGCCGTCCTGTCGGCCTGCGCCACCGGCGGCTCCTATGTGCAGAGTGACCAGTACGGCAACCCGACCGAGCAGCAGAACCGCACCGGCCGCAACGCGCTGATCGGTACCGCCATCGGCGTGGCCGCCGGCCTGCTGACCGGTGACAGCGCCACGGAGCGTCGTCAGCACGCGCTGATCGGCGCCGGTATCGGCGCGCTCAGCGGCGCGGCCGTTGGCCAGTACCAGGACCGTCAGGAACGTGCACTGCGCGAGCGCACCGCCAACACCGGCATCGATGTGCAGCGCCAGGGCGACAACATCATGCTGAACCTGCCGGACGGCATCACCTTCGACTTCGGCAAGGCGACCCTGAAGCCGCAGTTCTACGGCTCGCTCAACGGTGTTGCAGGTACCCTGCGTGACTACAACCAGACCATGATCGAAGTGGTTGGCCACACCGACAGCATCGGCAGCGACGCAGTGAACAACCGTCTGTCCAAGGAACGTGCCGACTCGGTCGCGCAGTACCTGGTTGGCCAGGGTGTGCAGAGCGTGCGCATCGAAACCCTGGGCGCTGGCAAGTCGTACCCGATTGCCGACAACAGCACCGATGCCGGCCGCGCCAAGAACCGCCGCGTCGAAATCCGCGTGATTCCGCTCAAGCAATAACGCTACGCGTTATTGCTTGAGCCGGTCCGGCCATCGGCCGGAACGAAAATGCCGCCCTTGCAGGCGGCATTTTTGTGGGTGCCGAGCTTGCTCGGCAAGCCGATAGCACATGTAGAGTCGAGCCATGCTCGACTGCTATCCTGGTAGGTGCCGACCTTGGTCGGCGCGGTTCCAACAGCAATCGAGCATGGCTCAACTCTACAAAAGCCGGTCATGCCGCCGAAGCCGCGACCTTTTCCAGGATCCGCTTGCCGCTGCTTTCCAGCGCGGCGTCTTCCTTTTCCTTCTGCTGCTGCGCCAGCTTCGCGCCCGGGCACTGCGCCAGCATGTAATTGGCGTCGAAGTTGAGCTTCTCGACCAGGAAGTCGACAAATGCACGTACCTTCGGCGAGACCAGGCGGCCGCCGGCGAACACGGCATTGAAGTCCACCTCCGGTCCGGTCCAGCCAGCCAGAACGCGGCGCACCATGCCTGATTCGACGAACGGCTTGGCCATCACGTCGCCGGTCAACAGCAGGCCTTCGCCACACACCAGCGCACCATTGAGCGCGGACATGTCGTTGGCGGTCATCAATGGGGTGACCGGGAAGTCACGCAACTCGCCGCCATTCTCGCCCAGCTGCCAGGTGAAGCGCGGCGAGTTGCCGGTGTGGTACGGCTTGCGCATCGCCAGGATGCGATGGAACTGCAGCTCTTCCGGATGCAGCGGCTCACCATAGCGTTCGATGTAGGCCGGGCTGGCGAACACCTGCGTGCGCAGGCTGCCGAGCTTGCGTGCCACCAGGTTGGAATCGGGCAGGGCACCCACGCGCAGAGCCAGATCGGCTTCGCCGGCAATCAGGTCCAGCTTCTCATTGCCCATATGCATGTCGAGGCGGATCTCTGGATACTGCGCATGGAACTGGCCCAGCAGCGGCGCAATCCAGGTGATGCCGATCGAATAGGGCACGGTGAAGCGCAGCCAACCGCGTGGGCCGGACTGCAGCTGGCTGACCGCGCTTTCGGCTTCTTCCAGTTCGCGCGCGATGCGCTGGCAGTGCTCGTGGTAGATCGAGCCGGCTTCGGTAAGGCCAAGGCGGCGCGTGGTCCGGTGCAGCAGGCGCGCACCCAGGCGCGTCTCCAGTTCCTGCACCTTGCGGCTGACCGTGGTCTTGGGCAGGCCGAGCGATTTGGCAGCGGCAATGAAACTGCCTTGCTCGACCACTTTGACGAAGATCAGCGTCTCGTTGAGATCGTGGGACATGGTCTGGGATCCTGGACGTCGGGGATGGGACAATCGTGACAGAACGATTGGACCGGGAGCGGGATGATTATTCCCCTTAATCAGGACTAATCAAGTAAAGGTTTGAGGTCTATCGTGGCGCCATTCGTTATTTGGAGCCCGTCCGCCATGAGCCTGCGCAACATTCTTGCCCGTCTCCGGAACGCCGGCCAGAGCACCCTGGACCTGGCAATGACCGTTGAAGTCCGCCCGAGTTCCTTGGTGCACAAGGACTTCCGTGAGTTTACCGCGCCCATGCGTCAGCAGCGTGGCGGTGCCATCCGCCTGGTTCCCCACAAGGGCGACCGACTGCGCCGAATTGGGACTATCCCGGATTTGGGAGGAAATGTCCCGTGAATGGGATGTTGACGCCCGAAGTTCTGGTTCTCGGCGGCACCGGTGCCGTGGGGCAGGGCGTGGTTGGCGCATTGCTGGAAGCCGGCAGCCCGGTGCTGGTGGTCGGTCGCGATCCGGGCCGGCTGGCAGCGCTGCATGAGCAGTTCGCCGATGAGCCAGGCCTGGAAACGCTGCTCGGCTCGCTCAGCGACGATGGTTCGGCGCGTGCGTTGGCCGAGCGGGTCGCGCAGCGCCCACGGCCGCTGGCCGCTGTGATCGCGGCCATGGGCGGTCCCTACCGCCGCGGTCGCGTGGTCGATCGCAATGGCAATGAACTGCTCGGCGCGCTGCAGGCTGACCTGATGCCGCACGTGCACGCGGTGCGCCACCTGCTGCCGTTGCTGCAGGACAACGTGCACGCACGTCGCTACGTGATGATCGGCAGCCCGGCCGCCGTCAAGCCGTGGGCCGGTTACGGCGAAAGCTCGATCACGGCTGCCGCGATGCGCATGTACGCGCAGGTGGTGCACCAGGAAGCGCAGGCGATCGGCGTGCGCGCGCAGATGCTGGAAGTCTGCAGCCCGGTGTGTACCCCGGCCAACGCGGCCAATGCCTGCATCGAGTGGCCGAGCTCGCTGCTGGTCGGCCGTCGCGTGGTCTCGCTGCTGGATGGATGCCGCGACAACCGCGCCGTCGTCCGTTGTGACAGCAGTGATGCCGAGCTGCCGCGTGGCCTGCTGCACCTGGAAATTCCACCTTTGTGGCGCGATACCGCCGGCGTTGCTTGACCTCGACCTTGGTTGAGGTCGCAGGATACGCCGCCCGTTTTTGCAACACGTTCTCATCTAGCTGTACCACCCCTCCGTACGGATGCATGCCATGACTTCCCCCAATACCACCCCACATCGTTTCGGCCATCGCATCGCGATGGTCGGCGTGTCGATCCTCGCCGCAGCCGTGCTTGCGGCCTGCAGCGGCGGCCACGCCGAAGAAGCGGGCGCACCGCCGCCGCCGCAGGTCAGTGCCGCGCCGGTCCTGGTCAAGCAGGTCAGCCAGTGGGACGAGTTCAGCGGCCGCGTCGAGGCGGTGCAGAGCGTTGAACTTCGCCCGCGCGTGTCCGGCTACATCGACAAGGTCAACTACGTCGAAGGCCAGGAAGTGAAGAAGGGCGAAGTGCTCTTCACCATCGACGCGCGCAGCTACCAGGCCGAGTACGATCGCGCTGCTGCCGAACTGGCCCGCGCCCGCACCCAGGCGACGTTGGCCCGCAGCGAATCGGAGCGTGCCAAGCGGCTGTCCGAGCAGCAGGCCATTTCCACCGAGACGGCCGAGCAGCGTCGTGCTGCGGCCGACCAGTCCGGTGCGGCCGTGCAGGCGGCGCAGGCGGCGGTGGATGCCGCCCGCCTCAACCTGGAGTTCACCAAGGTGCGGGCCCCGATCGACGGCCGTGCCGGCCGCGCGATGGTCACCGCTGGCAACCTGGTCACTGCGGGCGACAGCGCCAGCGTGCTGACCACCCTGGTGTCGCTGGATACCGTGTTCGTCTACTTCGATGCCGACGAAAGCACCTTCCTGCGCTACGCACAGATGGCACGCAAGGGCGAACGCCCGAGCGAGCGTGACAGCGATCTGCCGGTGAAGGTCGGCCTGTCCGGCGAAGAGGGCTACCCGCATTCGGGCAAGGTCGACTTCCTCGACAACCAGGTGGCCCGCAGCACCGGCACCATCCGTGTCCGTGCACTGCTGGACAATGCCGACCGCCAGTTCACCCCGGGCCTGTTCGCCCGTGTGCAGCTGCTCGGCAGCGGCCAGTTCCAGGCCCTGCTGATCGACGACAAGGCGGTACTGACCGACCAGGATCGCAAGTACGTCTACGTGGTCGACAAGGATGGCAAGGCCCAGCGCCGTGACATCCAGCTCGGCCGCACCGCCGACGGCCTGCGCATTGTCGAACACGGCCTGGCCGCCGGCGACAAGGTGATCATCGATGGCGTGCAGAAGGTCTTCATGCCGGGCATGCCGGTGCAGGCCAAGGCCGTGGCGATGCAGCCGCAGGCTGCGCCGCCGGCACCGGGTCGCGATGCCACCGCTGCACTGAACCACTGAACCGCGTCCCCGCTTAGCTGCCGGCGCCAGCGGCAGCCTTCCCTGCCTTCGTCATATCGGCGAGGGGCAGGGTGGCTGTTGCCCGCCGAACGCCTTTTCCAGGAATTCCTCCATGGACTTTTCCCGTTTCTTCATCGACAGGCCGATCTTCGCGGCGGTGCTGTCGATCGTGATCTTCGCCGCAGGCCTGATCACAATTCCCATCCTGCCGATCAGCGAGTACCCGGAAGTGGTCCCGCCGTCGGTGGTGGTGCGCACGGTGTATCCGGGCGCCAACCCCAAGGTCATTGCCGAGACCGTCGCCACGCCGCTTGAAGAAGCAATCAACGGCGTCGAAGGCATGATGTACCTGAAGTCGGTTGCCGGTTCCGACGGCGTGCTGCAGATGACCGTCACCTTCCGCCCGGGCACCGACCCGGACGCGGCCGCGGTGAAGGTGCAGAACCGCGTGGCGCAGGCGCAGGCGCGCCTGCCCGAGGACGTGCGCCGGCAGGGCGTGACCACGCAGAAGCAGTCGCCGACCTTCCTGATGGTGGTGCACCTGACCTCGCCGCAAGGCAAGTACGACACCCTGTACCTGCGCAACTACGCCCGCCTGCACGTCAAGGATGCGCTGGCGCGTATTCCGGGCGTGGGTGACGCGCAGATCTTCGGTGGTGGCGACTACGCCATGCGTGCCTGGCTGGACCCGGACAAGGTCGCCTCGCGCGGCCTGACCGCCAGTGACGTGGTGCGCGCCATGCGCGAGCAGAACGTGCAGGTCTCGGCCGGCCAGCTCGGCGCCGAACCGCTGCCGAACAGCCAGTTCCTGACCCTGATCAATGCCCAGGGCCGCCTCAAGTCCGAGAAGGAATTTGGCGACATCGTGCTCAAGAGCGGTGTGGATGGCGAGATCGTGCGCCTGGCCGACGTGGCCCGCCTGGAACTGGGCGCCGGTGACTACACCCTGCGCTCGCAGCTGGACGGCAAGAACGCGGTGGGTATCGGTATCTTCCAGTCGCCGGGTGCCAATGCACTGGAGATCCGTGACCAGGTCATCTCGACGATGGACGAGATGCAGAAGACCATGCCGGCCGATGTGAAGTACGAAGCGGTGTATGACACCACCATCTTCGTGCGCGACTCGATCAAGGCCGTGGTCTCCACGCTGCTGGAAGCCATCGCCCTGGTGGTGCTGGTGGTGATCCTGTTCCTGCAGACCTGGCGTGCCTCGATCATCCCGTTGATCGCGGTGCCGGTGTCGGTGGTGGGTACCTTCGCAGCGCTGTACCTGCTGGGCTTCTCGATCAATACGCTGAGCCTGTTCGGCCTGGTGCTGGCGATCGGCATCGTGGTCGACGACGCGATCGTGGTGGTGGAGAACGTCGAGCGCAACATCGAGGAAGGCCTGTCGCCCACTGCGGCGGCACACCAGGCCATGCGTGAGGTGTCCGGCCCGATCGTGGCGATCGCGCTGGTGTTGTGTGCCGTGTTCGTGCCGATGGCGTTCCTGTCCGGTGTCACCGGCCAGTTCTACAAGCAGTTCGCGGTCACCATCGCCATTTCCACGGTGATCTCGGCGATCAATTCGCTGACCCTGTCGCCGGCCCTGGCCGCGCGCCTGTTGAAGCCGCATGACGCGGCCAAGGACGCTCCGACCCGGATCATCGACCGCCTGTTCGGCTGGGTGTTCCGTCCGTTCAACCGCTTCTTCAAGTCCAGCTCGGAGAAGTACGAGCGTGGCGTGTCGAAGATCCTCGGCCGTCGCGGTGCGGTGTTCGTGGTCTACGCGATCCTGCTGGTCGGTACCGGCGTGATCTTCAAGCTGGTGCCGCCGGGCTTCATCCCGACCCAGGACAAGCTGTACCTGATCGCGGGCGTGAAGCTGCCGGAAGGCTCGTCGATCGCGCGTACCGATGAAATGCTGCGCAAGGTTGCCAAGATCGCCCAGGAAACCGATGGCGTGGCCCACACCATTTCGTTCCCGGGCCTGAACGCACTGCAGTTCACCAACACCCCGAACACCGGTGTGGCATTCATTCCGCTCAAGCCGTTCGCCGAGCGTCATGGCCGTACCGCCGCGCAGATCAACGCCGAGATCAACCAGAAGATCGCCGGCCTGCAGGAGGGCTTCGCGTTCGCGATGATGCCGCCGCCGATCCTTGGCCTGGGCAACGGCAACGGCTACCAGATGTTCATCGAGGACCGTGGCAACCTGGGCTATGGTGCGCTGCAGAACGCCGTGCAGGCGATGCAGGGTACCGTCGCGCAGACCCCGGGTATGGCCTTCCCGATCAGCAGCTACCAGGCCAATGTGCCGCAGCTGGATGCTGAAGTGGATCGCGTCAAGGCCAAGGCGCAGGGCGTGCAGCTCACCGAGCTGTTCGACACGCTGCAGACCTATCTCGGTTCGGCCTACGTCAATGACTTCAACCAGTTCGGTCGTACCTGGCAGGTGATCGCCCAGGCCGACGGCCCGTTCCGCGAGAGCGTCGAAGACATCGGCAAGCTGCGTACCCGCAACGACCGTGGCGAGATGGTGCCGATCGGTTCGATGGTCACCATCAAGCAGACCTTCGGCCCGGACCCGGTGCTGCGCTTCAACGGCTACCCGGCGGCTGACCTGGCCGGTGAGGCCGACCCGCGCCTGCTGTCTTCGGCCGAGGCGATGAACAAGCTGACCGAGATCGCCGGCAAGGTGCTGCCGGTGGGCATGACCACCGAATGGACCGACCTGAGCTACCAGCAGGCAACCCAGGGCAAGGCTGCCTTCATCGTGTTCCCTGTGGCGATCATGCTGGCCTTCCTGGTGCTGGCCGCGCTGTACGAGAGCTGGTCGCTGCCGCTGGCGGTGATCCTGATCGTGCCGATGACCCTGCTGTCCGCGCTGTTCGGCGTGTGGCTGACCGGAGGTGACAACAACGTGTTCGTGCAGGTCGGCCTGGTGGTGCTGATGGGCCTGGCGTGCAAGAACGCGATCCTGATCGTCGAATTCGCCAGAGAGCTGGAGATGGGCGGCAAGGGCATCGTTGAATCGGCACTGGAAGCGTGCCGTCTGCGTCTGCGCCCGATCGTGATGACCTCCATCGCCTTCATCGCTGGCACGGTGCCGCTGGTGCTGTCGCATGGTGCGGGTGCCGAAGTGCGCTCGGTGACCGGTATCACCGTGTTCGCCGGCATGCTGGGCGTGACCCTGTTCGGCCTGTTCCTGACGCCGGTGTTCTACGTAGCCCTGCGCAAGTTCGTCACCCGCAATGGTGGTGGCAAGCTGGTGCAGCACGGCGAGCCGACCATCCATCACTGACATGGAACCCCGTCGCCGCCGGTCACTGGCCGGCGGCGGCTTTCCCCTCACAAGGCATGAATCCATGAACTCCCATCAGAACAAGATCGCGCTGGTCACCGGCGCTACCCGCGGCATCGGCGCCGAGACCGTGCGCCAGCTGGCCCAGGCCGGCGTGCACACGCTGCTGGCCGGCCGCAAGCGCGAGACCGCCGTCGAGCAGGCACTGAAGCTGCAGGCCGAGGGCCTGCCGGTGGAGGCCATCCAGCTGGACGTGACCGACGCGGCCAGCATCGCCGAAGCGGTCGAGCAGGTACGCCAACGCCACGGGCGCCTGGATATCCTGGTCAACAACGCCGGCATCATGATCGAGAACCCGGCGCAGGCGCCGTCCGAACAGTCGCTGGATACCTGGAAGCGCACCTTCGACACCAACGTGTACGCGCTGGTGGCGGTGACCCAGGCCTTCCTGCCGCTGGTCAGGCAGGCCAAGTCCGGGCGCATCGTCAACGTATCCAGCATGCTCGGTTCGCAGACCCTGCACGCTGATCCGACTTCGGGCATCTACGATTTCAAGATTCCGGCGTACAACGCCTCCAAGGCGGCGGTGAACAGCTGGACACTGGCGCTGGCCCATGAACTGCGCAGCACCCAGATCAAGGTCAACACCGTGCATCCGGGTTACGTGAAAACCGATATGAACGGCGGCCACGGCGAGATCGAGATCAGCGAAGGCGCGCGCTCCAGCGTGCAGATGGCACTGATCGGCCATGAAGGTCCGAACGGCAGCTTCACTTACCTGGGTGAGGTGCTGCCATGGTGATCCGCACGTTGGCGATGGCCGTCTCCAGCCTGGTGCTGGCAGGCTGTGTCAGCGTCGGCCCGAACTACAAGGCGCCGGTGCAGGAACCGGTGGTCCTGCAGGGTGCGCAGCAGCCGGTATTCAGCACCACCTCGCCAGTCGCCAGCTGGTGGGCGCAGTTCGATGATCCGGTGCTGGAAGAGCTGGTGCATGGCGCACTGTCGGACAACCTGGACCTGCGTGTGGCCGTGGCCCGCGTCAGCCAGGCCCGTGCGGTGTTCGTCGAGAGTCGCTTCGACCAGGCGCCGCATGTCACCGCAGGCGGCAGCTATGATCGCCGCAAGCAACCCGATCCGCAGCTGGGTGGGCAGCGGGTGTTCAGTGAAAGCTACCAGCTCGGCTTCGATGCGGGCTGGGAGCTGGATCTGTTCGGCCGCAAGCGCCGTGCTGCAGAAGCCGCGCGTGCCGACCTCGATGCCGAGCAGGCCAACCTGGCCGACGCGCAGGTGCTGGTCGCCGCCGAAGTGGCACGCAACTACTTCGAGCTGCGCGGCACGCAGAAGCGCATCGCCGTGGCCCAGCACACTCTCGTCAATCTGCGCGAAACGCAGAAGCTGACCGAGGCGCGCTGGGAACTGGGCGCCGGCAGCGAGCTGGACGTGCAGAGCAGCCGTGCACGGCTGAAGGCGATCGAGGCCGATATTCCGCTGCTGGAAGTGGCCGAGACGCAGTCGCGCAACCGACTGGCGGTGCTGCTGGGCCAGCGTCCGGAGACGCTGACCGCGATGCTGGCACCGCACGAAGTGCCGGCCTATGCCAAGGCGTTGCCGCTGGGTGATACCCGCGAGCTGCTGCGCCAGCGTGCCGACGTGCGCGTGGCCGAGCGTCGCCTGGCGGCGGCGACCGCACGTGTGGGCGTGGCCACTGCCGATCTGTTCCCGCGGCTGTCGCTGTCCGGCTTCGTCGGTTTCCTTGGGGGTGACGCCAGCGGTCTGGTCAACGGCAACAACAAGGCCTGGTCGCTGACCCCGTCGTTGAGCTGGGCGGCGTTCGACTTCGGCACTGTGCGTGCACGCCTGCGTGCCAGCAAGGCCGAGGCCGAAGGTGTGGCCGCGCAGTACGAACAGGCCGTGCTGCTGGCACTGGAAGACACCGAGAACGCGCTGACCCGCTATTCCAAGCAGCAGGCGCGCCTGGCCATCGTGGTCGAGCAGGCGCAGGCGGCACGGCGAGCCGAGTCGCTGGCGCAGATCCGCTACCGCGAAGGTTCGGAAGACTTCCTGACCCTGCTCGATGCACAGCGCACCCAGCTGTCCGCTGATGATGCATTGGCCGCGGCCGAAGCCGAGGTCAATGTCAGCGTAGTGGGTGTGTACAAGGCGCTGGGCGGCTGGGGGCAATCGCCGCAGCAACCCAGCGTGGCGCAGGTGCAGTAAACCGGAGGGGACGGACGCAGTGGCTTCCGTCCCCTTCTGCTTTCAGGGCCAGTGATTGGCCGATACCTCACGCTCGCGCATGTGCACGATGCAGAAGCGATGCCCGGTGGGCGCTTCCATCACCCACCAGCGTTTGACGAAACCGACCCGGCGGGCACCGAGTTTTTCCAGCCTTTCGGCTTCGGCGTCGATGTCGTCGCTTTCGATATCCAGATGCACCCGCGACGGGTGATCGACACGTTGCACTTCCACGTTCAGGGCCGCGGGTGCGCCCTGCAGGTCGGCGTACTCGGCGCCGCCTTCGGCATAGGCGGGTTGCGCCTTCAGGCCAAGCGCGGCGGCCCAGAAGCGTGCGCCTTCGTCGGGGGGAATGCCCTCGCAGTCGATGATGAATCCGGCCAGGCGGCTCTGGTGTGCCATGCCCTTCTCCACAGTTCGGGAATGGAGGAAGGGTAGCGCGTCGCGTGCTGTGGACGTTGTCACAGTCATGACGTTTCTGACTCTGCCAGAACCGGGGCCCGCGGTGTAACTAGTGGGGCAGATTCAAGGAGGGAAGGCGATGAGCGATGACAAACGCGATACCCAGCGCATGCTGTTTGGTGATCCGGGACCGCCTGGCGCAGGGCTGTCGGTAGCGGTCGTAGTGCTGATGGTGTTGGCTACGATGGCGGCTGCGATCGGCTTCGTGCGCCTGCCGGATCAGATGCTGGGGCTGGGCCTGATCGGCATCTCCGTGTTCCTGGCGATCGGCGCGCGCATCTGCCAGGCGCGCAACCAGCATCAGGCGTTGTATCGCCTGTTGTCACGGCAGCCGCCACCGTAGTCGCGGCTGCCGCATGGGTTTCAGTGTGCCGGCCAGTCCAGCTCGACCACCAGCGGGAAATGATCGGACGGCAGCACGCCATCGACGCGCCGGTCATCGGTGAGGAAGCTGCGCGCATGGAAACCACGCACCAGCACCCAATCCAGCTGGGAGGTGGCCTTGCCGGTGAAGTCGTGGAAGGTCAGGCGCGGGCCCTGCGGCGCCTTCACCTGGGGACGGGTGTCCTGCAGCACGCGGGTAAACGCCTTGTAGGTGTCGCCGCCCGGTTCGCTGTTGAAGTCTCCGGTCAGCACCACCGGCAGGTCGGCCGGCAGCAACGCCAGGCGCTTGCCGATCAGTTCGGCACCCTTCACCCGGCGCGGCTCGTCCTCGTCGCGGTAGGGCAGGTGGGTATCCATGAAGTAGAAACGACGGCCATCATCCAGACGCCGGAACAGGGCCCAGGTGACCATGCGCGGATACAGGTTGCCCCAGCTGATGCTGCCGGGCACGTCGGGCGTATCGGACAGCCAGAAGTTGCCGGACTCCTCGATGGCCAGCACCGTGCTGTCGTAGAACACGCCCATGTGTTCGTCACCGCTTCCACCGCGGCGGCCTTCGCCGAACCAGCGGTAACCGGGCAGGTGCTCGGACAGGTAGTCGGCCTGCTCCTTCACCAGTTCCTGAGTGCCGATCACGGCCGGGTGTGCATCGAGGATGACCTTGACCATGGCATCGCGACGGTCCGGCCAGCGCTTGCCCGGTTCGGTATCAGCCGGGGTGCGGACATTGAACGACATCACCTTCAGTGGCGCCGGCGCAGCGGCCCAGGCAACGGCAGGCAGAGCAAGCGCCAACAGTGCGCACAGCGCAGGGCGATGGAAGCGCGACAACATCGTGGAATCCCTCCATTCCATGAAAACGGTTTCACGGAGCATGCCATGGAACGCGGGGGCAGCGGTATGCCGGGATGGGCGGCTGGCCGGTGCCGGGCGGGCGATGAAAGCGCCGCCCGGTGGATCGCGTGAGCGCGATCAGGGGTCGTACATCATCCCGTTTTCGTCACGGTTGTAATGCCCGGCCACTTCGCGGGAGCCATCGTCGTAGACCACGTACGTCGTGCAGCGTTGGTGGAACACGTTTCCAGCGACGCGGAAGGGCACGCATTCTTCCTGGACCTCGACGACTTCGGCGGCCGTCGTGGTGGCGACCGGGGCCAGCATCGACACGGCAAGCACGGCGGCAAACGAACATGCCGACAAACCTTTCTGCAGTCTCATCCTCACGCTCCTTGTTGGTGGGGGCTTACATCAGGTACGGATTGCCGTATTCGTCGATCCAGTACTCAGTGAGGAAGATATCGCCGCCGGCATCGGGCATGGTCACGATGCAGTGCTGGTGGATGCGGTAACGCTCCACTTCAAACGGTTCGCAGCGGGTCACGCTGCCGGGCGGGGAGGTAACCCCCGCGCGTGCGGTACCTGCAGACATCATTCCAGCGACTGCCACAACCAATGCGGCCATTGCGGCCAAGTCCAGTTTCATGGGCATCATCCTTGTGTCTGAAATCGCGCGTTCGCGCTGTGTCGTGCAGCCGCCGCGCCCGCAGTTCTGTTACGCGAGGGCTGCTGCGTACGCGCCGGCCCGGCTCGCGGCCCGACGCAGTCCCCGCGCGGATCAGTCGCGCAGGTAGGGGTTGCCGTACTCGTCGATCCAGTACTCGGCTGTGTAGACATTGCCGAATTCATCGGTGTAGGTTTCCGTGCAGTGGTGGTGAACGCGGTTGCGGTCCACATTCACTGGCACACAGGAAACATTCTCTCTCGGGACCCCTGTGTTGGCGTCCGCCACCGGAGCCAGGGTTGCAGTTGCCACCAACAACGCGGCCATCGCGGCCAGTTGCAGTTTCATAAGCATCATCCTTGCTTTCTGCAATCGCGCACATGCGCATGGCGTGTGTATCACGTGAATCCGACTGCCGGAAGTGCCTTGCCGGGATCAGTCCTCGATCTCGCCGCGACGGCTGGCGGCACGCACTGCCTGCGCGGTGGTCGCCACACCCAGGCGTTGGCGCGCGTGGCGCAGGTGGTTCTCCACCGTGCGCGTGGAAAGCCCAAGCGTAGCCGCGATCTCAGCCTGCCGGCGGCCGGCGGCAACCCAGCGCAGCACTTCGCGCTCGCGGTTGCTCAGCGCGCTTCCCGAAAGCTCGGCAGGCGATTCGGCCAGTTGGCGCGCGGCTCGGAATGCTGCAGTTGCAGCAGCCTCCAGCTGCAGGCGCGCGCTGGCCGACGCGTCGATTGACGTACCGGCAAAGCTGATCGCGCCCTCCAGGCCGGTGGTGCCGAACACCGGCACCTGCAGACCGTGCAGGCCCTCGCCACGTGGCTGCTTTACCACTTGGTAGCGTTCGCCGCGCACGCCCTGGCGCTTGCTCCAGAAGAACGGTGCATCGCTGTCCAGTACGTGGCGATTGACCGGACAGGTGTGCAGGTAGCGGGCGAGGTCGGTATCGTTGCCATCGCCGAGCCAGTCGCCCTCTATCCAGTACACGCGCTGCGCGTCGCGCTCCAGCCCGGTGCCGGTGGCGAATACCAGCACACGATCGTAGCCAAGTGGCGCGGCGACGCCGCGCAGCAACGCGCCCACCGCAGCCAGCGAGTGGGCGTTTTCAAGGCCAAGCAGTGCCTGCACCAGCTCGGCCATCGGGGTCAGCGCCCGGCCAGTGTGTCGAGCAGGGTGCGTGCGGCCAGCTTGCCCAGCGCGTTGCCGGCAAGTGGGCTGTCGCCGGTCAGCAGCAGGCGGTCCTGCAGCACGCTGCCGTCGATGCCTTCGTTGACGATCTGCACGCCCTGCTGCGCAAGCCGTTCACCGAAGAACCACTGCAGCTGCCCCGGCATGTAGCCGATGTCGGGTGTCTGCCGGTCCATTGCATCGGGGAACGCGCAGATGCGATAGCCACGGAACAGTGAGCCGCCATCGGCTTCGTCGACGCCGGCAGCCAGCAATGCAGCAGGGCCGTGGCAGAGGGTGATGATGTGGCGTTGCTGGGCAATTGCCCACTGCAGGGTGGCCTTCACCGCGCGGCTTTCCGGCAGGCCGATCAACGCGCCATGGCCACCGGGGATGAACACTGCTGCGTAGTCCGAATCGGCATCGAGGCCGGCCACCACGTCGTGCAGCTGCAGCGGCTGGCGGAAGCGCTCTTCATAGCGCTCATACAGTCCGCCGATCTCCTTGTCCTCGCGCGGGAATGCCCACCATTCGAACTTGGTGGCATTGCCGGATAGCGTCGCCACGTCGATCTCGAAGCCGGCCTTGTCCAGGTGGTACATCGGCAGCAGGGTTTCCACCGGGTGGTTGCCGGTGGAAAAAAGATGGCCGTTGGCGGTGGGCAGATAGCGCTCGTCGGCGGCGATCATCAGCACCTTCCAGCGGCCATCGCGGCGCGCATCCGGGTAGTCGGCGCCGGACAGGTCACTCTTCGCCGAAGTGAACTGCGACAGCGCGTACGGGGAAGGGAAGAAGGCGTCACGCTCGGCCGGATCGGGACTGGGCTGGCGGCTGGACTCTTGCGTGTTCATGCGGACCTCCTGCGGGGAAAGTGGGGCCAGCATAGAAGGGCCGCTGCGCACGTGCGATGAGGGAATTCCCCCAATCTGCCACGGTCCTGATGTTGCACCGCGCCACATGGCCTGGTTGGACAGCAGCATTATGTCGTGCTATCTAGCCGGTGCCGGGATAATCCCGGCATAACCACACAGCAAGCAAAGGAATGAAAATGAAAAGATTCGCCCGAGCATTGCGCGTCACTCTGAATATCCATCCGAACGAGAAGAGCAGTGTGTGGAATACCTGGCCGCTCTGGGTCGAGTTCTGATCCTGCGGGGCAACCCCGCGTTTGAGCGGTAGCAAGACGAAGGGACTCGTCTTTCGAGTCCCTTCCTGCCGGAGGCGCACTGCATGCAAGGGATGTCGAATGAAGGCAGCACCGTTGCTGCCGAGCGGTTGGCCGCGCGCGTGGAGCGCGAAGGACCGGTACTGCATCTGGAAACCGGCGGCATCGGGGTGTTCTGCCCGGAGCTGGCCGGGAAGGTTGACAAGGAGAATTCCGAGCACCTGTTCGTGGTTGAATCGCTGGCCGATCTGTTCCGCCGGCACGAGCGCGTGCGCTGGACCGAAGTACGCAGCCTGATTGCCGCCTGCAGTGCCGAGCTCACTGGCGTGGATACCCTCAAGACGCTGCAGTCGCGCATGCGGCAGGCACTGGATGCGCTGTGCGGGCATGAATTGGATGCGACGCCGGCGGTGTGGAAAGTGATGGCGCATCCGCTCGTTCCTCTGGTGATCGACGGGCTTGATGCACGCGGTACCGCTGCCATCGAACGTGCCCTGCATCTGCGCTACACCACCCAGGTCGAGCAGGTCATCCACCGGCGCCACCTGCTGCGCAATTTCCTCATCGGCCGTGGTGAGTCGCGGACGATCCATGCAGAGTTGAAGCGCCGCGTCCGTAGCGGGCGCTCTTCGCTGGACTACGCGCAGTCACTGCTGACGCTGCGTGAGCGCATCGGGCTGGACAAGGTCACCTATCTGGTTACGGTGCAGTTGATTGCCATCTCCGGGGTGCCGGGCATGATGGCTGCCTGCCTGCTGCTGGCCATGCAGATGCATCCGCATTGGCGGCAACGCATTGAAGAGGAGTTCGCGCCGCTGTCGGACGCTGAGATCCATGCATTGCCCATCGCCCGCATTCCCTGCACGATGCGGTTCCTGAAGGAAGTGATGCGTCTGTACTCCACGCCTTTCAACAATCGACGCGTGGCGGCCTGCGATCTGCAGGTGGATGGGCAGGCCATCAAGGAAGGCACGGTGTTCGAGCTGAGCTCGTTCATCCAGCACCGGTCGTCGAAGTACTGGGACGATCCGCTGTTGTTCGATCCAGACCGCTGGTTGCCCGAGCGTCGCAAGCGGACGGCCGGCATCTATGTGCCTTATGGCTTCCCATCGCGTTCCTGCGTGGGATCGGCGGTGGGAAATGCGCAGCTGGTACTCCTGTGCGCGCTGCTCGCACGCGAATATCGATTCACCCCCGGCGCGGATTACCGCCCGGAGGTGCGCATGGAGGGCTTCGCGATCCCAGCAGCGCTGCAGGGTACGTTCTCGCGCCGCGCCTCGGCTTCCTGAGGAGAGGGACGGGCGGATCAGTTGCCCGCGCGGTCATGCTCCTTCATGTCCTCGTGCAGGATCCGCCGCAGTTCGACGATTGCCGGGGTTGCCTCCTGCACGCTGTGCCCGGACACGATCACCTTTTCCGAAACCGCATGCGGCAGGTGCGAGCTCCAGTACGGCACCAGCCCATCGTCGGTCTTCTCCAGCGGGCCGTCGGCCTTGGCGCGGGCGATGATCGAGTGGTAATGCACCTTCGGCGCCATTGGCAGGTCGGCCACGGCGCGCACGAAGGGATCGTCCTTGTCCAGGTTCTGGATGCTGTTCATCTGGTAGCCGTGCTTGCCGTCGTTGCGATCGATCTTGCCGTCGTTGGCGATAGTGGCCACGTCTTCCAGAACGGTCAGCGGCAAGCGCACCAGGCGGCCGATCCAGCGGCCCAGGCGGGTGCTCGCCACATCGGTACCGCGGTGCGGCGTGGCGATGAACACCACGCGCGATACTTCCGGTTCCGGCAGGAAGGTCAGCACCGGCGCGCCCTTGGTGCGCAGCAGTTCCTGCTGCGCCGGCGTCATCTGTGCGGTGGCCAGCAGGGTATCGACCAGGTGGTCGCCTGAAGAGGAGATCATCAGCCGCGCAATCACGCCGCCCATGCTGTGCCCGACCAGCACCATGTCATGCGAGGCCTGCGCCTTGCCGCTGGGGTCGAAGTGCTGGAAGACCTCGGCCAGCGTATGACGCATCGCATCGTGGCTCATCGCGATCGGCATGTTGGTCGGGTAGTAGAACTGCCAGATCTGGAAATCCTGGCGGATCTCCTCGTCGCGCATCAGCTCGTTGGCGACGTTGACCCAGGCTTCCGGGCTGCTGGCCAGGCCGTGGATCATCAGCAGCACGCGACGGTTCGGATCGTACGGCTGCATCATGTACAGGTGCGGCGTATCGATGCCGCCCTTGCCACCGAACAGCGAGCGCAGCGACTGGTGGCTGAAGTTCGAGCGCGCCAGCCACAGTGCGTAGCCAGCGGTGAAGTTCGCGGCCAGCGGCACTTCCTGTCCGTGCAGGGTGACTTCCGTGACCTGGTAGGGATCGTGAATCTCCAGTTCCGGCTCGTCGTCGTGCAGCACTTCCCACAGGTTCTTTCCGGAGAAGCGCAGCAACACTGTCATCGATGGCGAGGGCATCTCGCTCCAACTGCGCTGCGTCGCTGCCGTCGCTGCCGTCGCGGTCGTAGACGCCGTAGAGGCCGTAGTTGGCGTGGCGCTGGCATTGGCTGGATCATTCATCACAGCCACCAGCTCCGCGCCGAAGCCATCGCGGCGGTGCACGCTGCGCAGCGTGCCGGTGAACGAGAGCGAGGCAGCGGGCACCAGCTCGGTGGGGGTACGCGTGTCCAGTGGTGAAGCTTCGCCCGATGGGGCGAGTACGAAAGTCCAGCGGCCGAGCTGGAAATGGCTGGCTTCGCTGTGCACGCGGCCGGTGGCATAGGCGTTGTACAGCTGCACCGAAGCTTCCTGCACGGCCAGGTTGTAATAGTCACGCACCTGGGTCTGGCGATCTTCGAAGCCACGCTGGTTGGCGGTGCGCTCGGTGAAGAACAGATACCCGTAAGCCTGCCGCGCGACCTGCATCCAGGCATCCAGGCGCGGCTGGAAGTCGGCGTCCAGTTCGGTGATGGTGGTCTTGGCCCGGCCCGAGGCGGAGTACTCGCGTTTCGGTGCGGGCAGGGTCATGGCGTACTGCAGCCACAACTCGGCAAGGCTCGAGCGCTTGTCCTCCTCGCGCACCACGATGGTGGCTTCCATCGCTTCGATGCAGGGCAAGCCAGGTTTGGCGCAGACGCCTTCGTCCAGGCCGGCCACGCGCAGGGTTTCCGTCGTTGCCGAGCTGAGCTTGCCGGTGGTGAGGATGTCGCCGCGCTTGAGCGCGATGTACTGGCCGGGCGTGACCGAGGCCACCTGCACCGACGGCCCGAACTGGCGCAGCGTCGCGCAGCCACCAAGGGTGAGCAGCACGGTGATGATGAGGGTCGTGCGGCCGATGAAGCCCAAGCCCGTGGTTGCCATACGATCCTCCTGCGCGGTGGCGACACTCTAACGACAGGCCTGTCAAAGCGGAAGATACCGGGCAGTCGGTTTGCCAAGCCAAAGCACCGCCACCCGGGCGATTCAGGCATTTCCGTGTGACACTGGGGTGAATGGGGTGATGCAGGGACTGCGATGCGGTGGCTTGAAACCCGTGTTCCACCACCGCTGGTGATGCTGCTGTGTGTCGCTGCCGGTTACCTGGCCAGCCGCCTGTGGCCGGGCACAGTGTTGTCATTGCCGATGCCGGCACTGCTGGCGGGCGGGGTGATGGCCATCGGCCTGGTGCTGAACCTGCTGCCGAAGCTGGCTTTCCAGCGTGCGCGTACCACGGTGAACCCGCTGCGTCCCTCGGCGTCGAGCGCGCTGGTCACGCACGGGGTGTATCGCTACACGCGCAATCCGATGTATCTGGGCCAGGCGACCGTCCTGGCCGGTGCGATGCTGTACCTGCAAAACCTTACCGCGCTGCTGGCCGTGCCGCTGTTCGTGCTGTACATCACCCGCTTGCAGATCGTGCCGGAAGAGCGGGCACTGTCGGCCCGCTTTCCCGAGGCCTATGCAGGCTTCCGCCAACGCGTGCGGCGCTGGCTGTAGACCTGTGCCGTTACGGAGTGATCTGGCACTTCACCGCCGCCGAATAACCTTCGTAGTCGTCGCCGGCGATCACGTGCAGGGTGTGGCGTTTGTCGATGGCTTTCACGTAGGAGGGGGCTTCGGTGTTGGCGTGCTCGTTGACCGTGGTTACCGACCAGGACTTGGCCAGGCGCTGCGAATCGACACCGTTCAAGTACACGAAGATGCTTTTCTCACCCGCGGCCACGTTCACATCGGCACTGCTGATGGTGCCGCCGAACAGGGCAACCGGCGAGCTCTCAGGCTCGAACGTACCGCCCGGCTTCTTTGCCAGGCCGGCTGCCTGCAGCGCGTCGATCGCCTCGGCCGCGCTGAAGTTCGAACCGGCCTTGCAGGCGAGCAGGGCTTCCAGCGTGGCGGTACCGGGTGGCGCGATGGCCGCATGGGCGGCCGGACCTGCGACAAGGGCAGCCAGGGCAAGGGCGAATACGGTGGGTGCGGTTTTCATTGCAGATCCTTCTGTTCTTCTCGGAGCAGGGTACGTTCCGATAGGGTCACAGAGTCTCGATCATGCGCCGCCATTCCGGCGTGACGAACGTACCGGATCGGATCACCGGCAAGCAGCGCAGCGGTCTCGGAAGGCCGCTGCGCCATGCCATCAGTTGCTGGCGGCCTTCACCGCTTCTGCGGCGTCGACAATGCCCGGTCCGCAACCGCCGGGGCAGTTCGCCGCCGCGATCGGGTGCGCGGTTCGACGCAGGATGTCCTTGACCTGGTCGGTGGTCTTGGGCACCGGCGCCACCGCCTGCATCAGCGCGACGATGCCAGCGACGTGGGGCGCCGCCATCGAGGTGCCGGACATGAAGTCAAAGGCGTTGTTACCCACGGTGGACAGGATGCCCTGCGCCGGATGCTGGCGGGTGGGTGCGCAGTTGGCCTGGCTCGGCGGCGTGGCCAGTGGCAGGAATTCGCCCACCGACGCACGGCACGACCAGGTCTCACCACCCGGTGCGGTGATGTGGATGCCTGCGCCATAGTTGGAGTAGAACGCACGACGACCGCCCTGATCGTTGGCAGCAACCGCGATCACACCCTTGCAGTTCGCCGGGGCGAACTCGGACACATCAAGATTGCTGTTGCCGGCGGCGACCACCACGATCGTACCCTGGGCCGTGATGTCGTCGATTGCATCCTGCTCGGCCGGCGAGCAGGCGCGGCGGCCGCCCAGGCTGAGATTGATGACTTCGGCCGGGTTGGCATTGGCAGGGACATTGGGCACGTTGATACCGGCACTCCAGAGCATGCCGTCGATGATGTCAGCGGAACCACCATTGCCCTGGTTTCCCAGTACGCGCACCGGTACGACTTTCGCGTTGTAGGCCACGCCGGCCACGCCGATCTGGTTGTTGGTCACCGCAGCGACCGTTCCGGCGACGTGGGTGCCGTGTGCAATGCCTGAGGCATCGAATGCATCGGCGTCGCGTCCGTCACCATCGTCGGAGCCACCACAGCCGGGATTCATTCCCCCGATGATGCACTGCCAATCACTGAACGGACGGGTCGACGAGATCATGTCGTAACCCGGCAGCAGGTTTGCCTGCAGGTCGTTGTTGTTGAGATAGCCCGAATCAACCACCGCAACCACCACACCCTGGCCGGTGGAGCGATCCCACGCGCCGGGCAGGCGAGCGCCACTGGTCGGGTTGCTGTAGTGCCATTGCTCCCCATAGCGCGGGTCGTTCGGCGTGGCGAATGCACTCATCATGTAGTTCGGCTGCACATACTCGACGTCCGGATCGTCGGCGATGCGCTGCATCAGGATCTCGGCCTCCGGACGGTCCAGTGGCTTGTCCGTGGTGACCACGTCGGCTCCACCGCCCATGCGGCGTTGATGGGTCACGGAGGCAGCCGAAGTCGGTGCGCTGCCGATCGAACGCTTGCTGCGCTGCTGGACGCCGAGGCGCTTCTTCAGCGCGTCCTGGGCGGTGTCGGCGGAGACGCGCTTGCTGCTGCCGTCCCGGTACTTGACGATGAAACTGCTGTACTGCTCGTTGCTGGCCATGCCTCGCGTCCATACCCGTTCGGTGGGTTGGGCGAAGGCGGGGGCGCTGGCCAGGACCAGGGTGATGGCACTGGCAAGGGAAACCCGAAGCGACGTACGCATGGATACAGTTCCTTTGTGGAAGATGTGTCGAACAGGCCGTGCCCCTCGGGCTCGGCTTCGGTGTGAAGGGTGCAGGTGACCCGTGGTCTCCTCTTGATGGCGACCAAGGACGAACGGCTTCGCGGGCACATCCCCCCCAAGGAGAGGGTGGGAAATTTCTGAAGTGGTTTAGTGATGTCGAAAGCGAGAGAAGATGTGCAATGCCGACATTGCTTGACGGCATCGGGTCGCGACTGCGCCTGGGTGGTGAATTTCGCAGCGAGGCGAGGCGGGCAATAAAAAAGCCCGGAAACCCACGTTGGTGGAATTTCCGGGCTTCTTCGGTTCGTGACGAACCGTTCGTTGGTGGAGGTGGGCGGAATTGAACCGCCGTCCGAAGGCACTCCATCCCCAGCACTACATGCTTAGCTCACCGTTGGATCTCATCCCCGAGCAGCACGGTGTGCAAAGCGCACCCGGGAACCAGCCTGTTGTGTTCTAGTGCCGGACTGACAGGCAGCCGCCCAGCGCGATTCCATGATAATGACTCTACGCTGCGAGCATGGACACAAGCAGTTTCGAGGCTCCGCCTAAGTCGGCAGAAGGTCACGCACCGCAGTTTTTAGGCTGCGAGAGCGACCGGAGCGTAGTTGTCGTCGTTGGCAACTAGAGTTTTGCAGCTGGATTTACGAGGAAAGCTACCCCCTCGGCATGCGCCAGGCGACTTCACAACCCCCGTCGAAACCAATGCACCCCCGGTTTCTTCAAGTCTTGCAAGGCTTTCAGGTTCCAAGTTGACCAGATGTCGCCCAGGAACCTGCCTAACGGGGCAAATGGTACGGCAATCTTCCTGAACAGTCACGCGCGGGGATTTCCTCGTGCCCCTGCCGCTTGGCACGTTGCCATCCCCGGGGAGGCGTGCTCGAATTTCCCGACGTCATTCCACGGGCCTCCCATGGTCGTATCCGTCAGCTCCGGCAAGATGCGACTGGGATGGGCGGGTGCGCTTGCCGCGGCCGTTCTGGCAATGCAGGCATGGCCCGTCGTAGCGGCCGAATCCCCGCAGGCGACGGTGGAGGTGGCTTACAGTCCATCGCTGGACCTGTTCAACCTGCTCGACAACCTGCCCGATTGGCTGCCGGGATATACCGCTTCGGTCTACAAGAAGGAATGGCAGCGGCGCTTCGGCCTGGACGAGCGGGACCGCGCGTTGTTGGCGGCCTATGCCGCATTCCGCCAGCGCACGTCGCCACTGGTGCGTGATCACGAGGTAATGGCCGCGGCAGCCGAGCGGGTGTTCGCAGGTGCAGATACCCGCGACGGCGATCCGTTCGCCAGCCATTTCCTGGCGGCAGAATCGTTCGATGCAGCCGTCAGGGCCGCGATTGTCGGCCAGGACCGCCGTGACCAGAAGCTGCTGTGGCGGTACTACGCGCACTTCGCCCCGCATGCCCGCCTGCTGCTGGCAGGGCAGGCGCCATTCAACGCGCAGACGCGCGAACTCGCACGGCAGCTGGCATCCGACCCGGTCGGTGGGCTTGCGGCGCAGATGCAGGCGTTCTTCAGAGTGGATGCTCCAGCCACCTTCCAGGTGCGTTTCCTCTGGTGGCCGGATGCGACGCAGACCCAGGCCAAGCTGCGGGGCGGTTACATCTTTCTGTTCTCGACGTTCGATGCCGAGGAAGACTGGGCACCGATCGTGATGCACGAGTACAGCCACTTTCTTTCCGCTGGGCAGCCGCCAGCACAACGAAGGGCGTTGGCCGAAGCCTTCGTGACGTTGTGCCCGGCCGCGCTGGCGCTGCGCAACCCATTGAATGCGCTGGAGGAACCACTGGCGATCTACTGGGGCCAGTACCGGTTCGAGCAGGAGGTACGGGGTGGCACGCTGTCGCCGGAGTCGTCCTGGTACATCCAGCCCCATGCAGACCGGGCAGCGAAGTCGCTCGCGGCAGCGTTCCCGGCAACAGGTCCTGCGCCACGCCTGGAGGCCGGCCCGCTGTTGGATGCAGCGGCATCTGCCTGTGCTGACGACAAGGTGAAATAGCGTTGGGCGCTGCGCCGGGTGCACGCAGGGTTGATAGGATCAGGATCCCGGATATGCAGCCTATGGACGGAGCCGATGTCGCTTGAAATCGCTGTAACGGATGAACCCAGCAACGAGGCGCTGGACCTGATTGGCAGTGGCCTGGACCAGTTCAATCTGGAGGCTGCGGGGTATGCCGATCGACGCGCGCTGGCGGTACTGGTTACCGATCCGGCCAGCGGCAAGGTGGTAGGGGGCCTTACAGGGCGAACGTCGCTGGGCCTGTGGTTTGTCGATCTGTTCCATCTGCCACCGGCATACCGCGGCAGCGGGCTGGGCTCGCGTGTGCTGAAGGCTGCGGAAGACTGCGGAAGACGAGGCGCGGCGGCGGGGTTGCCGCTCCGGTGTGCTGTACACGATCAGCTTCCAGGCGCCGGACTTCTATGTGAAGCATGGCTGGACCGTATTCGGTGAAGTGCCGTGCGATCCGCCGGGTACGTGCAGGGTGTTCCTCAGCAAGGATCTGTCAGCGGGGTGAGCACGGCCGCCACCCGCGCGTCTTGTCAATCCGCAACTTGTTGTAGAGCGCCTGTCATAGCGGATTGCTAACTTCGTGGGCACGAATTTGCGACACACTGGCAACGACCATCCAAGCCAGGACAGACACGGAGACGGTGGGTGACCGATGCAAGCCAACAACGCAGCCTGCGACAACTGGTCGGGCCGGTCGGTGCCGACTACCAGCGGCGCGCGTTGCCGCCGGGCTGGGTGTGGGCGGTGCTGGCGGTGCTGCTGGCGGCCACCTGGCTGACTGAGTTGCCGGCTACGGCCGCTGCCGCGTTGGTGGCCAGCGCGGTGGTGGTGCATTGGTCGCAGCGGGGCCGGTTCCATTGGCTGGGCTGGCGCCTGCCGGCGCTGGCGGTGCTGGCTGCCCTGCTGTGGGGGCCGGAGGTGCTGTCGCAGTGGTTTGAGCACGGGCTGGCCATGGTCCTGATGTCGCTGGCCAGCCTCAGTATTGGTGTGCACGTGTGGCAGTCGCGGCAGATGGCCCGGCAGCTGCAGGGCGCGGCTGATGCGCTGGATGACGCCCAACTACTGGCGCTGTTGCCGGCTGATGCGGCTGAACTGGCCCGCAAATGGCGGGCGGGCGATGACCGCTACGCGCCGGAACTGGCCGTGGTGATGCACCTGGCAGTGATGCATGCGGCGCTGGCGCCGCGGATGCGCAGGCAGGGCATTCTGGCTGGCTGAGCCGCATCGTGTTGTAGAGCCGAGCCCATGCTCGGCTGCTTCACCGCAGTCGAGCACGGCTCGACTCTACAAATGCCGAAGCCGAGCATGGCTCGACTCTACATGGTCATGTGCAAGGGCCTTACGCGTCGCGGTTACCGCGACGCATCACGCGCTGCTTCTCGATCGCCCAGTCACGATCCTTGGCGGCATCGCGCTTGTCGTGGGTCTGCTTGCCCTTGGCCAGCGCCACTTCCAGCTTGATCTTGTTCTTGCTCCAGTACATCGCCGTTGGCACGATCGTGTAGCCATCACGCTCGACCTTGCCCACCAGCTTGTCGATCTCGCTCCGGTGCAGCAGCAGCTTGCGCTCGCGCCGGTCATTGGCCACCACATGGGTCGAGGCCTGGATCAACGGGGTGATCTGCGCGCCGATCAGGAAGATCTCACCATCCTTGACGTAGGCGTAGGCGTCGACGATGTTGCCGCGGCCAGCACGGATCGACTTCACTTCCCAGCCCTGCAGGGCCAGGCCGGCCTCGAAGCGATCTTCGATGTGGTACTCGTGACGGGCACGCTTGTTCAACGCGATGGTTTTGTTGGCCGTCGCGCTCTTTGCTTTATCCTTGCCGCTGTTCTTGCTCATTTCCGTATTGTCTCCGATTCGGGCCCGCCCGGTCGATTGCCGAAACGTCCTGTATTCATGCCAACTATCCGCCGCAGCGCCCTGGTCGAACATTCGGCCGCACGCATGTTCGACCTGGTCAACGATGTCCAGGCTTATCCGCGCCGCTTCCGCTGGTGCTCGGCTGCCCAGATCCTGGAGCAGGGCGAGGACCGCCTTGTCGCGCGCCTGGACCTGGGCCTGGGCTCGTTCAGTACCTGGTTCCAGACCGAAAACACCCTGCAGCGCCCGCACAGCATCGACATGCAGCTGCGTGACGGTCCGTTCAAGCAACTGCACGGCCGCTGGGAATTCCATGTGCTGGCCGAGGATGCCTGCAAGGTGACCCTGACCCTGGAGTTCGAGCCCAGCTCGCGGCTGCTTGGCCCGGCATTGGCGATCGGCTTCCAGGGGCTGGCCGACCGCATGGTCAACGACTTCGTCCGCGTCGCCGACGAGGCCTGAACGATGATCGAGGTCGAGGTGGTGCTGGCCTGGCCGCGACAGGTGCTCTCGCGCCGGCTGCAGCTGGAAGAGGGCGCCACCGTGGCTGAAGCCATTGTCGCTGCCGCGTTGGAAGGCAGTGCTGGATGCCCGGCCGTGGCCGTGCACGGCGTACTGGCGCGCCCGCAGCAGGTACTGCTGGATGGCGACCGCATCGAGCTGCTACGCCCGCTGCTGGCCGACCCCAAGGACAACCGCCGGCGTCGCGCGCTCGGCGGTTGATTCCCGCAACCCGTCCGCGTGGACGGGCAGGGGGCCTCAGCGGCCCTTCTTCTTCTTGTCCTTCGGCAGGTTGCGGCCGAACTGGCGGACGGTCTGCTGGGCCAGGGCCTTGTCGTTGCCCGGGAAATACTCGCCTTCCCAACGGGTCACGTTGTCGTTCTCGAAGAACACGGTGAAGTTCTTCACCTCGGTACGGCCGAGGCGGTTCACGCGCTGGCTGGCGGTGTAGTCCCAGCGCTGCGCATGGAACGGGTCGGGAATGGACGGGGTGCCCAGCAGCGCGGTGACCTGCTGCTTGCTTTGCCCGACCTGCAGCTTGGCCACGGCATCTTCCCGGATCAGGTTGCCCTGATAGATGGGTTGCTTGTAGATGATGCCGCACCCGGTGGTGGACAGGGCGACGGCGGCGACCAACAGGAGATTGCGCATCGGGACTGGCGGTTGGGGAAATCAAACCGATGATACACTCCCGGCGTGCCACCGCGACCCAATCCGAGGCAGCTGGCGCTAAATCGCCAATGAACGGAGACCTATGGAAACCCACGACCTGCGTAAAGTCGGCCTGAAGGTGACCCATCCGCGGATGCGGATCCTGGCGCTGCTCGAGCAGCGCAACGCCCAGCACCACATGACCGCCGAAGATATCTACCGCCAGCTCCTCGAGCACGGCGACGAGATCGGCCTTGCCACGGTGTACCGGGTGCTGACCCAGTTCGAGGCCGCCGGCCTCGTGCTCAAGCACAATTTCGAAGGCGGCCAGGCCGTCTACGAGCTGGACCGTGGTGGCCACCATGACCATATGGTCGACGTGGACAGCGGCAAGATCATCGAGTTCGAAAGCCACGAGATCGAGGAGCTGCAGCGCAAGATCGCAGCCGACCACGGCTACGAGCTGGAAGAGCACTCGCTGGTGCTGTACGTGCGCAAGAAGCGCAAGTAAGCCGTTCCGGCCAGCTGGATGCGACAAGACCCCGGGCCTGCCCGGGGTTTTTCGTTGATGGGGTCAGTGCCCTTTCCCTGCGGGAAGGGGATCCGACCCCGGCCTGCCCAGCACGGCGTCCAGATCCACCGCCTCGGCCATCGCCTGGTTGCCCGCATCGCCCGGGTGCAGGTGGTCGCCGGAGTCATAGGCGGCAGCCATCCGTGACGGATCCGCCGGGTCGCGCAGGGCGGCATCCAGATCGATCACCGCATCGAACGGGCTCCCGGTACGCAGCCAGGCATTGAGCTGCTGGCGCAGCGCTTCTTTTTCCGGCTGGTAGTAGTCGTCCAGCGGCGTGCCGGGCAGGGCGCCGGCGAACGGCGTCAGGGTGGCAACCAGAATGCGCAGGCCCCGGCCACGGGCCTGGTCGGCCAAGGCGCGATAGCCAGCCTGCAGTTCGGCCAGCGTTGGCCGCACCTGGTTCCGGGCGAAGGCGGTACCGGGCCAGCTGATGTCGTTGATGCCGATCAGCACGATCACGCTGGCCACGCCCGCTTGGTCCAGCGCGTCACGCTGGAAGCGACTGAGGGCGGCGTCCCCCATCCCGTCGCGCAGCAACCGGCCACCGGAGATGCCGGCGTTGACCACGGCCACGCCTTGCGGTGCCAGGCGCGCCGCCAGATGGTCGGTCCAGCGCTGGTCCTGGTCGAGGCTGGCGGTAGCGCCGTCGGTGATTGAATCGCCGATCACCACCACGCTGCGCGCGCTGGCCGCCGCCTCGACCTCGATGCCGGTCAGGAACAACCGGGCAGTGCTGGGGCTGGCCCGCTGCAGGTCGAGGGTTCGGCTCTGGTCGCCTTCGGCGATCCAGCTGGTCTGGCGGCCGTCCCAATGGAAGGTCTGCAACGGGATTGGTCCGGGCACGTAGACGCTGACCTGCAGGGCCTGGCGGTGTTTGGTGGCCAGTGGCAGAGGATCGCTCAGCCGTTCCTGGCCGGGGGCGATCAGCACGCCGGGCTGGCCGTCGAAACGGAGTGGCTGCGGCGTTGCGCCTGCCTGTGCCGCCACACTCGCCGCTCCGATCCGCAGCGGCTGGGTGCCGTAGGCATTGCTCAGTCGCACCCGCAGCCGAGGGCCGCCCAGGCTGATACGCGCGGTCTGGCGGAAGGTCTGGTCATGCAGCTCGGCCGGAATAAGGGTGGGAAACAGGAAATCCGCGCCCCACACCCGCTGCGGGCTGGCCTGCCAGCTGGCGACCCAGTGCGGGGCAGGGGCGGCGCTGGCAGCGCCGGACAGGGTGATCAACGCGGCGGCGGTGAGCTGGCTGAAGCGGTTCATCGGGCAATCCCGGGAGGAGGGAGCGCCATGGTGATTCCGCAGTGATCTGTGAACTAGACTGCGCATGGATAATCATCTGTGAACTGTATTCATAGCCATGGCACGACCCGACATCAACCGATCCGGCGAACTGGAAGTGTTCGTGCGGGTGATCGAGACCGGTGGCTTTTCCGCCGCCGCCCGTACGCTGGACATGACGCCGTCGGCAGTCAGCAAGCTGGTGGCACGGCTGGAGCAGCGGCTGGGCACGCGCCTGCTGCAGCGTTCCACCCGCCAGCTGCAGCTGACCCCGGAGGGCTGCGCGTTCTATGAGCGTGGCCTGCGCGTGCTCGCCGACCTGGAGGAGGCCGAGCGTTGCGCCAGCGCGCATGCCGAGCCGCGCGGACGGCTGCGGGTCAATTCCAACGTGCCGTTCGGCCAGCATTTCCTGTTGCCGCTGCTGCCGGCGTTCCTCGAGCGCAACCCGCAGGTCGGGGTGGACCTGACCTTGAATGACGAGGTGATCGACCTGCTCGAGCAGCGCACCGACGTGGCCGTGCGCGCCGGCCCACTGAAGAGTTCCAGCCTGGTCGCGCGACGGCTGGGCGCAACGCGGATGATGATCGTGGCCGCACCGGCCTATGCGCAGCGGCACGGCCTGCCGCGCAACGCTGAAGAGCTGCTGTCGCACAACCGTCTGGACATCGGCCATGCGCGTGCGATGCAGGGCTGGCCATTGCTGCAGGAAGGGCGCGAGCGGATGCTGCTGCCCAGCGGCAATGCCCGCGCCAGCAACGGCAATGCACTGCGTCAGCTGGTGCTGGGGGGCTTGGGCATGGCGCGACTGGCGACCTATCAGGTGCAGGAGGACATCGCTGCCGGACGCCTGTTGCCGGTGCTGGAAGCGGCCAATCCCGGTGACCTCGAAGAGGTGCACGCAGTGTTCCTGGGGCAGGGCGGTTACCTGCCGCTACGCGTACGCGCGTTCCTCGATTTCCTGGTGGAAACGGTGGATCTGGCGCGGCCGTTGGGGTGAGCCTGGTAGTGCCGGCCGTTGGCCGGCAACCTCACGATCTTCGCCCAACCGCGTCGGGGTGCCGGCCAGCGGCCGGCACTACCGTGCGGAAGTCGAGCATGGCCCGACGCTACAAAAGCGGGCCTCAGACCTGCAGCAGCTTGCGTGCGGCGGCGCGCGCTTCCTTGCTCACTTCCACGCCGCCGAGCATGCGTGCCAGTTCTTCTTCGCGCGCCTTGCTGTCCAGCTTTTCCACTGCGCTCTGGGTCATGCCTTCCACCGGCGCCTTGCTGACCCGGTAGTGCGCATGGCCCTTCGAGGCGACCTGCGGCAGGTGGGTCACGCACAGAACCTGGCGCTTCTCGCCAAGCGCACGCAGCTTCTGCCCGACGATGTCAGCCACCGCGCCGCCGATGCCGGAGTCGACTTCGTCGAACACCATGGTCGGCACCGCATCCAGGTCCAGCGCGGCCACTTCGATGGCCAGCGAGATGCGCGACAGTTCACCGCCGGAGGCCACCTTGCGCAGCGCGCGCGGCGGTTGGCCGGCGTTGGCCGCGACCAGGAATTCCACGCGTTCGGCACCCTGCGGATCGGGCTTGCCGGCGTCCTGCGGCTCCAGCTCGATCAGGAACTGGCCGCCGCCCATGCCCAGCTCGGCAATAATGCCGGTGGTGGTGGCCGACAGTTCGGCAGCAGCGCTGCGGCGGCTGGCGGACAGTACGTCGGCCTGTACGCGCCAGGCGGCGGCGGCCTTGTCGATCTCGCCGGCCAGGCGCTGCAGGCGCTCGTCGGCGCCACGCAGCTGTTCCACTTCGGCATGCATGCGCTCGCGCTGCGCGCCGAGCTCGTCCATCGGCACGCGGTGCTTTCGGGCCAGGTCGTGCAGGCGGCCGAGGCGACGCTCGTTCTCCTCGAACTGCTCGGGGTCGGCGTCGAGGTCATCGTGTACCCGGTCCAGCAGCGACAGGGCTTCGTGCAGCTGGATCGAGGCGTTCTCGATCAGGCCGTCCACCTCGCCCAGGCGCGGGTCGTGCTCGATCAGCCTCGACAGCTCATGGCGGACCTGTTGCAGCAGGTCAAGTGCGGAACTGCCGTCGTCGCCGTTGAGCTGGTTGCTGGCCGCCTGGCAGGCGCTCAACAGGGCGCTGGCATGGGCCTGGCGGCGGTGGCTGGCGCCGAGTGCGGCGATCGACTCCGGCTCCAGGTCCTCGCGGTCGAGCTCGCGCAGCTGGTGTTCGAGGAAGCCGATCCGGTCACTGACGTCGCCCTGTTGCGACAGGGCAAGCGATTCGTCGACCAGCGTCTGCCAGGCGGCGGCGGCACGGCGCACCTGGCGGCGCTCGTCCTCGTTGCGGGCATAGGCGTCGAGCAGGGCCAGCTGCGACGGACGCGTCAGCAGGGCCTGCTGCTCATGCTGGCCATGGATTTCGACCAGCAATCCGGCCAGGTCCGCCAGCTGTGCCAGCGTCACCGGGCGGCCGTTGATCCACGAACGTGAACCGCCATCGGCGCGGATCACCCGCCGCAGCTGGCACTGTTCCTCATCGTCCAGCTCGTTGTCGGCCAGCCACTGGCGTGCGGCCTGCAGCTGGTCCAGCGCGAATTCGGCGGAAAGCTCGGCGCGCGCGGCACCGTGGCGGACCACGCCACTGTCGGCGCGGAGGCCGGACAGGAAGCCCAGGGCGTCGACCATCAGCGACTTGCCGGCGCCGGTCTCGCCTGAAACGACCGTCATGCCGGGCCCGAACTCCAGTTCGGTGGCGCGGACAACGGCAAAATCCTTGATCGAAAGATGTCTGAGCATGGGTAAGGGGTATCAGCAGCCGCGCAACGCTAGCACGTGGGCGAGGGAGGTCCAATGACTTGCCAAGGTGATGCGCCGCCATTATCTAGTGTCCGTGTCTCACAGGTTGATTCCATGCACGGTTCTCCCGACCAGCTTGCCCCGCGTGCGCGCCATCTGCTGCGCACGCTGATCGCGCGTTACATCCAGGACGGCGAGCCGGTCGGCTCGCAGACGCTGGCGCGCGTGGCCGGCCTGGAGGTCAGCCCGGCCACCATCCGCAACATCCTTGGCGACCTCGAAGACCTGGGGCTGCTGGCGTCGCCGCATACCTCGGCCGGGCGCGTCCCGACCGCGCATGGCTACCGGGTGTTCGTCGACAGCCTGCTGCAGATGCAGCCGCCGGGCGAGGGCGAGCTGGCCCGCCTGCGTCAGGAACTGGCGGGCGGCGGCAGCACCCAGGCCCTGCTCGGCAGCGCCTCGGAACTGCTGTCGGCGATGAGCCACTTCGTCGGCGTGGTCAGCGCGCCACGACGCGAGCAGTTCGCCTTCCGCCAGATCGATTTCGTGGCGCTGGATGGACGCCGGGTGCTGGCGATCCTGGTGTTCGCCGACAACGAGGTGCAGAACCGCGTCATCGAGACCCGTCAGGACTTCGCGCCAGGCCAGCTGGAGCAGGTCGCCAACTACCTCAATGCCCATTTCGCCGGCCTGCCGATGGCCGAGATCCGTACCCGCCTGCTGCTGGAGCTGCGCGACGCCCGCTCGGAGCTGGAGCAGCTGCTGGCGCACAGCATCGAGCTGGCCGAGCAGGCCCTGCAGCCGCCGGCCGACGACATGCTGGTGGCCGGCCAGACCCGGCTGATGGGAGTACAGGACCTGTCCGACCTGGAGCGACTGCGTGAGCTGTTCGAGCTGTTTTCCAGCAAACGCGAGATCCTGCAGCTGCTGGAGCGCACCATCCAGGCCCCGGGCGTGCGCATCTTCATCGGTGAGGAGACAGGGATGATGCCGCTGCAGGGCGTCTCGCTGGTCACCGCCCCGTACACCGCCAATGGCCAGGTGCTGGGCGTGCTGGGCGTGATCGGGCCCAAGCGGATGGCCTACGACCGCATGATCCCGCTGGTCCAGGCCACCGCCGATGTGCTCGGCGCGGCCTTTTCACCGGCCGGGCGTACTCCCGGAACATCCGACGCTTGAAACGCAGCATCCCGCCCACACTAGGGTGGGTGGAGGCGGAGATTGACCGCCAGGGACCCAGACATGAACCACGAACATCCAGATATCGAATCCCAGCAGAGTGCCGCCGATGCGGCCGCCGCCGCCGGCGTGAACGACGAAGTGGAGCGCCTGCGCGCCGAGCTTGAGCAGGTCAAGGCCGATGTACTGCGCGAACGCGCCGACCTCGAGAACCAGCGCAAGCGCGTTGCCCGCGACATCGAGCAGGCCCGCAAGTTCGCCAACGAGAAGCTGCTGGGCGAGCTGCTGCCGGTGTTCGACAGCCTGGATGCCGGCCTGAAGGCCGCCGGCGATGATGCCCATCCGCTGCGTGAAGGCCTGGAGCTGACCTACCGGCAGCTGCTGAAGGTCGCCGGCGACAACGGCCTGGTCCTGCTGGACCCGACCGGCCAGCCGTTCAATCCGGAGCATCACCAGGCCATCAGCCAGGTGCCGACTCCGGGTGCCGCCCCGGGCAGCGTGGTGACCGTGTTCCAGAAGGGCTACCTGCTCAACGAGCGCCTGCTGCGGCCGGCGCTGGTGGTGGTGGCGGCCGACTGACCCCCGCGGGGCCGGGAGGCGGGCACGACCCGCGCCCGACCCGACGCTGAACGCGCCGGACAACCGGAAACACAGCGTTCGGAGGATGGCTTGAATGTTCCACGGGCCTCCCCCACATCCCATTCATCCACCGGCCGAACGGCCGGACTGACAAAAACAACATCCTTCAAGGAGTCTCCCCCATGGGCAAGATCATTGGTATCGACCTCGGCACCACCAACTCGTGCGTGGCGATCATGGACGGCGGCAAGGCCCGCGTCATCGAAAATTCGGAAGGCGATCGCACCACCCCGTCGATCGTCGCCTACACCAAGGACGGCGAAGTCCTGGTGGGCGCCTCGGCCAAGCGCCAGGCCGTCACCAACCCCAAGAACACCTTCTACGCGGTGAAGCGCCTGATCGGCCGCAAGTTCACCGACGCCGAAGTGCAGAAGGACATCGCGCACGTCCCGTACAGCATCCTGGCCCATGACAATGGCGATGCCTGGGTGGCCACCAGCGATGCCAAGAAGATGGCGCCGCAGGAAATCTCGGCCAAGGTGCTGGAGAAGATGAAGAAGACCGCCGAGGACTTCCTCGGTGAGAAGGTCACCGAAGCGGTCATCACCGTGCCGGCCTACTTCAACGACAGCCAGCGCCAGGCAACCAAGGACGCGGGTCGCATCGCCGGCCTGGACGTCAAGCGCATCATCAACGAGCCGACCGCGGCCGCGCTGGCCTATGGCCTGGACAAGGGCGACAACAAGGATCGCAAGATCGTGGTGTACGACCTGGGCGGCGGCACCTTCGACGTTTCGGTGATCGAGATCGCCAACGTCGATGGTGAAAAGCAGTTCGAAGTGCTGGCCACCAACGGTGACACTTTCCTGGGCGGCGAAGATTTCGACAACCGCGTCATCGAGTACCTGGTTGAAGAGTTCAACAAGGACCAGGGCATCGACCTGCGCAAGGATCCGCTGGCCCTGCAGCGCCTGAAGGATGCTGCCGAGCGCGCCAAGATCGAGCTGTCCAGCGCCCAGCAGACCGAAGTGAACCTGCCGTACGTCACCGCTGACGCGTCGGGTCCGAAGCACCTGAACATCAAGTTGACCCGCGCCAAGCTGGAGTCGCTGGTGGAAGAACTGATCAGGAAGTCGATCGAGCCGTGCCGCGTCGCCCTGAACGATGCCGGCCTGCGTTCGAGCGACATCAGCGAAGTGATCCTGGTCGGCGGCCAGACCCGCATGCCGAAGGTGCAGCAGGCGGTGACTGAGTTCTTCGGCAAGGAACCGCGCAAGGACGTCAACCCGGACGAAGCCGTGGCACTGGGTGCTGCGATCCAGGGCGGCGTGCTGGGCGGCGACGTCAAGGACGTGCTGCTGCTGGACGTGACCCCGCTGTCGCTGGGTATCGAAACCATGGGCGGTGTGTTCACCAAGATCATCGAAAAGAACACCACCATCCCGACCAAGGCCTCGCAGGTGTTCTCCACCGCCGAGGACAACCAGTCGGCGGTGACCGTGCACGTGCTGCAGGGTGAGCGCGAACAGGCCCGCTTCAACAAGTCGCTGGCCAAGTTCGACCTGTCCGGCATCGAGCCGGCCCCGCGTGGCCTGCCGCAGGTGGAAGTGTCCTTCGACATCGACGCCAACGGCATCCTGCACGTGTCGGCCAAGGACAAGAAGACCAACAAGGAACAGAAGGTCGAGATCAAGGCCGGTTCGGGCCTGTCCGAGGAAGAGATCGCGCGCATGGTCGCCGACGCGGAAGCCAACCGCGAAGAAGACAAGAAGTTCCAGGAACTGGTGCAGGCCCGCAACCAGGCCGACGCCCTGATCCACGGCACCCGCAGCGCCATCACCGAGCACGGCAGCAAGGTTGGCGGTGATGTCATCGGCAAGGTGGAAGCGGCCCTGGCTGACCTGGAAACCGCGATGAAGGGTGACGACAAGGCGCAGATCGAAGCCAAGTCGAAGGTGCTGGAGGAAGCTGGCCAGTCGCTGTTCGCCGCTGCTTCGGCCGAGCAGGGCGGTGCCGCCCCGGGCGCCGACGCCGGCAATGCGGGCAAGGCGCAGGATGACGTGGTGGATGCCGAGTTCACCGAAGTCAAGGACGACAAGAAGTCCTGATCCGGACCGACGCGGGACGCTGCCTGCCAGCGTCCCGTTGTCGTACCAGGGTCCTGACCGCCCTCTGGCGTGTCGGGGCGCCCGACGCAAGAGCGGACCTGGTTCCGCTCTTCCGCTTTGACGAATCCCGACTTTCCGGAATGCGATCCACGATATGAGCAAGCGCGATTACTACGAAGTGCTGGGCGTTGCCCGCACTGCCAACGACGAAGAGCTGAAGAAGGCCTACCGCCGTTGTGCGATGAAGTTCCACCCGGACCGCAACCCGGGTGATGCGGCGGCCGAAGCATCCTTCAAGGAGTGCAAGGAAGCCTACGAAGTGCTGTCCGACGGCAACAAGCGCCGCATGTACGACAGCCACGGCCACGCCGCGTTCGAGCACGGCATGGGCGGTGGCGGCGGTCCGGGCGGCCCGGACATGAACGATATTTTCGGCGACATCTTCGGCAACATCTTTGGTGGTGCAGGCGGCGGTGGCCCGCGCCAGGCCCGCCGTGGTGCCGATATCGGTTACGTGATGGAGCTGGACCTGGAAGAAGCGGTGCGTGGCGTCGAGCGCCGCATCGAAATTCCAACCCTGGCCGAATGTGGCGACTGCGATGGCAGCGGCTCCGAAGACGGCAAGGTCGAGACCTGCAACGTCTGCCATGGTCGCGGCCAAGTGCGCATCCAGCGCGGCATCTTCGCCATGCAGCAGGCCTGCCACAACTGCGGCGGCCGCGGCCAGATCATCGCCAAGCCCTGCAAGACCTGCCACGGCAACGGCCGTGTCGAGGAAGACAAGGTGCTGTCGGTGAAGGTGCCGGCGGGCGTGGATACCGGCGACCGCATCCGTTTGTCGGGCGAAGGCGAGGCCGGCCCGGCCGGTACGCCGCCAGGCGATCTGTACGTGGAAGTGCGGGTACGCGAGCACGCGATCTTCCAGCGCGATGGCGACGACCTGCACTGCGAAGTGCCGATCCGCATCTCGCAGGCTGCGCTGGGCGACACCGTGCGTGTGGCAACCCTTGGCGGTGAAGCGGAAATCCGCATCCCGGCCGAGACCCAGACAGGCAAGCTGTTCCGCCTGCGCGGCAAGGGCGTGCGTTCGGTGCGCAGCCGCAGCGAAGGCGACCTGTACTGCCGTGTGGTGGTGGAGACCCCGGTCAACCTCACCAACGATCAGCGCAAGCTGCTGGAGCAGTTTGAAGCGACCTTCAACGGTGAGGATGCGCGCAAGCACTCGCCGAAGTCGGCGACCTTCATCGATGGCGTGAAGGGCTTCTGGGACCGGATGACGTCCTGAGTCTTCAACGGAAACGTTGAACGGTAGCGCCGGGCCGTGCCCGGCGTTTTCGTTTGTGGTGCCGCACTGCCGCCGCCGGGCATGGCCCGGCGCTACCGGAAAAACGCCGCCGGCGTCTGCCCGAGCTGGCGCTTGAACATGCTGGTGAATGCACTCGGGCTGTCATAGCCCATCGCCAGTGCGACATCGATGACCTTTTCGCCGAGCGCCAGCCGTTCCATTGCTGCCAGCAGTCGCGCCTGCTGCCGCCACTGGCCAAAGGTCATGCCCAGTTCGCTGGCGAAATGACGCTGGATGGTTTTCACGTCCACCGCCAGTGCCTGCGCCCAGTCCTGCAACGTTGCGTCATCCGCAGGATGCTTCTGGATGTGCAGGCAGATCTTCAGCAGGCGGGGATCGGACGGTTCCGGCAGGTGCAGCGGCAGCGCATCCATCCGCCGCAGTTCGTCCAGCAGCAGGCGCACCACACGGCCATCGCGGCTGTCGTCCTCGTGCGCGCCCTCGATCAGGCTGGCAGCCAGCAGCAGTTCACGCAGCAGGGGGGCCACCTGTATCGCGAAAGCTTCGGCAGGCAGGTGTGGCGCGAACTCCGGCTCCACATACAGGCTGCGCATGTGTACCTCGGCAATGCAGTCCACCGCATGGGCAATGCCGGCAGGCACCCAGATCGCACGGGTGGAAGGCACTACCCAGCGGCCGACTTCCGAGCGCACCACCATCAACCCGGACTGCGCATAGACCAACTGGTGGCGGCGGTGCTTGTGCGGCGAGATATGCGTGCCGGCCTGGTAATGGCGGGCACGGCAGGTCACCGGTCGTTGTATTGGCACCTCCCGCCAGGGAGCGGTTTCGCGGACCGGGCAGGTGATGTCCTTTTTGCGATAGGCCATGACCAGAACGCGGCAGAGGGGAGGAAGGTGCAACCGTAGCATGCGTGGCTCGCCCCCAACCTGACTGTGTCCATGTCGACCCTGGCTTCCCCCAAAACGACCTCACGCCCGGTGGCTCCCGGCGTGTTGGCCGCCATTTCTACCTCGCATGTCGTCAACGACATGATGCAGTCGCTGATCCTGGCCATCTATCCGGTGATCAAGGGCGGCTTCAATCTCAGCTTCACCCAGATCGGCCTGATCACGCTGACCTACCAGCTCACCGCATCGATCTTCCAGCCGCTGATCGGCATCGCCACCGATCGCCGTCCGGCGCCGTATTCGCTGCCGATCGGCATGGCCTCGACCCTGTGCGGCATGCTGCTGCTCGGCTTCGCGCCGAACTACACGATGGTGCTGCTGGCGGCGGCGATGGTCGGCATTGGTTCGGCCATCTTCCACCCGGAAGCCTCGCGCATCGCGCGGCTGGCCTCGGGCGGTCGCCATGGTTTCGCGCAGTCGGTGTTCCAGGTCGGCGGCAACTTCGGTACCGCGCTGGGCCCGTTGATTGCCGCCGCGGTGATCGTGCCGTATGGCCAGCATGCCGCATCGTGGTTTGCCGGCGCCGCCCTGATCGGCATTGCATTGCTGACCTATGTCGGTCGCTGGTACGCGCTGCACCTGGGTACACCGCGTCCGGCCAGCACCGCGTCGATGGCCCCGCGCCATCCGCCGCGCACCGTGGCCAGGGTGCTGGTGATCCTGCTCGTGCTGATCTTCAGCAAGTACTTCTACATGGCCAGCATCGGCAGTTACTTCACCTTCTACCTGATCCACCACTTCGGCATTCCGGTGGCGCAGGCGCAGCTGCACCTGTTCGCCTTCCTGGTGGCCTCCGCCGCCGGCGGATTCCTCGGTGGCCCGCTGGGTGACCGCATCGGCCGCAAGCCGATCATCTGGACCTCGATCCTCGGCGTGGCGCCGTTCGCGTTGATGCTGCCGCATGCCGACCTGCTGTGGACCACGGTGCTGGCGGTGCTGATCGGCTTTGTGCTGTCCTCGGCGTTCTCGGCCATCGTGGTGTATGCGCAGGAGATGATGCCGCACCGTATCGGCATGGTGTCGGGGCTGTTCTTCGGCTTCGCGTTCGGCATGGGCGGGCTGGGGGCGGCCGTGCTGGGCCTGCTGGCGGACAAGACCAGCATTGAGTATGTCTACCAGCTGACTGCGTTCCTGCCGCTGCTCGGCATTGTCGCGGCGTGGCTGCCACCGTCGCGGCCTGTTGTTCACTGAGGGGTTTGAGTTTGCAGGGCTTGCAGCCCTGCACCCGCAGAGGCAACGTCAACAGCAGAAGCGGGCTATCCGTGGGTTGGCGTGGTGGGTCCGGTTGAGGGGGACTGCAAGTACGTCCATGTAAGCTCGGTCGCCGCATCCATGCGGCTCACGCCCCCTCAACCGGACCCACCCCGCCTTCGACAGTTTTCCGCGATCTGTCAGAGCGGCGTTTTGCTCTGGTAGGTGTCGACCTTGGTCGACACGGATGAATTCATTCGATGTCTCACAGATGTGTCGACCAAGGTCGACACCTACCAACAGCACACGGAATCTGTCAGAGGTGGGGCGGTGTCGGAGTGCGGGGTGTCAGCCGCATGGATGCGGCTGCCAAGCCCCCATGGATGGGTTCACGGCGTCCCCGCACTCCGACATCGCCCCGCCATCCCAAGGGATGCGAGCTTTTGCCGTTGCTTTTGCCGTTGCTTTTGTCGTTGCCTTTGCCGTTGCCTTTGCCGTTGCTTCGGCAGGTGCAGGGCTGCAAGCCCTGCCGAACCCTCCACCGGGCGTAGAATGCACGCATGAGCGAATCCCTTGACAGCCACCTGGTCCACGGCCGCCGCCAGCGGCCCGACGGCCCATCGCCGATCGATGTCATCTCGGTCCAGTCGCAACTTGTCTACGGCCACGCCGGCAACAGCGCCGCGCTGCCGCCGATGCGTGCACTTGGCGTGCGCGTGGCGGAGATCCCGACCGTGCTGCTCAGCAATGCGCCGTTCTACGACACCACCCGCGGCCGCGTGCTACCCGCCGACTGGTTCGCCGATCTGCTGCTCGGCACCCGCGAACGCGGCCTGCCGCAGCGGGCGAAGATGCTGGTATCCGGCTACTTCGGCAGCACGGCCAATGGCGCCGCGTTCGCCGATTGGCTGGATGAAATCCTGCCGGCCTGCCCGCAACTGCGCTACTGCCTGGACCCGGTGATCGGCGATACCCATACCGGGCCCTACGTGGAACCGGGCCTGGAGGCGATCTTCGCCGAACGCTTGCTGCCGCATGCCTGGCTGGTGACGCCCAATGCCTTCGAACTGAATCGCCTGACCGGCATGCCTGCGCTGGCCGAGGTTGACGCCATCGCTGCCGCGCGCACGTTGCTGGACCGCGGTCCGCACTGGGTGATCGCGCACAGCGTGGGTGGCAACCCGGGTGAGTTGGTGACTTTGGCGGTCGGCCGCGAGGAAACCTGGCGCTGGACCTCGCCACTGCTGCCGGTGGACGTGGCCGGTACCGGCGACGTGCTGATGTCGCTGGTGGTGTCGTTCCTGCTGCGCGGTGAATCAATGCAGCAGGCGATCTCGCGCGCCATCGCCGGTACTCATGCGGCATTGGAAGCGACCCTGGACAACGGCTTCGAGGAATTCGACGTGATCGCCGCGGCGCCTGCCGCGCTGGCCGAAGGCATGCGCTTCCGCGCCGAACGCGTGGCATGAGCGGCCTGCAGGAACGCACGCCGCGCACGGTCGGCATCATCGGTAGCGCCGGCGCCTATGGGCGCTGGTTGACCCGCTTCTTCCAGCAGCACATGCAGTTGCAGGTGATCGGCCACGACCCGGCCGATGCAACCTCGCATACGCCGGAGCAGCTGTTGGCGCAGGCCGATGTGCTGGTGTTCTCGGCACCGATCCGGCACACGCCGGCGCTGATCGCCGAATACGTGCGGCAATCGGCCGGTCGCGAGCGGGACCGCCTGTGGCTGGATGTGACTTCGGTAAAGGAGGCACCGGTACAGGCGATGCTGGCCTCGCAGGCCGAAGTGGTCGGGCTGCACCCGATGACTGCTCCGCCCAAGGCGCCGACGCTGAAGGGCCGGGTGATGGTGGTCTGCGAAGCACGGCTGCAGCACTGGCAGCCGTGGGTCGACGCGTTGTGCGCGGCGCTGCAGGCCGAGTGCGTGCGCGCCACGCCGCAGCATCACGACCAGATGATGGCGCTGGTGCAGGCGATGGTGCATGCCACCCATCTGGCCCAGGCCGGCGTGCTGCGCCAGTACCAGCCGCAGTTGGGAGATCTTGCTGCGATGATGCCGTACCGCTCCGCGTCGTTCGAGCTGGATACGGCGATCATCTCGCGCATCCTCTCGCTGAACCCGGCGATCTACGAGGACATCCAGTTCGGCAATCCCTACGTGGCGCCGATGCTGGAGCGCCTGGTGGGCCAGTTGCAGGCCCTGCAGGTACAGGTCGGGCAGGGCGACGACACTGCGCGTGCTGCGTTCCGCGAGCAGTCGCTGTCGGCCAACCACAATGCCTTCGGTGAGCAGGCGCTGGCCGCTGGCAACTACACCTTTGAACGGGTGGGGTACCTGCTGGCCGACCTGACCGAGCGCAACGCGTTGTCGGTACACCTGCCGGAAGATCGTCCAGGTTCGTTGCGTGAGCTGCTGAACGTGTTCGAGCAGCATCGCATCAGCCTGGCCTCGATCCATTCCTCGCGCACTCCAAGCGGCGAAGTGCACTTCCGTATCGGTTTCGTGGCGGGAAGTGATCCGGCCGCCATCGCACTGGCGGCGGCCGAGGTGGACGCCAGCGGCATCGGACGGGTGCTGGGCTGAGCATATTCATCCACAGGCGGTGTGGATGGTTTCTGAGCAAAGGTGTGGATAACCGCCTGCAGCCCTTGCCAGGAAAGGCTGTCAAGATGGTTGGTCAAAAATTCACCACGCTTTCTATGGCGTCGGGCCATGCTCAACTACCCTTGGCAAGAAGCGTGTCGACCAAGGTCGACACCTACCAGGGCGGGGCGATACGAGCAAGGTCGACGCCTATCAGGGCGGGGCGATACGAGATCCGCTAGCGCCGGGCCATGCCCGGCGAACCTCAGATCGTCAGCCGCACTTCACCGCCACTGGTGGTGAACTCACGGCCATTGCGGACCAGCTGGCGTCCATCATCCAGCTCGTAGCGCGGCGTGGACTCGGAGTTGTGCCCGCTGCCATTGGCCTCGGGCTTGAACTCGATGATGATGTGGCTGTCGCCATTGCTGTCGACGGCGGGGAACTGTCGGAACGACATCGTGCACCTCCTTCAGCAGGTGTTGCTGACGCGTGGCCAGCTTGGCGCGCCGGGTGTTAGCCGGCTGTCATCAATCGATGAACTGCAGCCTTGCCAGTTCAGCATACAGACCGCCTTCGGCCAGCAACTGCGCGTGCGTACCCTCGGCCACGATGCGGCCCTGGTCCATCACCACGATGCGGTCTGCCTTGAGCACGGTGGCCAGGCGGTGGGCGATGACCAGCGTGGTACGGCCGGCCATCAATCGCTCCAGCGCCTGCTGCACGCCATGCTCGCTCTGCGCATCCAGCGCGCTGGTCGCTTCATCCAGCAGCAGGATCGGTGCGTCCTTCAGCAGCGCACGGGCGATCGCCACACGCTGCTGCTGGCCGCCGGACAGGCGCGCGCCACGCTCACCCAGTTCGCTGTCATAGCCCTGCGGCAACGCACGCAGGAAGCCATCGGCCTCGGCTGCGCGCGCAGCATCTTCGACCTCGGCGTCGCTGGCCTGCAGGCGGCCGTAGCGGATGTTGTCGCGTGCGCTGGCCGCGAACAGGGTGGGCTGCTGCGGCACCAGCGCAAGCTGGTCGCGCAGTTCGGCCGGATCGACCTCGCGTACATCGATGCCGTCCACGCAGATGTGGCCAGCAGCCGGATCGTGGAAGCGCAGCAGCATCGACAGCACCGTACTCTTGCCGGCGCCGGATGGCCCCACCAGCGCCACGGTCTCGCCCGGGCGCACATGCAGGTTGAAGTGATCCAGCGCAGCCTGCTCAGGGCGCTGAGGGTAGTGGAACACCACGTCGTTGAACTGGATCTCGCCGCGCAATGGCTGTGGCAATGCGTGCGGCTGTGCCGGTGCGCGGATCTCGATGTCTTCCTGCAGCAGTTCGCCGATGCGGCCCATGCCGCCGGCCGCGCGCTGCAGCTCGTTCCATACTTCGGCCAGCGCGCCCACCGAGCCACCACCGATCAGTGCATACAGCACGAACTGGCCCAGCGTACCGGCGCTGAGGCGGCCGTCGATGACGTCGTGCGCGCCCAGCCACAACACGCCGACGATGGCGCCGAACACCAGCAGAATGGCGCTGGCGGTGACCAGCGACTGTGCGCCGATGCGGCGGCGCGCGGCACCGATGGCATCAACGAGTGCCTTGTCGAAGCGTCCGCGTTCGTACGGTTCGCGTGCATGTGCCTGCACCGTGCGCACCGCTCCCAGAGTTTCGCTGGCCAGGCTGTTGGCATCGGCGATGCGGTCCTGGCTGTTGCGTGCGACCGTGCGCAGCTTGCGCGCGCCGATGATGATCGGCAGCACCGCCAACGGGATACCCAGCAGCGACCACGCGGCCAACCGCGGGCTGGTGACGAACAGCATCGCCAGGCTGCCGATCACGGTGACCGTGCTGCGCAGGGCCACCGACATGGTCGAGCCGACCACGCTGCGCAGCAGTTCGGTGTCTGCCGTCAGGCGCGATACCAGTTCACCGCTGCGGCTGCGGTCGTGGAAGCCCGCACCCAGATGGATCAGGTGGGCGTACAGCTGGCTGCGCAGGTCGGCTACCACCTTTTCGCCAAGCAGCGATACGAAATAGAAGCGCGCAGCCGTGCCCAGTGCCATGACTACCGCCACCAGCATCAGCAGGGCGAACGCGCGGTTGATCTGGCCGCCACTGGTGAAGCCATGGTCAATCATCTGCTTCACTGCCGGTGGCAGGCTCAGCGTTGCCGCCGATGACACCGCCAAGGCCATCAGCCAGGCCGTGAACAGGCCACTGTGGCGGCGCACGAACGGCCACAGCGTGCGCAGGCTGCCGAGGCGGCGCAGCGGCGGGGGCGAAGCGGGGGCGTCGTCCTTGTCAGTCATCCTGGTCGTCGTCTTGTATGCGGATACGGTCACGGGTGGCGTCGCGCAGGCGGATTTTCAATGCGTCGACCTGATCGGCAGGCAATTCGACCCGCAGGCACACGCCGTCGGCATCGAACTGTTCATCGCGCTTCTCTGCGGCGAAGACGGGCAGGGTGGCGTGCAGGGTGCCCAGATCCTCGAACCCGGCCAGCAGCCGCAGCCGGGACATGGCCACCAGCGGCAGCCTCGGCGCGGTACGCAGGCATTCGGCCGCGGCCCCGCCATAGGCACGCACCAGACCGCCGGCGCCCAGCTTGATGCCGCCGAACCAGCGCGTCACCACCACCATCACCCGGTCGAAGCCCTGGCCATCAATGGCGGCCAGGATCGGCCGGCCGGCAGTGCCAGCAGGCTCGCCATCATCGCTGGATCGATAGTCCTGGCCGTGCCGGTAGGCCCAGCAGTTGTGCGTGGCGTCAGTCACCGCAACCTGCTGCAGGAAGGCCATCGCCGCCACCGCACCGTCGATTGGCGCGGCGTGGGCGATGAAACGGCTGTGCTTGACTTCCAGCGTGTGGTTGACCGGCTGGGCGAGGGTATCGGGCATCCCCGCCATTCTACGGGGTTGCTGCAGTACCCGGTCCGGCTCAGTCGTCCAGCAGCGGACGCAGGTCGCGCGGCAGGCGCGATTCCGGATACTGCTGGATGTAGCGCTCCAGGCTGGCGCGGGCGAGGTCGCGCTGGCCATCGTCGCGACGTTCTCGAATCTTCTGCAGCCACTGCCGCCGTGGCAGCCGGGCGTCAGCGGCCACTTCGGCCTGCACCGTGTCCGCACTCAGGCCAGCATCGCTGCCGCGGCGCATGACCCCCGGTGCGGAACGGCTGGGGGCTTCGCGCTTCATCGAGGTGATCTCTACCCGGTCCAATGCCGGGGCCTGTTCGGCCTGCACGCTGTTGGGCTCTGGCGTGCCTGCCGAGCGTGCCTTCAGCGAACCACTGGCGACAGCCGGTGCCATCAGCGGCGCGGGTGCCGAGTAGGCAGTGGGAGCAGGGGGCGCCGGTGGCGCCGCAGCCGGTGGCGGCGGCAGTGCAGCGAAGGCGCTGTCGGCAGCGGGTTCTGCCGCCATCGATCGCGCGGCCGGTGCCGGTGCATCGGTGGCTTCTACTGGTGCTGGCTTGCGCTCGCGTGCAATGGCCGCTGCCGGGGCGGCAACAGCTTCCGGCGTTGCCGGGGCAACAGCCGGTTCTGCAGCGGCAGCCGTGTTGTCTGCGGCGCTGCTTTCAATCGTCTGCTCAGTGGCGGCGACATCGGCAGCTGCAGGCGCAGCCGCCATCTGGGCTTCGCCGGCCGGAACCGGCGGCGGTTCCGGGCGCAGCTGCCAGGCGATACCGATCGCGAACACCATCGAGGCCGCGATGCCGAACACCGCCGGCCAGCGCGGGCGGGTGCGCCGCACGCGGGGCGCGTCCGGTGAGGTGGTGGCATCGGCGGACGGCGCATCCACGGCGGCACGTGCCGCGGCCAGGATGGCGGCGTCCAGCGCGGCCGGCGGTGCCTGCTCGGCGCGACGGCCGAGCAGCTGGGCCAGCTCGCGTTCTTCCGGCGTCAGGGGGGCGTTTCGGTTCATGCGTTCAATCCCGCACGCAGCTTGTCCATCGCATAGCGCAGCCGCGATTTCACGGTTTCCCGGCCCACGCCGGTGATCTGGCCAATCTCCTCCAGGCTCAGTTCCTGATCCAGCCGCAACTGCAGCACTTCGCGCTGCTCGGGCGGCAGTTGCTCCATCGCCAGCTGGATGCGGCGACGCTGTTCGAATTCGGAAAGCTCGGCTTCCGGGGTCTGCCCGTCCTCGATCGCCGCCAGGCGCAGGTCGGCATCGGCCGGCGCGGCGGGGCGGTGGCGGGCAGCGCGCCAGTGGTCGTTCAAGCGGTTGTGGGCGATGCGGAACAGCCAGGTGCTGAACGCCGCTTCGGGCTGCCAGCCGGCGCGGGCGCTGATCACCCGCTGCCACACATCCTGGAAGATCTCCTCGGCCAGCGCGTTGTCCCGCAGTTGCCGCAGCAGGAAGCCGAACAGGCGCTTGCGGTGGCGTGCATACAGGCTTTCGAACGCGCGCAGGTCGCCACCGGCCCAGGCCAGCATCAAGGCTTCATCGGTTGGCAGTGCGCTGGCTTCCACGGCGTACAGGGTAAGGCCTGCAGACGGTGGCGCATAGCCGGTGGCGGCGGTGGGAAGGGCGAGGGTCATGGCTCGGAAGGGGCTACGGTCGGCAGGAAAAACGTACGGGCGCACGATTCGGGGTTTGCGGGCTTCCATTGCCCCCCGGGTGGCGCGCTATGCTCGGCGGCTCAGGGGAGGCGACGCACAGACGGCGCCAAGAGATTGTCATTTGTCCACGCATGCTGAACCGGCGGAAGAACCACTACACGAGGCCGTGCTGAGCACGGCGCTGGTGCGCGCGCTGCATGCGCTGCTGCCGGAAACGGCAGTGCTCCGGGTCGGCTGGGAAGACCCGCAGCTGGGGCGTGGCGAGGGCGGCTGGCCGCCCGTCAGCGGTGACCGGCCTGCAGTACCTGCTGGCATCGGCGATGGCCAGCATGGCTGGGACTACGACGGTGCGCGCCTGCTGCTGTCGGTGGAGGGCGCGATCCCCTCGCCGGCGTGGTGGGGGCTGGCCCGGCAGGCGATGGAGCTGGCCCTGCAGCGCGGCCGCCAGGCGGGACAGATCAAGGCGCTGGAGGAGGCCGAGCGGCTGCAGCAGGCGCTGTTCCAGATCGCCGACCTGGCCGGTGCCGACCTGGAGATGGGCGAGATGCTGCGCCACGTGCACGGTGTGCTGGGCACGCTGATGTACGCCGAGAACTGCTACATCGTCGAGTACGACGATGTGCGCGACCAGATCCGGTTCCTGTACTTCGCCGACCAGGTTGATGACTTCGTTGCCGACCCGGCGCAGAGCCATGACGCCAGCGAGATGCCGCGCAGTCTGACGGTGGCGCTGCTGCGCCATGGCAGGCCGCTCAGTGGCCCGTCACGCGAGCTGCTTGCGCGGGTGGTCGAGCAGGAGCACGATCCGCAGCGTGGCCCGGAAAGCCTGGACTGGCTGGGCGTACCGATGCTGCGCGATGGCCGCGTGTGCGGTGCCATCGTGGTGCAGAGCTACGAACACGCGGCCCGCTATGGTGAGTCCGAGCGTGCCCTGCTGGGTTTTGTCGCCCAGCATGTGCAGACCGCGATGGACCGACGCCAGGCCCAGGTGCGGCTGGAACAGCAGGTCGAGCGGCGCACCCAGCAGCTGCAGCGCGCCAACCACAGCCTGCAGGACGAGGTGGCCGAACGACGCCGTGCCGAGCAGCTGCAGACCGCGTTGTACAACATCGCCGAGATGGCGATGTCGGCCGACAGCCTGGCCCAGTTCTACGGGCGGGTACACGGCGTGGTGGGGCGCCTGCTCGACGCGCGCAATTTCTACATCGCGCTGGTCAACGCGGCGGGCAATGGCCTGGATTTCGTCTATTCGGTGGACGAGCACAATGCCAGCCGTGCGCCGCGACCGTTCAGCCGTGGCCTGACCGAATACGTGGTACGCAACCGGCGGCCGCTGCTGGCTTCGCGCGCGCAGATCGATGCGCTGCTGGCCAACGGCGAGGTGCGCGAATCCGGTGCGCGCTCGCATTGCTGGCTGGGCGTGCCGCTGCTGCGCGACGACGAAGTGGTCGGCGCGATCGTGGTGCAGAGTTACAGCCAGAACAGCACCTTCAGCGTGCACGACCAGCGCCTGCTGACCTTCGTCGCGCAGAACATCGGCACCGGCCTGGCCCGCCAGCGCGACCAGCAACGGCTGCGTTCGGCGCATGCCGAGTTGGAAAAACGGGTGGAAGAGCGCACCCGCGAGTTGGCCGAGGTCAACGAGAAACTGCTCGGCCAGATCGGCGAGCGGCTGCGCGCAGAACAACGGCTGACCCACCAGGCCATGCACGATGCGCTGACCGGCCTGCCCAACCGCCTGCATCTGCTCGACCGCCTGCAGGATGCGTTGGCGCTGGCCCGACGCGAGGGTGGACCGGTGTTCGCCGTGTTGTTCCTTGACCTGGACCGCTTCAAGCTGGTCAACGACAGCATCGGCCATGCCGCGGGCGATCGCATGCTGGTGGAAGTGGCCAAGCGCATCGTGTCGATGGCCAGCACCGACGATGTGGTGGCGCGGCTGGGCGGTGACGAATTCGCAGTGCTGCTGCAGTGTCCGCAGGGTCTGGCGCAGGCACTGGATTTTGGCCAGCGACTGCTACTGGCGCTGCAGGAATCGATGTGGATCGCCGGCCGCGAACTGTTCCCGTCTGGCAGCCTGGGCATCGCCCTGTGGAACCCGCGCTACCGTACCGGCGAAGAGCTGCTGCGCGATGCCGACGCCGCGATGTACCGGGCCAAGGCGCAGGGCCATGACCGCTGCGCGATCTTCGACGAGGACATGCGCGAGCAGGCCATGCGCAGCCTCGACCTGGAAGCCGATCTGCGCCGCGCGATCAACAACCACGATTTCGTGCCGTTCTACCAGCCGATCGTGCGCCTCTCCGATGGCGAGGTGGTCGGGCACGAGGCGCTGCTGCGCTGGCAGCACGAGCGCCGTGGCCTGCTGCTGCCGGGGGCGTTCCTGGAGCTGGGCGAGGAGAGTGGGCTGATCGAACAGGTCGACTGGCTGATCTACGAACAGGTCATCGCCGGCCTGGCCGAAGGCGGGCACACCTATGTGTCGGTGAACGTGTCACCGCGTCATTTCCGCTCTGCTGAGTTCAGCGGCCGGCTGTTCGGCCTGCTGGATGCGTACGGTGCCGATCCGCAGCGGCTGCGGCTGGAGATCACCGAGGTCGCACTGCTGGATGACGGCCCGCACACGCTGCGCATCCTGCAGGGCCTGCGCGAGCGCGGCATCCAGGTGCAGCTGGACGATTTCGGTACCGGCTTCTCGGCGCTGTCCTACCTGCACCGCTTCCCGATCAGCACGCTGAAGATCGACCAGAGCTTCATCGCCGGTCTGCATGGACCGGAAGTGCAGAGCACGCGCGCGCTGGTCGAGGGCGTGCTGTCGCTGGCGCGCACGTTGGGCATCGAGACCATCGGCGAGGGCATCGAAACCGAGGCGCAGCAGCAGACGCTGCGCGAACTCGGCTGCGACTATGGCCAGGGCTACCTGCTGGGGCGGCCGGCACCGTGGGGCTGCGCGGCGGTCTGAACCACCGCGCAGGGAAGCCTCAGCGCAGGGCGGCGCGACGCTTCTCGTCGATCCACTTCGAGGCCTGCGCCGGTTGGTAGTTCTTCATCCACGCCAGCATTTCTTCGATGTCCGAGCCGTACCACAGGTCCTGGCGCTGGTCGGGATGCAGGAAGCGCTCTTCCACCATGCGGTCGATCATGCCGATCAGCGGTGCGTAGAAGCCTTCCACGTCGAGGAACGCGCACGGCTTGTTGCCGATGCCCAGCTGGCGCCAGGTCAGCATCTCGAAGATCTCTTCCATGGTGCCGAAGCCGCCGGGCAGGGTGACGAAGCCATCGGCCAGGTCGAACATGCGCGACTTGCGCTCATGCATCGAGCCTACGATTTCCAGTTCGGTGAGGCCGCGATGTGCCACTTCCCAGTCGGCGAGCTGGCGCGGAATCACGCCGGTCACTTCGCCGCCGGCAGCGAGCACGGCATTGGCCACGGTTCCCATCAGGCCGACGTTGCCGCCGCCGTACACCAGGCGCATGCCATCGCGGGCGATGCGGTCGCCCAGGGCAAGGGCGCGTTCGGTATAGGCCGGCTTGCTGCCAGCGTTGGAACCACAGTACACACAGATCGATTTCATGGATCTTCCTGTCTCTTGGCCGGAAACGAAAACGCCCCATCGCCGACCGCAGAGCGGTCAGGGACGGGGTGTCTATGGATTATGGACCTTCGCGGTTGCCGTCTGTAGAGCCGAGCCGCGCTCGGCGGTTCTTCGTTCAGATCGCGGCAACGGTAGAGTCGAGCAAGCTCGACTCTACAAAGAACGGGGCTTACGCCGCGGCGGCCTGCTCGCGGCGCGGGCCTTCACGCAGGGCGCGGCCGACCAGGCCCACCAGCAGGTCCAGCTCCTCGCTGTCCATGCCGAAGTGCGGAGTGAAGCGCAGCGAGTTCTCGCCACCGTGGATCACGTTGATGCCGTGCTGGCGCAGCCATTCCTCGGTGGAATTGGCGCCGTAGCACTTGAACTGCGGGGCCAGCTCGCAGGAGAACAGCAGGCCGGTGCCCTGCACCTTGGTGATCAGGCCGCCCAGTTCGCCCTTGAGCTGCTCCAGCTTGCGCACCGCCTCGGCACCGCGCTCGGCGATGTTGGCGCGTACCTGCGGGGTCAGCTGGGCCAGGGTGGCGCAGGCCACGTCCAGCGCACGTGGGTTGCTGGTCATGGTGTTGCCGTAAATGCCCTTGCGGTACAGCTGCGCGGCATGCTCGGTCACGGCCAGCACCGACAGCGGGTACTGCGCGGCGTTGAGCGCCTTGGAATAGGTTTCCATGTCCGGCGGATCGAGGCCTTCAAAGCCCGGGTAGTCGACCACCGACAGCACGCCATGCGCGCGCAGGCCGGCCTGGATCGAGTCCAGCAGCAACAGGCTGCCATGGGCACGGGTCAGTTCGCGGGCCACCGCATAGAACGACGGCGGCACCGAACGGCCCGGGTCGCCTTCGCCCATCACCGGTTCCAGGAACACCGCCTCGATGAACCACTGGTTGCGTGCGGCATCCTCGAACACCTTGCGCAGGCCGGTCTCATCGTACGGCGCCACGGTAATCACCGAGTCTTCGCCACGGTAGCTGGCCAGGTGCTGCATGTAGCTCTTGCGGCTGGAATCGGAATACAGGGCAGGGCGGTCGGTACGGCCATGGAAGCTGCCCTTGACCACCACGCGCTTGATCGCGGCGCCGGCGTGGCGGGCACCCGGGTCGGTCTGCAGCTTGGCATTGACGTCGGCGATGCGAGCGGCCAGGCCGACCGCTTCAGAGCCGGAATTCAGGCACATGAAACGGGTGAACGGGCAGCCGCCACGACGGTGGCCGATCTCGGCGCGCAGCGCGGTGATGAAGCGCTGCTGGGACAGGCTGGGGGTCATGATGTTGGCCATCACCTGCGGGCGCGCCATAGCCTCCAGCACGGCATCCGGGGTGTGGCCGAAGCCGAGCATGCCGTAGCCGCCGGCGTCGTACAGCACCGCGCCCTTCAGGGTGACCACCCAGGGGCCGCGTGCGGCCAGTGCCACGTACGGAGTCACCGCATCATCGGCATAGAAATTGACGAAGCCGTCCTGCATCGCGTCGATCTGCGCCTGTTCGTCCTGCGCCAGCAGCGGCCCCAGGTCGGCCTGCACACGCGCGAATTCCTCGGCGGCGGCGTCCACCGCGGCGATCAGCTGCGGGTGGTTGGCGGACAGGGCCTTCAGGGTGGCATCGTCCAGGCCGGAGGTGAGGCGGGTGCCGGGCTGGTTGCGCAGGGGGGCGAGACGTTCGATGAAGCTCATTGCAGATCTCCTGAAACAATGGGTCGCACGGGTCTTCAAAAGCAAAACGCGCGTCATCACGCGCGCTTGGGGCAGGCTCGTGCAGCGGACTTCCAACTCGATGCTAGCACTTGTTTTTTTGCGCGATAACCCCGCAGAAACCTGCTGCATAGCAGCATTTTGCGCGACGTTCGCCGCGAAGCGCGCCGGCTCGCAGACGCTGGACGTACAATGCGCGCCATTGTCGACCTGTTGCCGCCCACTGCCTTGAAGAAGTCCGATTTCAACTACGACCTGCCGGCTGAACTGATCGCGCAGGCGCCCTTGGCCGAACGTTCCGCAAGCCGCCTGCTGCTGGTGCCGCAAGCCCCCGCCGCCTTCACCGATCTGCAGGTGCGTGACCTGCCGTCGCTGCTGCAGCCGGGCGATCTGCTGGTGTTCAACGACACCCGGGTGATCCCAGCGCGCCTGTTCGGGCAGAAGGCCAGCGGTGGCCGTGTGGAGATCCTGATCGAGCGCCTGCTCGGCGGCCAGCAGGCCCGCGCGCAGGTGGGAGCCAGCAAGTCGCCCAAGGCCGGCAGCCGCATCGCGCTGGATGCCGGTGGTGAAGCCGAGGTGCTGGGCCGCGACGGCGAGTTCTATGTGCTGCAGTTCCATGTGCCGGAATCGCTGGAGCAGTGGCTGCTGCATGCCGGTCGCCTGCCGCTGCCGCCGTATATCCAGCGCGAGCCGGGCATGGACGACCGTGAGCGCTACCAGACCGTGTTCGCGCGTGAAGTGGGCGCGGTGGCCGCGCCGACCGCCGGCCTGCATTTCGACGAACCGCTGCTGGCCGCGCTGAAGGACAAGGGCGTGGACTTCGGCCACGTCACGCTGCACGTGGGTGCGGGTACGTTCCAGCCGGTGCGTGCCGATGACCTGAAGGACCACGTGATGCACCGCGAGTGGCTGAACGTGGGTGCCGAGCTGGTGCAGCAGGTACGGCGCACGCGCGCCGCTGGCGGCCGGGTGATCGGCGTCGGTACCACCGTGGTGCGCGCGCTGGAAAGCGCGATGCGCGATGGCGAACTGCTGCCGTTTGCTGGTGAAACGCAGATCTTCATCACCCCGGGCTACCGCATCCGCAGCGTCGACGCGATGGTGACCAACTTCCATCTGCCGGAAAGCACGCTGCTGATGATGATTTCCGCGTTCGCCGGCAAGGAGCGCGTGTTCGAGGCCTACCAGCACGCGATCGCGCAGCGCTACCGCTTCTTCAGCTACGGCGACGCCATGCTGTTGTTCCCGCAGGCGGGTTGAGGCGCTGCCTCTGCCTGGTGGATGCACTGCCTTGATGGGTGAGCCAACCTGATGGGTGTCCCAGCCTGATGGGTGCGCACCGTTGGTGCGCAAGGCTTGTACCCGGAAAACCGAGTCCCCGCATGGGGTCGATCTGCTCCAACACTTGAACCAGTAGATCCACGCCATGCGTGGATGGCATCCCGACGATCTCTCCAGCAGAAGGTGCACTGCGAGGGATGGGTGACCACCCGCCAAGACCAGTGGCGGCGAAGTTGAAGCCTCGCCCCTCAAGGTTTGTTGCTACTTCCAGGGTTGAGCGGGCAGCCCGCCGACAGGCGGTCGTCCAAGGCCTGCGCCAGCAGGCTAGGATCGCAGCGCGCAGACCCCGGGGAGGGGCCGGTGCCCCACCAAGGAGAACGCTCATGCGCCGGATTGCCGGGCTGTGCCTGATCGTGTGTGGCCTTTCGTCCTGTTCCAGCGTGCCCGATGTCGCCTACTGGCCCGAGCATGAGGCCCGTCCCCTCGCGTTGCCTGCGCGCAGCGAGCGAATGGTGATCGAGATCAATGATGCCGGGAATTTCCATTGGCCGGGTCAGTTCGACCGCCTGCAGCGCTGGTTGGCGACGGAACCTGTTGATCTCCCAGTGGTGGTTTTCATCAACGGCTGGCACCACAACGCATCGCCCAATGACAGCAACTTCACTGATTTTGACGAGTTCCTTGGCAAGGTCGAGGCCAAGGCGGGGATCCCGGTGAGGGGGCTCTATGTGGGGTGGCGTGGTGACTCCTTCGATACTCCGCTGGCCTGGGAGCCGAGCGACTTTCTGACGGTATGGGATCGCAAGAACGCCTCGGTGACGGTAGGGGAGAAGGGGCTGGCGCAGGTGGTGGCCCTGTTGCGCGAGCAGCATTCCGAGAGGGCGGTCTACATGATCGGCCACAGTTTCGGCGGCTCGGCCTTGTTCCATGCCATCAAGGATGGCCTGGTGCAGGAGCAGTTGGACGGCTTCGAGTACTTCATGCTCAATCCGGCAGTGGCTGAGCGTGAGTTCGACGAGGTCGAGCAGGCGCTGGTCTCCGCGTGGGCCGCGTCACCGGCGTTTGCCGGAACGGTATCGATCACGGCTGCGGATGCTTTGCGCCAGCATCGAAAGGTGACGGTGCTGCAGGGGCAGGGCGACAAGGCCGTCGGTGTGGGCTACCGGATTGCGTTCAGGGGCACGCCCATTGGATTTGACCGTCAGCGCCAGACTCATCGAGCCTGGGTCTGCGCCACGGCCGACGCCTGTCCCCCACCACAGCTGGACGCCTGTACCGCAACACTTGCCGATGGCCGTTTCGTTCTGCGCGCCCGGACCATGCTGGGCCAGGGCTGTGCGTCGATGCAGCAACGTCCGGTCTGGGTGATCGCAGGCGCAGACAGTGTCTCGGCCGACCACAACGACATCCTGAACTCCATCCAGGCGGATGCGCTGGCCGATCTGGTGGCGCAGCGCTGGCGCCTGCGGGCAGGGCGCTGAACGGCGTAGACAGGTCGTGGGGTTCGTCGGCGCCGGGTTTTGGGGGACAATGGGCAACTATTTGCCCGAATGACCGCTCCATGTCCCGATTGCAGTTCCAGCTCCAGACCCGCGACGGCCGTGCCCGCCGTGGCCGCCTGACCTTCCCGCGTGGCACGGTGGAAACGCCGGCCTTCATGCCGGTGGGTACCTATGGCTCGGTCAAGGGCATCCTGCCGGACCAGGTGCGTGCGTTGGGTGCCGAGATCATCCTCGGCAATACCTTCCACCTGTACCTGCGGCCGGGCCTGGACATCATCGCCGACCACGGCGGCCTGCATGGCTTCTGCCGCTGGGATGGCCCGATCCTGACCGACTCCGGCGGCTTCCAGGTGTTCTCGCTGGCCCACCGCCGCAAGATCACCGAGCAGGGCGTGACCTTCGCCTCGCCAACCGACGGTGCCCGGGTGTTCCTGGGCCCGGAAGAGAGCATGAAGATCCAGAAGGTGCTCGATTCGGATGTGGTGATGATCTTCGACGAGTGCACCCCGTACCCGGCCACCGAGGATGTGGCGCGCCGTTCGATGGAGCTGAGCCTGCGCTGGGCCCAGCGCAGCCGCAACGCGCATGACGAGCTCGGCAACGACGCGGCCCTGTTCGGCATCGTCCAGGGCGGCGTGCACACCGACCTGCGCAGCCGCTCGGCCGATGCCCTGCAGGCGATCGGTTTCGACGGCTATGCCATCGGCGGCCTGGCCGTGGGCGAGCCCGAAGACGAGCGCAACGCCATGCTCGACCACCTGGACCCGGAACTGCCTGCTGACCGCCCGCGCTACCTGATGGGCGTGGGCCGGCCGGAGGACCTGGTCGAGGGTGTCGCACGTGGCGTGGACATGTTCGACTGCGTAATGCCGACCCGCAATGCGCGCAACGGCCACTATTTCACCTCGTTCGGCACCGTTCGCATCCGTAATTCCCAGTACGCGCGCGACATGGACCCGATCGAGCCGGGCTGCGGCTGCGTGGCCTGCACCGGCGGCTACACCCGGTCCTACCTGCGCCACCTGGACCGCTGCAACGAGATGCTGGCGCCGATGCTGGGCACCCTGCATAACCTGTTCTATTACGAAAAGCTCATGGCCGACATCCGCGCGGCGATCGAGGCGGGAACCTTCCTGGCCTTCCGTGAGTCTTTCTACGCGGCACGCGGGGCGGTCGCGCCGCCCCTGTAACCCGAACACCCCCTGCCAAACGGCCCAAGGACGAATGCCCGGGGCCGTGGCATACTTCAAGGCTGACCCAGATCCGCGGTCGACACCTCGTGCCCGTGAAAGGGCCGAAGCGCCGCCCAACCAAAGGACCAACGATGAACCTGCTTGCCTTCCTGATTCCCGCCGCCCACGCCCAGGCCGCCGGCGGCCAACCGCAGGGCATGGGCCTGACCACGCTGCTGTTCCCGGTCATCCTGATCGCCATCATGTACTTCCTGATGATCCGCCCGCAGATGAAGCGGCAGAAGGAGCACAAGTCCATGCTGGAGAAGATCAAGCGTGGCGACGAAGTGCTGACCAACGGCGGCATCGCCGGCAAGGTCACCGACATCGGCGACAACTTCGTCACCATCGAAGTGGCCGAGAACGTGCGCATCCGCGTGCAGAAGGGCGCTGTTGGCAGCGTGCTGCCGACCGGCACCCTGGATTCGGCCAAGTAAGCCACTCCCTTTCCGAAGCACAACCGCGGCGCCGGGGATGGCGCCGCGCGGGACCCAAGCAATGCTCGAATTTCCACGCTGGAAGTACGTCGTCATCCTGATCGTACTGGCGCTCAGCGCGCTGTACGCGCTGCCCAACATCTACCAGAAGGACCCGGCCATCCAGATCACCGCCAACCGTGGCGGGCAGATCGACGATGCGCTGCGTGACCGTGTGCTGGCCGACCTGAAGAAGGCCGGCGTGGACGCCGTTGGTGCCGAGAAGGAAGGGGAGAGCCTGATCGTCCGCCTGCCGGACCTGAAGGCGCAGTCCGCTGCCAGCGACGCCCTGCGTGACACCGTCGGTGAGAACTACACCGTGGCCCTGAACCTGGCCTCGACCGTGCCGGACTGGCTGGCCAACCTCGGTGGTCGCCCGATGGTGCTGGGCCTGGACCTTCAGGGTGGCGTGCACTTCGTGCTGCAGGTCGACCAGAAGGCCGCCCTGGACAAGCGCCTGGATGCCTACACCGAAGACGTGCGCAGCACCCTGCGTGATGCGCGCATCCCGTACCAGTCGGTGGAACGCCGCGCTGACAACAGCATCGTGGCCAACCTGAGCCCGTCCGCCGGTGACGATGCCGCGCAGCGCGCCCGTGCCGCCCTGGTCAAGGCGCAGCCGACCCTCGGCTACGACATCAGTGGCAACCGCATTACGGTGACCGTGCCGGAAACCGAGATCACCCAGATCGCCAACGGCGCCATCGAGCAGAACATCAACACCCTGCGCAACCGTGTGAACCAGCTCGGCGTGGCCGAGCCGATCATCCAGCGCCAGGGTGCCGACCGCGTGGTCGTTCAGCTGCCGGGCGTGCAGGACACCGCCGAAGCCAAGCGCATGATCGGCGCCACCGCCACCCTGGAATACCGTGCGGTGGTCGAGGGCAACGCGCAGGACGCCATCACCGCCGGCCGCATCCCGCCGGAGGCGAAGGTCTACCAGCAGCGTGATGGCCGCGGCCCGATCCTGCTGAACAAGCGCGTGATCGTCACCGGTGACCAGATGGTCGGCGCGCAGGCGGTGACTGATTCGAACAGTGGCTCCCCGGCAGTCAGCGTGACGCTGAACAACGTCGGCGGCCAGCGCATGTTCGACTTCACCAGTGCCAACGTGAACAAGCCGATGGCGGTGGTCTATACCGAGCGCGTGCCGACCGTGACCGTCGTTGACGGCCAGGAAGTGCGTGGCTTCAAGGTCAACGAGGAAGTGATCTCGGTGGCCAACATCAACGGCGTGTTCGGCAAGAACTTCCAGACCACCGGCCTGCAGAAGAAGGAAGCCGAGGACCTGGCCAAGCTGCTGAAGTCCGGCTCGCTGGCCGCGCCGATGGACTTCGTCGAAGAGCGCGTGGTCGGCCCGAGCCTGGGCGCCGAGAACGTCAAGAACGGTATGCGCGCGGTCGTGTTCGCATTCCTGTTCACCCTGGTGTTCTTCAGCGTCTACTACCGCATGTTCGGCGTGATCACCTCGATCGCGATGCTGTTCAACCTGCTGATCGTGGTCGCGGTGATGTCGCTCTTCGGTGCGACCATGACCCTGCCGGGCTTCGCCGGCCTGGCGTTGTCGGTCGGCCTGTCGGTCGACGCCAACGTGCTGATCAACGAACGTATCCGTGAAGAACTGCGTGCCGGCGTGCCGGGCAAGACCGCGATCGTGACCGGTTACGAACGTGCTTCGGGCACCATCCTCGACGCCAACCTGACCGGCCTGATCGTCGGTGTGGCGCTGTTCGCATTCGGTACCGGTCCGCTGAAGGGCTTCGCGCTGACCATGATCATCGGTATTTTCGCCTCCATGTTCACCGCGATCACCGTGTCGCGTGCACTGGCGACGCTGATCTACGGCCGCCGCAAGAAGCTCCAGAACGTGGCCATCTGACGGGACGACACGCACATGAAACTGTTTCCGCTGCACATCCTCCCGAACGACACCAAGATCGACTTCATGCGCTGGCGCCATGTCGCGATGGTCGTCACGATCATCGTGTTCCTGGCCTCGATCGCCATCATCGGCTTCAAGGGCTTCAACTACGCCCTGGACTTCACCGGCGGCACCCTGATCGAAGCCCGCTTCGACAAGGCGGTGGACGTCGAGCAGGTCCGTACCAAGCTCGAAGAGAGCGGCTTCGACGGCGCCCAGGTACAGAGTGTTGGTGGCAACACCGATCTGCTGATCCGCCTGGCCCCGCACGGTGAGCACGCCCCGGGCACCGGCGATGCCGCGCACGAGGACAAGGCCACCGCCGCGGCCGTGGTGAAGGCGCTGTCCACCGCCGACAACCAGGCTACGGTGCTGCGCAATGAGTTCGTGGGTCCGCAGATCGGCAAGGACCTGGCGATGAATGGCCTGTACGCCACCATCTTCATGCTGGCCGGCTTCCTGATCTACATCGCGGTGCGCTTCGAATGGAAGTTCGCGGTCACCGCCAGCATCGTGGCGATGTTCGACCTGATCGTGACGGTGGCTTATGTGTCCCTGCTGGGCCGTGAGTTCGACCTGACCGTGCTGGCCGGCCTGCTGTCGGTGATGGGCTTTGCGATCAACGACATCATCGTGGTCTTCGACCGCGTCCGCGAGAACTTCCGCAGCCTGCGCGTGGACTCGATGGAAGTGCTGAACCGTTCGATCAACCAGACGCTGTCGCGTACGGTGATCACGGCTGTGATGTTCTTCCTGTCAGCGCTTGCCCTGTACATGTACGGCGGCAGCTCGATGGAAGGCCTGGCCGAGACGCACATGATCGGTGCGGTGATCGTGGTGCTGTCCTCGATCCTGGTGGCGGTGCCGATGCTGACGATCGGTTTCCTGCGCGTCAGCAAGCAGGACCTGCTGCCGAAGGCGAAGGACGTCGAGGCCCTGGCCCGTCGCCCGTAAGTACCCGTTGCACGCAGCACACAGAGAACCCCGCGCAAGCGGGGTTTTTTGTTGGCAGGGCGGCGCCCTGCACCTGCCGAAGCAACAGCAACAGCCAAATCCAAAGCGAAGCGGCATTCCGTGGGATGGCGGGGCACTGTGAGTTTGCGGGGACGCCGTAAACCCATCCATGGGGGCTTGGTCGCCGCATCCATGCGGCTCACACCCCGCAAACCCACAGTGCCCCGCCTTCGACAGGTTCACGCGGCTGTTGGTGGGTGCCGACCGTTGGTCGGCACATCTGTCAGATATCGATACAAACAAATGGGGGCAGATCCGTTTTCCTTCGGAAAACGGATCTGCCCCCAAGAGCTGTTCCGACAGATCGCGGAAGACTGTCGAAGGCGGGGTGGGTCCGGTGGAGGGGGTGTGAGCGGCATGGATGCCGCGACCAAGCCCCCATGGACGGGTTCACGGCGTCCCCCTCCACCGGACCCACCCCGCCATCTCACAGGAACCCAGCTTTTGACGTTGCTCCGGTCTCTGCAGGTGCAGGGTGCAACCCTGCAAAACACCACCACCCTACGCCAGCGTCGGTTGTGCAATCTTCCCCCGCGCACTACGATCCTGCGGTTCGCGCGCGCAGGCGCGCGCCCGTATTCCTGCTGAGCGCCCCGCGCGCCGCATCTGCCAACCCGAGGTATCCATGGTCATCAAACCGCGCGTCCGCGGCTTCATCTGCGTCACCACCCACCCGACCGGCTGCGAGGCCGCCGTCAAGCAGCAGATCGACTACATCCGTGCGCGCCCGCCGATCCAGAACGGCCCCAAGCGCGTGCTGGTGATCGGTGCCTCTACCGGCTACGGCTTGGCTGCGCGCATCACCGCGGCGTTCGGCAGCGGCGCGGCGACCTTGGGCATCTTCTTCGAGCGCCCTGGCACCGAGAGCAAGCCGGGCACTGCGGGCTGGTACAACTCCGCCGCGTTCCACAAGTACGCCGACGAAGCCGGCCTGTACGCCAAGAGCATCAACGGCGATGCCTTCTCCGATGAAGTGAAGGCCAGGACCATCGAGATGATCAAGGCCGATCTCGGCCAGGTGGATCAGGTGGTCTACAGCCTGGCCGCGCCGCGTCGCAAGCACCCGAAGACCGGTGAAATCATCAGCTCGACGCTGAAGCCGATCGGAGAGCCGATCACCCTGCGCGGGCTGGACACCGACAAGGAAGTGCTGACCGAGACCCACCTTCAGCCGGCCACGGCCGAGGAAATCGCCGGCACGGTCGCGGTGATGGGCGGTGAGGACTGGCAGATGTGGATCGACGCGCTGGCCGATGCCGGCGTGCTGGCCAACGGCTGCACCACCACTGCCTTCACCTACGTGGGCGAAGAAATCACCCAGGCCATTTACTGGAACGGTTCGATCGGCGCGGCCAAGAAAGACCTGGACACCAAGGTGCTGAGCCTGCGCGAGAAGTTGGCCAAGATCGGTGGCGACGCCCGGGTGTCGGTGCTGAAGGCGGTGGTCACCCAGGCCAGCTCGGCCATTCCGACCATGCCGCTGTACCTGTCGCTGCTGTTCAAGGTGATGAAGGAAAAGGGCACCCACGAAGGCTGCATCGAACAGCTCGATGTGCTCTACGACATCCTCTACGGTGCCAGCGCCGATGGTGTGGCGGTCGATCGCCTGCGCCACGACCTGGTTGATGGAGACGGCAACAAGGTCGCGCTCATCGACGAAGAAGGCCGCCTGCGGGCGGACTACAAGGAAATGGCGGCGGACGTGCAGGGCAAGGTCGTTGCGCTGTGGCCGCAGGTGACCAATGAGAACCTGTACGAGATCAGCGACCTGGCCGGCTACAAGGCCGACTTCCTGCGCCTGTTCGGTTTTGGCGTGGAGGGCGTCGACTACGAGGCCGACGTCAATCCGGACGTGAAGATCGACAACCTGGTCGATCTGACCTGATCAAGCAAAAGGCCGGCGAAAGCCGGCCTTCTCTTTTGGTAGTGCCGGGGGGGGGGGGGG
>NZ_JBWKOO010000015.1:116253-124796 GCF_059416125.1 Stenotrophomonas sp. GW821-FHT09E08
ACCCCGGGTACCTGAGGCTGCCGGCCAGCGGCCGGCACTACCATCGGTCAACCGAACTCGAAGCCCATCTCCGCCAGCGCGGGGCCGACAAAGTCGCCCTGCACATAGTCCACGCCGGCGCTGAACAGCAGGGTCATCGAATTGGCATCGCTGACGAACTCGGCGATGGTGCGGATGCCGGCTTCCTGCGCACGCGCGGTGATCTGGCTGATGCGGTCGATGTTCTCACGGGTGGTCGCCAGGTCGCTGGTGAAACCACGGTCCAGCTTGAGGAACTGGGGCTGGAAGTGGGCCAGCAGCTGGAACGAATCCAGCCCCGAGCCGAACTGCTCCAGGCCGATCCGGCAACCCAGCGGTGCCACTTCGGCAAGGAACTGCTGGGCGCTGCGCAGGTGGGTGAACACCTTCGCTTCCGGCGCATGCAGCCACAGCCGCTCGCCAGGCACACCCTGTGCCTGCAGCTCACGGCGAAGGGTGGCGATCATCTGCGGGTCGTCGAACGATTCCGGGGTCACCTTCACCAGCATCTGGGTGGCATGCCCTTCGCGGGCGCGCTGGCCAAGCACGGCGATCGCCTGCGAGACCACCCAGCGGTTGATGTCGGCCAGCAGGCCGTGCTCCTCGGCGATGCCCAGGAACGCAGTCGGGCTCAGCAGTTCGCCGTTATGCTCCAGGCGCAGATACGCCTCGTACAGCTCCAGTGACTCGCCCTGCAGGTTCAGTACCGGCTGGTAGTGCAGCTGGAAGCCGTCGCCAGCCAGTGCTTCACGGATGCGCGCGACCCAGCGCAGCACGCGTTCTTCCTCCACGCGGTCAGCGGCGGCCGGGTCGAAGATGCGGCAGGTGTTGCCCAGCTCGGCGGCGGCATGCGTGCATTCGCTGGCGCGCGCCAGTACCTGGCCGATGCTGGCGATCTTCTCGCCCACCTGCACGCCGCCGATGCTCACCGTCACCGTGGCCGAGCGGGCGCCGATGCTGAACACATGCGCGGCGTAGGCCTCGCGGATGCGCTCGGCCAGCGCCACGGTCTGCGCATACGGGCCGGCCTGCAGCACGGCGAAATTGTGCTCGCCGAAACGGGCCAGTTGCGCATCCTCGCCCACCACTTCGGCCAGCAGGCCGGCGAGGGCGCCGATCAGGGTGTCGGCCGACGCCAGGCCGATGTCCGGCAGCAGGCGCGCATAGTGGTCCGGCTCGATCAGCAGCAGGCCGAACTGGCCTTCGCTGCGCCCGGCCTGGGCTACCGCGCTTTCCAGCTGCAGCATGAAGGTCGGGCGGTTGAGCAGGCCGGTGACCTGGTCGCGCTGGCGCAGGTCCTCGACCTCGCGCGCCAGTTCCGGGTCGAACTCCATGCGGCGGCGGAGCACCACCTGCAGGCAGGACTCGCCTTCATAGGTGGCGGCAGTGAATTCCATCGTCGCCGGAAACGCGCTGCCGTCCTCGTGACGGGCATCGAGCTGGTACTGCGGCGGCGGCGCCTCGCCACGGCTCAGGCCCTTCAGCAGCTGCTTGAAGCCCTCCACGTGCTGGGCGGCGACCATGTCCAGCAGGGAGATGCCTTCGATGTCGTCGAAATGCTCGTAGCCGAACATTTCCAGGTAGGCATCGTTGGCGCGGATATGCATGCCTTCGTGCACGTAGGCGATGGGATCGCGCGAGGAGGCAATCAACGCATCGCAGCGGCGCTCGGTCTCGCGCATCTGTGCCTCGATGCGGCGCAGGCCGCGACGCGCCTGCAGGTCCACCCACTGGTCACGGATCACCGCAAGCAGATGCTCGGGGCGCTGGCGCAGGGCGAGGGCGCGGATACCATGGCTGCTGGCCTGCACCAGCTCGTCCTCGTCGATGCGCTCGGCCAGCAGCACCAGCGGAATGTCCTTGCCGCTGGCAGCGATATGTTGTGCGGCCAACGGCAGTGGAATGCCCTGCGAGGGTGACGCCAGCACCAGGTCGATGGCCTGGCTGGCCAGCACCTGGGCCAGTTCGGCCGCGTCCTGCGGGCGCCATGGGCGCACCGCGATGCCGCTGTTGCGCAGGGTGCTGACGATGGCTTCGGCATTCTCGCCGCTGTCGTCGACGATCAGCAGGCGGATGGTGATGTCGTTCGCGTTCTGCATGCACTGCTCCCCAATCTGCGAACCTAGATACACGATGCGCGGCGAACCGTCCATGCGCGCACCCCTTGCGCGCATCGAACGGCGATGTGGTTCACACCACGCCGCCGGCCGCGTGGCCGCTGGCCCAGGCCCACTGGAAGTTGTAGCCGCCCAGCCAGCCGGTCACATCCAGCACCTCACCGACGAAATGCAGGCCGGGCACGCGCTTGGATTCCAGCGTCGAAGACGAGACTTCGGCCGTATCCACGCCGCCCAGGGTGACTTCGGCGGTGCGGTAGCCCTCGGTGCCACTGGCCACCAGCGGGAACGCGCCCAGCAACTGTGCAGCCTGGCGCAGCACCGGCTCGTCCAACTGGCGCACCGGACGGTCGGGCAGCCAGTGCTCGCACAGGCGCTGCGCCAGCCGCTTCGGCAGCACCTCGCCCAGCACCGTGCGCAGTTCGGCGGCGGGCCGCTCCTGCTTCATCTGGCGCAGCCAGTCACCGGCATCCTGGCCAGGCAACAGGTCCAGCTCCAGCGCGTCACCGGGTTGCCAGAACGACGAGATCTGCAGGATCGCCGGGCCACTTACGCCGCGGTGGGTCAGCAGCATGAAGTTCTGGAAGCTCTTTCCATTGCAGCGTGCCTCGATCGGCAGCGCCACACCGCTGAGATCGGCCAGCCGCTCCTGGTGCTTGCCGCTGAGAGTGAGCGGCACCAGTCCGGCGCGGGTCGGCAGCACCTGGTGGCCGAACTGGCGGGCGATCTCATAGCCGAAACCGGTGGCGCCAAGGCTGGGAATCGACAGGCCACCGGTGGCCACCACCAGCGAGGCGCAATGGAACAGGCCCTGCGTGGTGTGTACGCGGAAACCATCGGTGCCATGCTCGATGCGCTCGACGCTGCACTGGGTACGGATCTGCACGCCCGCCGCCTGGCATTCGTCCACCAGCATCTTCACGATCTGCTTGGACGAAATGTCGCAGAACAGCTGTCCAAGCTCTTTTTCGTGATAGGCGATGCCGTGCTTGTGGACGAGCTCGATGAAATGCCAGGGCGTGTAGCGTGCCAGTGCAGACTTGCAGAAGTGCGGGTTGGCCGACAGGAAGTTGGCCGGGGTGGTGCCGGTGTTGGTGAAATTGCAGCGGCCACCACCGGACATCAGGATCTTCTTGCCGATCTTGTTGGCATGGTCGATCACCTGTACCTGGCGGCCACGCTGACCGGCCGTGATCGCGGTCATCAGCCCGGCTGCGCCGGCACCGATCACCACCACATCGCAACGGATCGCGCTCATGCCTTGGCGCGCTTGCGCCAGTTCGGAATCACGTCAAGCTGGATCTGGTCGTCCAGCAGCTGCACCTCGCCGTCCTGGATCAGCACGCTCCAGCGCATCGCGCGCTTGATCTGCTGGCCCCAGCGCTCGACGAAGTCGCCGTCCAGGTCAACCACGGACAGGTTGTCGAAGCGCGCCAGGCCCTTGCCCTGCTTGCTCCACCAGATCTCCGAAGCGTTGCCGCCATAGTTGATCACCTGCACCTGGCGGCTGCGGTTGCTGGCCTTGCGGATGCGCGATTCGTCGGGATGGCCCAGGTCGATCCACTGCAGGATGTCGCCGGTGTAGTCGTGTTCCCACAGGTCCGGTTCGTCATCGGTGCTCAGACCGCGGCCGAACTCCAGGCGGTCGCCAGCGTTCAGCGCGAAGGCGAGCAGGCGCACCATCAGGCGGTCGTCGGTCTCGGACGGGTGCTGGGCCAGGGTCAGGTTGTGGGTCGCGTAATAGCCGCGATCCATGTCGCTGATCTGCAGTTCGGCCTTGCGGATGGTGGCGGTGAGAGCCATGGGGGTACCGTGGACTAAAGAGGACCATGATAGAGGTTTGCTCCGGGGGTGTCCGTGGCCGGGCTGTCTGTGCAGCGTCAACGTGGCACGCTTGAGCTCTTTTCCGTTGCATGAGTGGACCTGATGATCCTGCCCAGCCGCCTGCAGCTTCCGCCCGGCCACTGGGCCACCCTGCTCGACGGTCTTTGCGCGCGTTTTCCGCGCATCGATCGTGAGCAATGGCAGGATCGCTTCACGCGTGGACGGGTGCAGGACGCGCAGGGCAGGGCGCTGGCAGCGGACATGCCCTGGCAGGTGGGGCTGGAGATCCAGTACTTCCGCGAGGTTGTGGACGAGCCGGCGATCCCCGTCGCCGAGACCATCGTCCATCACGACCCGCACCTGCTGGTGGCCGACAAGCCGCACTTCCTGCCGGTCACGCCAGCGGGAGGTTATGTGCGCGAGACGTTGCTGGCACGCCTGATCGCGAGCACCGGCAATACCGATCTGGTGCCGCTGCATCGGCTGGACCGGCTGACTGCAGGCCTGGTGCTGTTCTCCACGCAGGCTGCATCGCGCGACGCCTACCAGCGGCTGTTCCGCGAACGCCGCATCGACAAGACCTACGAGGCGCTGGCGCCGGCACTGCCCGCGGTGACGTTCCCGCTGCATCGGCACAGCCGTTTGGCTCCGGCCGAACCGTTCTTCCGCATGGCCGAAGTGCCCGGGGAGCCCAATGCGCGCAGCCGGATCGAGCTGATCGAGGGTGAGGGACCGATCTGGCGCTATCGGCTGCTGCCGGAAACCGGCCGCAAGCACCAGCTGCGCGTGCACATGGCGATGCTGGGCGCGCCGATCGAGGGCGATGACCTGTATCCGCAGTTGCGGCAGCGGCCGGCAGGCACGGCCGAGGTGCCGCTGCAGCTGCTGGCGCAGGGGCTGGCCTTCGACGACCCGTTGAGCGGCGAGCGTCGGGTGTTCAGCAGCCAGCGTTGCCTGCGCCTGCCTGATCAGGAAGGCTAGAAGCGCTCAGCGGGCCGAATGGCGCGCCAGCCAGCGGTCCAGCTCGGCCGCAAACAGCTGCCGGTCGCGTGGTCCCAATGGCGGAGGCCCCCCGGTCGGTACCCCGGCGCCGCGAAGTTCCTCCATGAAATTGCGCATCGACAGCCGTTCGGCCATGTTGTTCGGGGTGTACAGCTGGCCGCGCGGGTTCAGCGCCACCGCCTTCTTTTCCAGCACCAGTGCGGCCAGCGGGATGTCCTGGGTGACCACCAGGTCGCCGGCGGCCACCCGCTCGACGATGGCGCTGTCGGCCACGTCCAGGCCCTGCGGCACCTGGATCGAGCGCAGCCAGCGTGAGGGCGGGGTACGGATCCACTGGTTGGCGACCAGGGTCAGTTCGATCCCGACCCGTTCAGCCGCCCGGAACAGGATGTCGCGAATGACGGTGGGGCAGGCATCTGCATCCACCCAGATACGGGGGCGGGCGTGTTCAGCTTGGGTTTCAGCTTCAGTCATTTACCCAGTGTAGGGTAGGAAAAAACTGAATGGGGACTCGGGGTTAGCCGCAAAAAGGCGCCAACCCTTGCCACGCCTAGCGGGCGGCGTTTGCCGATGAACGTCCGGGCTATCGCTTTTTGCAGAAAACACGCGTATCGTTCGTCCCACTGTGTTTGCTAGGGTCACCGTGAATCGTGGCCTGGTGCAGTTGATCTCACGATCCGCTCATCGATCCGCTTTACCAACGCCTGCAACTCAGTCTCGGCCCCGATACCCGGTGGCTGCGATTTTTTCAACATGTGTTTCAGGAGTTAGTCAAATGTCTGATCGTCAGACCGGCACCGTCAAGTGGTTCAACGACGCCAAGGGCTTCGGCTTCATCACCCCGGAAAGCGGCCCGGACCTGTTTGTGCACTTCCGTGCCATCCAGGGCACCGGCTTCAAGACCCTGCAGGAAGGCCAGAAGGTTACCTTCATCGCCGTCCAGGGTCAGAAGGGTATGCAGGCTGACCAGGTGCAGGCGGTCTAATCCGTCTGCTACCGTTTGGTAGCCAGAACGCCGGAAGCGAAAGCTTCCGGCGTTTTTTATTGCCCGCTGCTTTTTGTAGAGTCGGGCCATGCCCGACTCTACAAAGGGCATGCACCGTGCGCGGTACGATGCAGGTCTTCCCAAGGATCGTTCCCATGCGCATCGTCCACCATCTGGAAAACTCCCGTTCACTACGCGTGCTGTGGATGCTGGAGGAGCTGGGGCTGGACTACGAGCTGCGCCGCTATCCGCGCGATCCGAAGACGCTGCTGGCACCGCCGGAACTGCGTCAGGTGCATCCGCTGGGCAAGTCGCCGGTACTGCAGGATGGTGAGCTGGTGCTGGCCGAATCCGGTGCCATTCTCGATTACCTTGCCGACCGCTACGACACCCAGCGCCAGCTGTCGCCGTCGCCGACGCCTGCCGATGGTGCCGAACGCATCGCCTACCGCTACTGGCTGCACTACGCCGAAGGCTCGGCGATGCCGCCGCTGCTGCTAACCCTGGTGATCGGTCGCATCCGCAGCGCACCGATGCCGTTCTTCGCGCGCCCGATCGCACGCAGCATCGCCGACAAGGCCGAGCGTGGCTTCATCGGCCCGCAGCGGCGTCTGCACCTGGACTGGATGGAGCGCCGCCTGACCGAAAGCCCGTGGTTCGCCGGCGAGCGCTTCAGTGCCGCCGACATCCAGATGAGCTTCCCGATCCAGGCTGCGGCTGCGCGCGGTGGTGGCCTCGACGACAAGCCGGCACTGCGTGGCTTCCTCAAGCGCATCGGTGAACGCCCGGCCTATCAGCGTGCCGAGGCCCACGGCGGTCACCTGCAGGCACTCAGCGGCAATTGAGGAGGGTGGCCGTCGCCCCCATCTTCAGCACCATGGATACTGACAGCCCCCGTTTCGACAACCGCCTGCTGCACACGCTACCAGGCGACCCTGAATCCGGCCCACGCCGCCGCGAAGTGCTGGGCGCCGCCTGGTCGCCAGTGATGCCGACCCCGGTGACGGCGCCCACGCTGCTGGCCTGGGCGCCGGACGTCGTCGCGATGCTTGGCTTCGATACCGCTGAGGTCGAGAGCGAAGGCTTCGCGCAGGTGTTTGGCGGCAATGCACTGTACGCCGGCATGCAGCCATGGGCAGCCAACTACGGTGGCCATCAGTTTGGTCACTGGGCCGGTCAGCTCGGCGATGGGCGTGCGATCTCGCTGGGTGAACTGGTCGCGCCGGATGGCCGCCACTGGGAGCTGCAGCTGAAGGGGGCCGGCCCGACGCCGTACTCACGCGGTGCCGATGGGCGCGCAGTGCTGCGCTCATCCATCCGCGAATTCCTGTGCAGCGAGGCGATGCATCATCTGGGTGTGCCGACCACGCGCGCGCTGTCGCTGGTCGGTACCGGCGACGACGTGGTGCGCGACATGTTCTATGACGGCCATCCACGTGCCGAGCCGGGTGCCATCGTATGCCGGGTGTCGCCGTCGTTCCTGCGCTTTGGTTCCTTCGAGCTTCCGGCGTCGCGCGGGGAAACCGCGTTGCTGCAGCAGCTGGTCGATGCCTGCATCGCCCGCGATTTCCCTGAACTCCAAGGGCAGGGTGAGGCACTGTACGGCGACTGGTTCGCGCAGATCGCGGTGCGCACCGCCGAGATGATCGCGCACTGGATGCGCGTCGGCTTCGTGCATGGCGTGATGAACACTGACAACCTGTCCGTGCTCGGCCTCACACTCGATTACGGCCCCTACGGATGGGTCGAGGACTTCGACCCGGACTGGACGCCGAACACCACCGACGCGCAGGGCCGCCGCTATCGTTTCGGCACCCAGCCGCAGGTGGCGTACTGGAACCTGAGCCGATTGGCGCAGGCGCTGTCTCCGCTGTTCGGTGATGTCGCACCGCTACAAGCGGGCTTGGCGGCCTATCAGTCCACCTTCGTGGCCTGCACGCGTCGCGATGCTGCCGCCAAGCTCGGACTGGCCGCGGCCGACGATGACGACCTGCAGCTCTTCCTGCGCTGGCAGCAGCTGATGCAGGACGGTGCCATGGACATGACACTGGCTTGGCGTGCGCTGATGCGTATCGATCCGACGGCACCGGATGCGGCGCTGCTGGACGCGGTGTACTACGACGAGGCGCGCCAGCAGGCGGTGCAGGCACCGTTGCAGCAGTGGCTGCAGGACTACACGGCGCGGTTGCAGGCCGATCCGCTGTCGGCCAGCGAGCGCACGGCGAAGATGACCGCGGCCAATCCGCTGTACGTGCTGCGCAACTGGCTGGCCCAGGAGGCCATCGACCGCGCAGAGCAGGGCGACCTCGGCGGCGTTCATGCGTTGCAGGACGTACTGCGCGATCCATACACCGAGCGTGCCGGCCTGGAACACTTCGCCGGCAAGCGCCCGGCGTGGGCCGACAACCGTGCCGGCTGCTCGATGCTGTCCTGCAGTTCCTGAGGGTGGGTTTCGGCAGGGCTGCGCCCTGCACCCGCAGAGGCCAGGTCAACAGCCAGAGCAAAAGCGGATTCCGTGGTTTGGCGGGGCGGTGTCGGATTGCGGGGACGCCGCAAGTACGTCCGTGTAGGCTTGGCAGCCGCATCCATGCGGCTGA
>NZ_JBWKOO010000016.1:0-116332 GCF_059416125.1 Stenotrophomonas sp. GW821-FHT09E08
GAGGTGATCACTTCGGTCTTCACCGCGTACTTCGCATCCAGGCTGGCACCGGTCAGCGGCACCGGCGTGAAGTCACGCTGCTGCGCCTTCTTCTTCAGCGCTTCGAAATCCTGCCCGGCCGAACGGAACAGCTCCACGGCCAGGTCGCGCTGGATCCAGCCTTCCAGTAGCGGATGGCTCTCGGCCGGGTTGTCGCGCACCACGTCGAACATGGTGTTGGTGTTGGAGCCGGCCACGGTGGCCCAGCCATAGGAAGCCGGTGCGGTCTCGTGCACGATCAGCACACCCAACGCGCCCTGGCGTGCTCCCTCTTCGTACTTGTAGGTCCAACGGCCGTAGTAGGTCATGCCCTTGCCGCCGAAATCACCTTGGCCGGTTTCGAAGTCCGGGTCGTTGATCAGCACGACGGCGATCTTGCCCTTCAGGTCCACGCCCTTGAAGTCGTCCCAGTTGCGTTCCGGCGCCTTCACGCCGTAGCCGAGGAACACCAGGGGGACCTTGCTGATGTCAACGTTGCTGGCGCCGTTCATGGCAGCGCGCACGGCAATCTGCTTGCCCTGCTCAAGCGGCACGGTCTTGCCACCCTGGTGCAGCGCCAGCTGCGGTGCGCCGACGATGTCGCCCTTGCGCAGCGGCACCGCCTGGGTCCACAGGCGCTTGCCGTCCTTGAGATCGCCGCCCGGCTGCAGGCCGGCGTCGGCGAACTGCTTGCTGAGATAGGCGACGGTCTTCTCTTCGCCGGCGGTGGCCGGCGAGCGGCCTTCATAGGCGTCGGAGGCCAGTTCCTTGACGTCGGCGGAGATCCGCGCGCCATCGAATTTCGGGGTGGCCGCCATCAGTGCGCTCGACACTGACAGGGCCAGCAGGCCCAGTACTGCTCGTTTCATTGTTCTCTCCAGCAGGGAAATCCTTCTGGAGTGTAATGGGATTCGGCAGGGCTGCGCCCTGCACCTGCCGAAGCCAGGGCAACAGCAACAGCCGAAGCAACAGCGGCATTCCGTGGGATGGCGGGGTGGGTCCGGTTGCGGGGGACGCCGTAAACCCTTCCCTGGGGGCTTGGCCGCGGCATCCATGCCGCGGACACCCCCGCAACCGGACCCACCCCGCCTTCGACAGGTTTCCGCTGCTGTTGGTGGGTGTCGACCTTCGTCGACACACCGCTGTTGGTAGGTGTCGACCTTGGTCGACACGGACGAAAACAAGAAGGGGTCAGATCCCTTTCCCGGCGGGAAAGGGCTCTGACCCCATCTGTGTGCTGCCTTGGCGTGTTACCAGTTCGGGTCTTCGGCCGGGGCGGCGGCAGGCTTGGGCTTCGGCTTGGCGGCCGGGCGTGCAGCGGCGGCCGGCGCAGCCGAGGCAGTCGCGCCGCCAGCAGCGGCGGCAGCCGGCTTGCTGCCCAGCTTCTGGCGCAGTTCGATCTGGCCCGGACGGAAGCCGCCGCGCATGGCGTCGACGCCGTCTTCGATGGTGCCGTAGGAGGTCTGTGCGGCGACGCGGTCGATGCGGATGGTGCAGCACGGGTGCTCGCTGCGGCCCAGCGAGCGGCCGGTCTGCGGGTCCTTCAGTTCTTCGCCCAGGCGCACGGCCTGCCAGCGCTGGCCGGCCTGCACGGTGTCACCGCCCTGGCTCAGCACCACCTGGTCTCCGTCCACCGAAACCACCGACACCGGGAACAGCGTGGTGACGATGGTGGTGCCGATCTGGCCGGACAGCGATTCCATCATCGCCGCGGCCATGTTGCGGCCATTGACCACGCGCGGCAGGGTGCTCGGACCGGTCGAGGCCAGCTGATGATCGAAGCTGTCGGACATCACCACCTGGCCGGTGGTGGCGTTGATCAGACGCAGGGTGATGCGGCCGCCACCGGAGTACGAGGTCACCTGGCGGTCGGACATGCGCAGGTTGCGCACGCTGCGCGGGTACTCGAAGCGTTCGATGGTCGGGATCAGGATCAGGTCGGTTGCCAGCTGCTGGCCGACGCGAGCGGTGTCCTGCAGACGCACGTTGCCACTGTTGATGTGGTCGATCTCGGCCTGCAGTTCGTCGCCGAACTCGCGATCCAGCACGATGAAACGCTGGGTCTGGGTCAGTGTGTCGGACAGGCGTGCGCGGATCGCATCGGCCACTTCGTCCGCGTCCACGCGGCCGTCGCCGACGGCATAGCTGCCGGCCTTGGTGCGCGGCAGGGCGACCACGATCTTCGGCTTTCCCTGCTCGTCCGGTGCGCGGTACTGGGCGATCTGTGCGCGCACGCGCACCTTCCAGTAGCTGCGCATGCTGCGATGGGTCACATCGGAATCGTAGGAGCTGGCGCCACGCTTGGCATCGACGTTGACCTTCTCGTCATAGCTCTGCTTGACGCTGGCCGACGCCGAACCGCCCTTGGCCGAGGCTTCGCCGGAAGCGCTGGCCGAGGCCGAGCCCCTGAAGCTCCAGCCTTCATCGCTGGCACGCACGCGGGCGATGGTTTCCTCGTCAAGCTGACGCACTTCATCCTGCGACAGGATTTCATAGCCCAGCACTGCGCCCTGCGAGCCGGCGATCATCTGCTGGGTGAACGCGTCGGCGCGGATATCGCCGACGTGTTCGCCATCCACATCCACATGCAGGCCTGCACGCAGGCTCTGCATCTGGCTGGCCACGCGTTCGCCGTTGACCTGCGCCACCGCCGACTGCAATGCCGCCAGCACCGCCAGTTCCGGGGTGCTGCCGATGCCGTCGGCTTCACGCGCGACCTGGGTGGTACCGCCGAAATCCGGCGTGCCACGCAGCGGCGCTGCTTCCACTGGCGCATTGCTGGCCAGTGCACTGGTTGCCTTGTCCTTGGCAGGCGCGGCGGCCGGGGCGTCCTGCTTGCCGCACGCTGCAAGCAGCGTGGCGGCCAGGCCCAGGCCGATCAAACGGGTAGTCATACGCATGGAGATTCGCCTCGGATCAGCCCATCTTGTCCAGCTGGCCCAGCATCGAGTCGGCGTTGGACGGCACCTTCACCTTGCTCTGCTTGGCGAAGGTCAGCGCCTGCTTCGACGAGCCGTACAGGCCCTTGATGAAGCCCGGCGATTCCTTGGCCACCCATGCACCGGCAGCCAGCTTGCGGCCGACGGTGGCCAGCTGGGTCGCGCCCAGGTTCTTCATGCCGGCGGTGAAGCTGCTGGCTTCGCCACCCAGCTTCTGCGCTTCAGCGGCTGAAGACAGCAGCGAGACCAGGCCTTCGGCGTAGTGCTGCTTGGACTCAGCGTTCAGTTCCGGCTGTGCGGCCTGGCGCTCATTGATCGCCGCCTGGGCGGCTTCGCTGACCGACACCGACTTCTTCATGGCATCGACGCTGACCGAACCGGACGACAGCGCCTGGCGCTCCGCTTCCAGCAGCTGCACCTGCTCGGCCAGGCCGAAGGCGCGGGCGAACGAGGTCTGGGCCTGCAGCGAGTGCGACTGCGAGCTGACGAAACGACGCACCAGCGCTTCCTGCGCGGCTTCGTCCGGAGCGGCGGCGCTGGAGGCGCTGCTGCTGGAGGTGCCGGTAGCGGCGCCGGCCAGGTCCTTCAGCTTGCCGAACTGGGCGTGGGCCGGCATCGACAGGGTCGCAGCCGCGATGGCCAGGGTGAGAGCAGTGGTACGGATCATGTGAGATTCCTTTGGGAGAGACGGCCGCACTGCGGCGCGCAAGAACGGGTATTGCAGCGGGTCAGTGCCGAGCAAGCGCGGCACCCACCAGAGCCGGTAGCGCCGGGCAATGCCCGGCGAGCGCAGCGGTAACGTCAACGAACCGCCTTGACGTTCAGCTCGTTGATCATCTGCTGGGCAGCCTTCTCGGCGGCCAGCTGCAGGGCATTGGTGCGGGCCACCGTTTCATTCGGACCGGTACCGGAGAACTGCACCGGACCCACCGACGACACGGTGCGCGGGAAGCGCCCGGTCACGTCCAGCACCTTGCCGGTGACGGTAACGAACACGCGGGTGTTGCCACTGGCCGGGTCGCGGTCGCGCATGCCGACGTCGAGGGTGCCGACGGCGATGTACGGGATGTTGGCTGCACGGATGCCGTTGGCGGTGTCACGCAGAGTGGCCGCAGACAGATCGTTGCCAGTGCTGAAATCCTTGCGGATGCGTTCAATGCTCAGCAGGCCACGCGACTCGCCTTCCACGTATTCGGCTTCGACCACTTCGTAGCCGGCGGCGCTGAAGGCACCGGTCATCGCGGTGTTGACCTCGGCGGCATTGGCCACCTTCCAACTGATGTTGTCGCTGCGCTGGGTGGTGCTGCCGCCGCTGGTGACCGACATCGACGCATTCTGGTTGATGCTGCCGTTGGTGCTGACCGAGTTGCCACGGAAGCTGTCGCCTTCACGGGTGTTCTCGTTGTAGCTGGAGCTGACGTCGGTGCGGCGGTATTCCTTGTCCTGGAACGACTGCACGGTGTCCTGCGAGCGTGCCATGAACAGGAAGGTCAACAGCGAGCGCTGCGCAGCGGTGGCGCCAGCAACGGCCGAGCCAGCATCCAGCTTGGTCTGCAGCAGGGTGGTATTGATCTCTGCGCGGACGGTGACGCTGTAGGTCTTGGCCTTCTTGTCTTCGGTGTCCGACAGCTGCACGGCGCTGAGCACGTAGCGGTCGATCTCGCCGATGAACTCGGCGCGACGGGCTTCGAACAGGCGCAGCTTGGCCGCACCGGTTTCAGCGATGTACGCCTCCAGCGCATTGACCTTGGCCTTGTTCATGGCCTGGGCGCGGGTGTCGGCACTCAGGCGCAGGCTGTAGCTGGCCGAACCGGTACCACGCGAGCTGGCGGTCTGCGCGGCGACCGGCGAGGCCACCGCCAGGGCGATGAGGAACAGCAGGATGGTACGCATCAACGACATGACTTGATCAACTCCTGGAGGGCTTGGGTCTGCTGCTGCAACGGGCGGCCGCCCGGCTTCTGCTCGTCCAGCCAGGCGCGCGAATCGGCACGCTTGGCGGCGGCGCCGGCGAAGGCATCAAAGCCGGCCAGCAGGGTTTCGTAGCTGGCCGACCACTGGTCAACCTGCCACTGCGTGACCGGCACCACCTTGGTGGCACCCTTGCGCAGCGGTTGTTCGAAATAGACCTTGCCGGAGAACGGCTCGGTCACCTTGGCGGTGAAGAAGGCGCCGAACAGCATCGTCTTCATCGCCGCGGTTTCTTCGATGACGCCGTTCTTCAGCGCATCGACCTGCACGTTGATGACGTAGTCCGGCTCGGGAATCTTCAGCTGGTAGACCTTGCCGTCGGCAAAGCGTGCAGCCATTGCACCACCGATCGCCTGGCCCGAGGCCGGCGGCAGCAGGCCGACACCGGTGTTGGACGACAGCGTCTTGGACAGTTCATGGGCCAGGGTGGCGCGCAGCGGCGCTTCCCACTTCGCGTCCGGCAACTTGGCCCGCACTGCATCGGACAGGGTCACACCGCCCACCTGCAGGCGGCGCACCGCAGCATCCGGCAGCTTGGCCTGGGCCAGGCTGGCCGCAAGGACCTGCGACAGGCTGGTGCTGGCGTTGCCATACAGCAGATCAGCGACGATCGCGTCGATATCGTCGCTGTCAGGACGGTAGTCCTGCACGTCGATGCGCTGCAGGGTGAGCGGATAGGAAGCGATCACCTGGCGCTCGCGGAAGTCGAAGAACAGCGCCTGCAGCGCCACCTCGACCAGCACCTTGTACTGGTTGCCGATCGGTTCGACCGACACCAGCTCCCGATCCAGTGCTGCGGCCAGCACGGTGGCGCTTGTGGTGCCGTCGAGCATCGCGACCGGCTGATCGATCAACTCCAGGTGGGCCGGCGCACGGCGCTTGAGCGCCTGCACCAGGGTCTGGTTGAGTGGAATCAGGCCGCGCTTTTCCAGCACCGCGTGCGCATGCGGCGTGGTCGCCTGCACGGCTGCGGCATCGGCGGTATAGGCAAAACCGGCCCAGTAGGCCTGCTGCGATTTGTCTGCGGCCTGCACGGCCATCGGCCATACGGCCACGCACAGGGCACAGGCAAGCAGACGCGCAAAAGCGCGCGATGCGCTCTTCGTCCTTGAATACATCCAACCGCTCCTCGGTCAATACGCACGGAAAGCAGACGCGCATGCGTCCACTGGGCGCGAAACATAACGGCTCGCGCGCCCGCCGACAAGTGCTGCCTTCGTCGGGGTCACTCCACAGAGGGCAGACCGGCCCTTTGCCGCAGCAGTCCGCGCTCTGCCTGGTTCTGGCTGAGTCTGGCGGCTTCCGCAAAAGCGTGACGTGCGTCGTGCTCGCGCCCCAACGACTGTAGTACCTCGCCACGCACCACCTGCAACGGTGCGTAATCGCGCAGGCGCGCATCGTCCAGCAACGGCTGCAACTGTGCCCATGCAGCGAAGGCATCTTCGCAGCGCAGCACCGCCACTACCCGGTTCAATGCGACAACCGGCGAAGGCTGCACCTGCAGCAACTGTGTATAAAGCGAGACGATACGCGGCCAGTCCGTGGCTTCGGCGTGGCGCGAAGCCGCATGGCATGCCGCGATGCGTGCCTGCAGCACATAGGGATCATCGCCACCACCGGCTGCCAGCGCGCGTGCCAGTACCTGCTGCCCGCGCTCGATCTGCAGCCAATCCCAGCGCGCACGGTTCTGCTGATCCAGCAGCACCGGCGCGCCGTGCGCATCGGTCCGTGCTGCGGCACGCGAGGCCTGCAGCTCCATCAGCGCCAGCAGGCCCAGCACCGGCGGCACCGGCAGCCGGTGCGCCAGGATGCGCGCAAGCCGCAGTGCCTCCTCGCACAGCGCCGGACGCATCCAGTCGTCACCGGCACTGGCCGCATAGCCTTCGTTGAACACCAGGTAGATCGCCTCCAGCACCGACCCCAGCCGCTCGGGCATCGCCTCCGTGCGCGGCACTTCATAGGGCACCTGCTTCTGCGCCAGCGTGCGCTTGGCACGAACGATGCGCTGCGCGATGGTCGGCTCGGGCTGCAGGAACGCGCGCGCGATCTCCACGGTGGTCAGGCCACCAAGCAGGCGCAGGGTCAACGCCACCCGTGCGTCAGCCGGCAACACCGGATGGCAGGCCACGAACATCAGCCGCAGCAGGTCGTCACCCAGATCATCTTCCAGCGCCTGGCTGTCATCCGGTGCCGGCAAGGGTACCGGATGCAGCTCCTCGCCCCATTGCGCATGCTGCTGCGCCACCCGCTGGTGCTGGCGCAGCACATCAATGGCACGGTTGCGCGCAGTGGTCATCAGCCAGGCTCCGGGGTTGTCCGGGATGCCCTGCTCCGGCCAGCGCTCCAGCGCGGCCAGCCAGGTGTCCTGGGCCAGCTCCTCGGCGCGGCCGACATCGCCCGCGAGCAGCCGCGCCAGGCGCGCGATCAACACCGGCGATTCCATCCGCCAGAGGGTTTCCAGACGCTGCGTCAGTGCGGGCTCGAGCATGCGCCGATCACAGCACGCGCACCGGGCCCGCACAAGCGCCGCAGCTCACGCTTCAACAATCGGCTTGAAGCCGCCCCAGAACATGCGCTTGGTATCGAACGGCATGTCCTTCGGGCCCAGCGATGCCAGCCGCGGGTCCGCCATTACTTTCGCGTTGATACGGTCGCGCGCCGCGCGCGAACGGAACACCACGAAGGCGACGATCACTGTTTCGCCAGGCTTGGCCTTGACCGCACGCGGAAACGACGTGCTCTTTCCCGGTTCCACATCGTCAGCCACGCATTCCATGTACTGCAGCGCTCCATGGTCCTTCCACACCGCACCGGCCTTGCGGGCAAGGCGGCGGTAGGCCGCCACCTTGTCCTGTGGGCACGGCAGCACGTAAGCATCCACGTAAGCCATGAGGGTTCTCCCTTGCGGCGGCCGTCAGCCCGGCTCGCCGTCCATGTGTGCGATTTCCCAGAGATGGCCGTCCAGGTCCTGGAAGCCGCGCTGGTACATGAAGCCGTAGTCGCGCGCCGGCTGCGGTTCGCTGGCACCCGCCGCGAGCGCCTTGTCCACCATCACGTCCACCGCCTTGCGGCTGTCGGCCGACAGGCAGGTGATCACCTCGGTGTGGCTGTGCGCATCGGCAATCGCCTTGTTGGTGAACTGCCTGAAGAACGGCTGGGTCAGCAGCATCACGAAGATGCTGTCGCTGACGACCATGCAGGCCGCATCGTCGTTGGTGAAGGTCGGGTTGAAGCTGTAGCCCAGTGCGGCGAAGAAGGCCTTGGACGCGTTCAGATCCTGCACGGGCAGGTTGACGAAGATCATCTGCGGTTGCGGTGCACTCATCGGTGAAGCTCCTTGTGGATGAAAGAGGCAGGAATCACGGCTGCTTCATGCAGTTGACCATCCACGGCTTGCCGTAGCGATCGATCAGCATGCCCCAGCGATGCGCCCAGAACGTTTCAGCGATCGGCATCTGCACCTGGCCACCTTCGGCCAGCGCCGCGAACACGCGTTCGGCTTCTTCGATGCTGTCGACGTCGACATTGATGGTGGTCGAACCACCCTCGCCACCACCGGGACCGTCGGCCGCCATCACGATGGCACTGCCGATTTCCAGCTGGCTGTGCGCGACGTGGTCCAGGGTTTCCGGCGACATCTCGTTGCAGCCCGGCGAGCCATCGGAGGGCGGCATGTCGCGGTACTTCATTTCCGAGGTGACCTGGCCACCGAGTGCCTTGGCATAGAACGCCATCGCCTCATGGGCCTGGCCGCTGAAGCCGAGGAAGGGAATCAATTTCATGGCAATGCTCCGTCGTGGGTTTCAGGGTGGTAGCGCCGGGCCATGCCCGGCGGGGGAAATGAATCGGGTCAACCTTCCAGCTGCGCACGCAGACGCTGTTCCTGCTGCTGTAATTCGGGGGTGAAGGCCTCGCCGAAATCCTCGGCGGAGATCAGCGGGCGCAGCTCCAGCGTGCCGCCACTGTTGAACGGCGCGCGGCTGGCCCACTCGACAGCCTCATCCAGCGAACGCACGTCCCACAGCCAGAAGCCGGCGATCTGCTCGCTGGCGGGGCCAAACGGACCGGCCTCGACCTTGGGCGCGCCACTGCCGAAATGAATGCGGCGACCGCGCTGGGTGGCGTGCAGGCCTTCACCGGCCAGCATGATGCCGGCGGCCACCAGTTGTTCGTTGAAGGCGCCCATTTCGGACAGTTCCTGTTCGCTGGGCATGCGGCCGGCTTCGGAGTCGGCGTTGGCCTTCACGATCACCATCACTTTCATTGCGGTCTCCCGTGGGGACGCGTGGTGCGTGCCCTTCACTGGGTACAACGAACCAGGGGGCTGGAAATCGACACGTCCTCTGAAAATTATTTCTTCCGTGGAAAGCGCGCCTTCGGCGGAGGTCGGCGAACGGCGGAGCCCCTCCGTGGTGGGTGGGTTTGTCGCTGGAAGCTGGTTTCCTGTGGGTGGTCCGGGCGGGTGGGATTGGCGGGGACGCCGTGAACCCGTCCATGGGGCTTGGCCGCCACGGGAAGATCAAGAAAAAAGGCAGAAGCAAAGGCAACGGCAACGGCGGTTGGCCGGCGGCCTCGGCTTTGCGAGCGAGGCGACCCGCTTTTGCTCTTGTTTGTGATTTTCCGTGGTGGGTCAGCCGCAGAGATCTGTCCAAGGCCGGGTGGGGAGGCAGGGCAGGGGCGTGAGCCGCATGGATGCGGCGACCGAGCTTACATGGACGTACTTGCAGCGCCCCCTGCCCTGCCTCCCCACCCGGCCAAATCCAAGAACCCGAGCTTTCAGCGACCAACCCACCCACCACGGAGGGGCTCCGCCGTTCGCCGATCGCCCGCCGCAGGCGGCTTTTCGCGCTGCAGCATGCCCGCAGGCAAACCTGCGCCATCATGGACACCCCGCCCCCGCCAGGACCGTGCCATGCAGCAGTACCTGCTTCTGATCTACATCGAGCCTGCCCTGCTCCAGGCCCTGCCCACCGAAGAATTCAACGCGCTGATGCGTGACTGCCTGGCCCACGCAGACAAGCTGCAGGCCGAAGGCACGCTGCTTGCCGCGCAGAAGCTGCAGCCGGTCGACACCGCGCAGACCCTGCGCGTGCGCGATGGCCACAGCCGTGTATTGGATGGCCCGTTCGCCGAGACCCGCGAACTGCTGGCCGGTTTCAACCTGATCGTCGCCCGCGACCGCGACGAAGCCATGCGCGTCGCCCGCGACTTCCCGTGGGCGCGCTTCGGCAGCATCGAAGTGCGGCCGCTGGAAGACATGGACGCCGAGCGCGAACGCTGCGGCGCCCCGGCTGCGGCTATGGCAGCAGCCGTACTCTGATCTCGCGCGGACCCACGCCTTCGTTGCCGCTGTAGTCGCGCACGCTGGCGCGCACGGTGTACTCGCCCGGTGGCAATGCCGCCGGCTGCCAGCGCCCGGTTTCCATCAGGCCATCACGCACGGTGTTGGTGGCCAGGTAGCGGAAGCGGGTTACCGCACTGCCATGCACGGTGATGCCGCTGTCCGGCGCATAGGCCACGCGCACCGCTTCGTTCTGCGGCGGCATGCGGTTGAACACGATGTTCCAGCGCGGCTGCTCATAGCCCTGCAGCGGCTGTCCGCCGGCATCGAGGATCTGGTAGCCCACCTGGTACATGCCCAGCCGGCGCCGCGGCAGGTTGTTGTCAACCTGGTCCCAAGCCTCGACCACGATCTGCACGCCACGTCCCTGCCGCGCCAGCATCACCACGCCGTCGCTGCCCGCCGCCAGCGGCTGGTCGTTGTCGTCCAGCAGCGCGACATCGGTGATGCGCGGTGCGAAGTGGTCGGCGTAGTTATGGAAGCCCAGCGCCACGGCGTTGGTTTCGAAGCCGCCGGTGCCCACCGCCAGGTGCACGTGCGCCTGGTTGTTGATGCTGCCCAGGCGATCGCCGACGTGGATGCGCGTGCCGCGACGCACCCGCATGCGCTCCAGCTTGCCCTGTTCGTCGTACAGCGCCTGCCAGCGCGCATCGAACGGCTGGTCGCGCGGGGTGCGGCCGACCCGCATGTGGATGTACTTGAGGCGGTCCACTGCCAGGCCCTCGGCCTGCCCCCCCAGGCTCCACGCCGCTACCGGGCTGCTGATCTTGCCATCGGCGATCGCCAACACGGTCTGGCCGACATCGCCGCGCACATCGAAACCGCCGTGCAGGTGGTGGCGGCTCTCGCCCTTGAAGTTGCCGCGCACCTCGCCCAGCGTGCCGACCACTTCATGCCAGCCGTCCTGCGGTGCCAATGGCCAGCGACCACCGGTGTCCGGCAACGCTGCATCGGCAGCGGGCCCGACCAGCGCCGGTGCCGGCAAATCACCCACTGGCAGCGGGCGCAGGCGGTGCAGGCGATAGCTGGCGGAATCGGCGACCAGCACACTGCCGTCGGCATCCATCGCCAGACCGCTGGGCCGGGCCAGGCGCGGCAGGCGGCCGTTGCCCACCAGTGCGATCTGGTGGCCCTGCGGTGTTACCTGCACGATGCGGCCATCAAGGTCACCCACGTAGAGCACGCCATCGTGCGTGGTGGCCAGCGACAGCGGCCCATTGATCACGCCGCCATCGCCCAGCAGCGTGCTGACCGTGCCATCGGCACCGACGCGACGCACCGCGTTGTTGAACAGGTCGGCCACCAGCAGCGCGCCATGGGCATCGAAGGCCAGCGCCACCGGCGTATCGAAGCGCGCCGCGACGCCCAGGCCATCGGCCAACCCCGGGCGCTCGCCGCCGGCCAGGGTACGCACGTTGCCGTCGGTACCGATCATCCGGATGCGGTCGTTGAAGGTGTCGGCCACATAGACCTGGCCCTGCGCGTCCACCGCGATGCCCATCGGTGCATCGAAGCGCGCTTGCGCGGCCGGCCCATCGGCGTAACCCTGCTCGCCACCGGCCAGCGTGGTCACCTGGCCATCGGTGCCGATACGGCGGATCGCGTGGTTGCCGGTGTCGGCCACATACAGGTTGCCCTGCGCATCGGCGGCGATGCCCGAGGGCGTATTGAAACTGGCCTGCAGTGCAGGGCCGTCGATGCGCCCCTCGCCCTGCCCGGCCACGGTCTCGATGCGGCCATCCGGCAGGCGGCGGCGGATGCGGTTGTTGTCGCCGGCATCGGTGAAGTAGATGCTGCCGTCGGCACTGCGCAGCAACGCATGGGGATCGGCGAAGCGGGCCTGCGCAGACGCACCATCGCGGTCACCGGGATGACCATCGCCGGCCAGCATCTCGATCTGTGCGGTCCAGGCCAGCGGCGTGGGCGCCGGGCCTGCCGGTTCAGCCAAGGTCTGCAGCGGTGAATCCCACCAGGTCGCGGCCAATGCCACCGCCGTTGCCAACGCGACCCCCGCCGCCATCCATTGCCACCGTGCCATCGTGCTGCGTTGCCTCTGCCTGCAATCTGAAGAGGCACCGACGATAGACGCTGCGCGCGCGATCCGCCATGGCCAAACGTACTCCTGATCGCCAGAGTTCCATCCATCGCGCTTGTCCTCGCTGGCTGCAGCAGGTTCAATGCTCTTCCCACGGATGGAGAATCTCCATGCCCCGCCTTCTCCCCCTCACTGCCCTGCTGCTCGCCGCCCTGTCGGTTGCCCCTGCCTCCGCCTCCATCGCGGTGGCGCCACAGAAGCCGTCCGTCACCAGCGACGCGGTGCATACGGCCTATGCCACCCGTTGGGACGAAGCGATCCAGCAGTCACGCAGCGGCAATACGCTGGGCGCGTTGATCGCCATGGAACAGCTGATGGAAGATCCGCTGCTGGATGATTTCGATGCCGAGCATCGTGGTCGCGCCGCGCAGGTAGCGGGCTGGACCGCATTGATGCAGAAGAAGCCGGCACAGGCCCGGCGCTATCTGCAACAGGCGCAGGAATCGTTGCCGGACGATGCACAGATCCTGCTGACCCTGGTGTCGTTGGAACTTTCCGAAAACCAGCCGGCTCCGGCTACCCGGTACCTGGTTCAGGCACTGAAGCACGCCGAGGGCCCGCTGCCGATCGAGCGCCAGCCGATCAATTACCTGCAGTACCGCCTGCGCGACCAGCCACAGCGACGCATGGAACTGCTGCAGGCACTGTTCGACAACGGCTGGAAAGGCGGTGGCGTGGAGCCGACCGGGCTGTGGCTGGCGTTGGCCACGCTGCAGGCCGACAACGGTCGCGGCGACGGCATCCCGGCCACGCTGGCACGCATCAATGGCCCGGCCGAAATCATCCGCCTGCGCAGTGACAAGCGCTTCGATCGCTATGTCGACCGCGGCGATGCACGCTTCGATCCGGTGCAGGCCGCACAGAAGCATCTCGATGAGCTGCGCGTGTCCGGCCTGCTCGACCGCGCCCTGGACGCGCGCATGGCAGAGTTCAGCAATACGCTGCTGATGCTCGACCGCAACGAGGAAGTCCTGGCCCTGACCGATGGCATGGCCCGCGCAGCGGCCGAAGGTGAATCCCCGTCGGCGGCCGAAGCCGAATGGGTCGCGTGGCTGCTCAACAGCCGGTTCACCGCGCTGCGTCGGTTGGGACGCACCGACGACGCGCTGGCCACCGCGAAGCTGGCTGCGCGCATCGGTGCGCTGGGCCCGGATGGCGCCGAGCACCAGTTCAACGTCGGCTTCGTGCTCAGCTCGCTGGGCCGCCTGCAGGACGCCACCGCAGCGGTGAATGACATGCCGGGCCTCGGCGGCTACGGCAAGGCAGCACAGGCGTTGCTGCAGTTTGCCGCCGCGCGCGAACGTGGCGATGCCAAGGCAATGGACGTCGCTCGCGCGGCGATCCTCGCCGAGGGCGATGACGCCCGCCTGTTCCATCGCGAAATGCTGCTGGACGAGGGCAATCTGGATGGCGCGGCCGCCGTGCTGATCGAACAACTGCGCTCCCCCGTCGAGCGTGGCGAAACACTGGCCAGCCTGCAGGACATGCGTACCTATCCGTCGCTGCCGGGTGACGTGAAGATCGATGCGGCCTGGCGTGCGCTGAAGCAGCGCGCCGACGTGCAGGCAGAAATCACCCGCGTCGGCCGCATCGAACGCTACGAACTGGTCGGCAGCGCGACCTCACGCTGAGCAGACGCCCTGTAGAGCCGAGCCCATGCTCGGCTGCCGGCACCATGAGCCGAGCATGGGCTCGGCTCTACACGACACATCCAGCACCGCCAGCCTATCGCGCGGGCACTTCGGTACGGATGCCCATCGCTTCGCGGTAGCGCGCATACAGGGCCATCACCTTGTCCACGTAGGCCAGGGTCTCGGCATAGGGCGGCACGCCCTTGTAGCGGGTGACCGCTCCGATGCCGGCGTTGTAGGCGGCAGCGGCCAGTGGCCGATCACCGTTGTAGCGGCGCAGCAGCGCGTGCATGTAGCGGGCGCCGCCATCGATCGACTGCTGCGGCGAGAACGGATCGCTCACCCCGTACTCCTGCGCGGTATCCGGCATCAGCTGCATCACGCCCTGTGCGCCCTTGGTCGAGACCGCCAGCGCGTCGAAATTGCTTTCGGCGTGGGCGATCGCGCGCAACCATGCGTCATCCACGCCGGTGGCCTTGGCAGCGGCCTTGAACTGCTTGGCATGCTGCGCCAGCTGCGGCTTGCCGACCTTGCCCAGTCCTTCGTGCGCGGGCTCACCCGGTGGCGTGGCCACGGTGAACTTCAGGAACACCCGCGAACCGGGCAGGTTGCGGGTGGAATAGACCAGAGCGCCGTCCTGCTCGCGTTCGTACAGCACGCCACTGAACACGCCCATGTTGCCCCACAGGTTCGGGGCCTGGACGGCGTTGTCGTCGATCTCCTTCGGCGTGCAGCGCGAGCCGGGTTCGGGAGCGGTGGCCAGGCTGACCGTATTGCCCTGCACGCAGCGGTAGACCGTGCGTGCGGCGGCCAGCCCGGGCCACAGGCTGGGCAGCAGCAACAGCGCGAGCAGGAAGGGGTGGCGGGACATGGCGGCCGGATGATCCGGCCGCGCCCGCTAACACCAAGTGAATGGGGGATGGGACGGATCCCGGCATCGGCACCGGTAGAGTCGACTGTTAGTCGACTATCGCGCGCAGCGCGGGGTTTTCCGGAGGCCCATGGAAGAGCAGTCGACTAACAGTCGACTCTACCGATTTCCGATTCCCGACGTTCCCGAAACCCCGCATTCCCGGTCATTTCGCCGTTCTGCGACGCACCCAATACCCCACGCCCAGCAGCACGAACCACGCCGGGCTGGCGATCAGGGCCTGGCGGGTGTCGGCCTGCAGGCTCAGCAGTACCAGCACGCCTGCGAAGAACACCAGGCAGGCCCAGCACATCGCAACGCCGCCGGGCATCTTGAAGATCGAGGCGGCGTGGCGCTCCGGGTAGCGGCGACGGTAGACCATGTAGGCCACCAGGATCAGCGACCAGACGAAGATGAAGAGCACCGTCGCCAGCGTGGTGACCAGGGTGAAGGCGGTCACCAGGTTGGGGATCAGGTAGATCAGCAGCGTGCCGCCGAGCAGGCACAGGCAGGAGAACAGCAGACCACGGGCGGGCACTGCGGCGCGTGACAATTTCGACAACCCGCGCGGCGCGTGGCCTTCCTCGGCCAGGCCGTACAGCATGCGGCTGGTGGAGAAGATGCCGCTGTTGGCCGAAGACGTGGCCGAGGTCAGCACCACGAAGTTGATCAGGCTGGCCGCGGCGGGGATGCCGGCCAGCACGAACAGCTGCACGAACGGGCTCTTGTCCGGCACCACCTGGCGCCACGGGGTGACCGCCATGATCGCGATCAGCGCCAGCACGTAGAAGATGATGATGCGAACCGGGATCGAGTTGATCGCCTTGGGCAGGTTGCGCTCGGGGTTGGCGGTCTCGGCGGCGGTGGTGCCAACCAGCTCGATGCCGACGAAGGCGAACACCGCGATCTGGAAACCAGCAAAGAAGCCGACCAGGCCCATCGGGAACATGCCGCCGTCATTCCACAGGTTGGACAGCGCGGCGGTATGGCCGCTGGGCGAAGTGAAGCCCCACGCCACCAGGCCCGCACCGGTGATGATCAGCGCACAGATCGCCACGATCTTGATCAGCGCGAACCAGAATTCCATTTCGCCGAACAGCTTCACCGTCACCAGGTTCAGCGCCAGCAACAGCATCACGCAGGCCAGTGCCGGTATCCAGGCATCCAGCCCCGGGAACCAGAACTGCGCATAGGCGGCAATGGCGATCACATCGGCGATGGCGGTGACGATCCAGCAGAACCAGTACGTCCATCCACAGAAAAAGCCGGCCCAGGGACCTAGCAGGTCGGTGGAAAAGTCGATGAAGGATTTGTACTGCAGGTTGGACAGCAGCAGCTCGCCCATCGCGCGCATCACGAAGAACAGCATCGCGCCGATGATCAGGTAGACGAAGACGATGGACGGGCCGGCCAGGCTGATGGTCTTGCCCGAGCCCATGAACAGGCCGGTGCCGATGGCACCGCCGATGGCGATCAGCTGCAGGTGGCGGTTGGACAGGCTGCGGCGCAGGTGCTCGGGGGGCGTTGCGGGCTCGGTCATGGGCGTGGACTGGGGCGGGCGAAGCGTTCGACGTTAGTCCTCCCCGGCCAGGAGCGCCAGCGCCGGATGGCCCGATTACGTCAATGGCGGTCGCTTTCACCACATTGTGACCGAATACCGGATTCGTCCCATTCCGCCCGGCCCGGCGCCATGCTCAGATAGCCGCACCTGCCCAAGGACCGGCCCTGACCATGCGCCCTGACCTGCCTGCCCCGCCGGAGCTCCAGCCATGAGCCGCCTGCGCATCATCATTGGTGGCACCGCGCTGGCGCTGCTGGCCGCGGCTGTGCCGATCGCGGTGATGGCCTATGCCACCTGGGACCGTGCGGTCAGTGTCGAGCAGCAGCGCCTGCGCGACATCGCCGGCCGCGCACTGCGCCGTTCCGACCAGTCCTACCATGACGCGCTGGCCGCGCTGAAGTCGGCGGAGGCAGGCGTCCACGTGCCGTGCAGCCCGGACCATATCCGGCGCATGCAGACCCTGGTGATGACCACGCCGTCGATCGACCAGATGGGCTATTTCGAAGGCGGCACGCTGCGCTGCACGTCGTGGGGCCCGTTCCTGGCCGATGTGAAGCAGCCCAAGGCCGATCATGTGACCAGCGAAGGGGCCGGCATCGCGGTGGACGTGCGCCCCGAAACCAGCGGGCGCCGCCAGGTGCTGTCGATCCTGTACGGCGCCTACGACGTGCTGGTCGACCCGCGCCGTTTCGTCGATGTCATCGCCGACCCCAACGTGCGCCTGGCCCTGGCCAGCCCGGACGGCCGCCTGCTGGCCAAGCAGGACGGCATGGATCCGGCGCTGCTGGAGACCCTGCTGCGCAACCCGGGCGAAGGGCTTGACCGCAACACCCTCTACGCCACCGCCCGCAATGGCGAATGGCTGGCGATCGCCACCACGCCACGCACGGCACTGGCCGCCACCTTCCGCCAGCAGGCATGGCTGTACGTGCCGCTCGGGTTGCTGATGGCTGCCGTGGGTGCCGGCCTGGTGATCTGGCTGTCGCGCCGCCGGCTGTCCCTGCGCGGCGAACTGGCCACCGCGATCCGCCGCCGCGAGCTGTACCTGCACTACCAGCCGATCATCGAACTGGATACCGGCATCTGCGTGGGCGCCGAAGCATTGATTCGATGGCAGCGTCAGGATGGCACCCAGGTCCGCCCCGACCTGTTCATTCCCCTGGCCGAAGAGACCGGCATGATCGGCGCGATCACCGACCTGGTGATCGAGAACGTGGTGCGCGACATGCGCGAGCTGCTGGTGGCCGACCGCAGCGCGCACATCGCGATCAATCTCGCCGCCGAGGACATCAGCAGTGGTCGTGCATTGAAGTTGATCGCCAAGCACATGGCCGGCAGCGGCATCCTGCCGCAGCAGATCTGGATGGAAGCGACCGAGCACGGCTTCCTCGACCTGGACCGCGCACGCACGATGCTGGCGCAGGCACGCCGGGCCGGCCACAGCGTGGCGATCGATGACTTCGGCGTGGGCTTTTCCAGCCTGCAGTACCTGGAGCAGCTGCCACTGGATGCACTGAAGATCGACAAGTCGTTCATCGATGCGATCGACACCGAGAGTGCGACCAGTCCGGTCACGCCGCACATCATCGACATGGCCAAGGAGCTGGGCCTGTGGGTGGTCGCCGAGGGCGTGGAGACCGAGGCACAGTTGGCGTATCTGCATACCCGGAAGGTCGAGTTCGCGCAGGGTTGGCTGTTCTCGCGGCCGCTGCCACGGGATGAGTTCGTGGTGTTCCATCAGAAGCGGCAGCAGCGCTATGGCGCGGCGCGGGAGCACATGCAGAACCCGCGGAGTGTGCCGATCGAGCGTGAGGGGATCGAGTAGGACGGCCAACGGCGGCGCCCCTCGTGGTGGGTCGCGTACGGCTATCCCGGGGTTGGCCGGGACGGTCGGGTTCGCGGGGGACGCCGTAAACCCGTCCATGGGGGCTTGGCCGCGGCATCCATGCCGCAGACACCCCCGCGAACCCGACCGCCCCGGCCTCTGACAGGTTCCGGCGGCGTCCCACCACGGAATCAACAGAAGAAAGCAAAAGCAAACGCGGGTCGCTGCGCTCGGTGGATCCACGCCATGCGTGGATTGCGTGGACCACGGTCGTGCCGGCCGCTGGCCGGCACCGCGCCATCTCTGATCAACGCCTACGCCCAGGCCTTCGGCCGTGCCAGCAGCCAGGCCACGCTCACCGCCAGCAACAGCAACGGCAGCCAGCCCAGCTGGCTCGGGCCGCTGGCCTGCAGCAGCACGCCACCCGCTACGCCACCGCCGGCAATCGCCAGGTTCCAGCCGGTCACCAGCATCGACTGCGCCAGATCCGCGGCAGCACCCGCGCGACGTGCCAGTGCGGTCTGGAACAGGGTTGGCACAGCGCCGAACGCCACGCCCCACAGGATCGTCGCCAGCAGCAGCGCCGTTGCCTGTCCCGGCCATAGCAGCAGGGCCAGCACCGGCAGCAGGAAGCCGATCACCGCCGCCCACACCAGCGCACGCAAGTGGCGATCCACGCCCCAACCGGCAATGCCGATACCGACGATGGCAGCCACACCGAAGGCCAGCAGCAGGCGGTCCAGCCATGGACCGGCACCGGCGTCCACCGCCAGCGGTTCGATGTAGGTGTACAGCACGTTGTGCGCCAGCACGTACAGCACCATCACCGCCAGCGCGCTGCGTACGCCGGGCATGCGCCACACCGTGCCCAGTGACATGCGCTGGCCGGCACCGGCAGACGGCAACGCCGGCAGTGTCCGGCGCGCGTACGCCAGCAGCCCGACACCCAGCACGCTCATCAACGCGAATGCCCAGCGCCAGCCGATCTGTTGGCCCAGCAACGTGCCCGCCGGTACACCCAGCGACAGCGCCAACGGTGAACCGACCATCGCCACCGCAATCGCGCGGCCCTGCAGTGACGGCACCACCATGCGAGCGGCGTAGCCGGCCACCAGCGACCACAGCAGGCCACCACAGACGCCAGCAAGGAAGCGCGCGGCGAGGATCAGCGGATAGCTGCTGCTCACTGCGGTCAGCGTGTTGACCACCACGAAGCCGGCAATGGCGGCCAGCAACAAGGGGCGTCGTGGCAGGCGCTGGGTCAACGCGGTCATCGGCAGTGCGGCCATCACCGATCCCAGCGCATACACGCTGACCAGCTGGCCCACCGCCGCATCACTCACACCCAGGCTCTCGCCCATCGGTCGCAGCACACCGGCCGGCAGGGTCTCGGTCAGCAGGGTGATGAAGCCGCCACCCGCAAGCGCCAGCAGGCCGGCCCACGGCAGGCGTGTAGCTTCGCCGGCAGGACTCGCCGCATCAATGGCATGGCCGCTCATCGCGCAGCCTCCAGATCGGCATAGACGGCGTCACGCAGTTCATCGACGAAGGCGCCATCCATGCCTTCGTACAGGGTGTTGGTCAGCGCCACCACGCTCAGTCCGCGCGCGGGATCAACGAACCAGCTGTGGCCGTAGGCACCGCCCCAGCGCCAGCTGCCTTCGCTTTGTGGCGTGCCACTGGCGGCGGCATCGCGCAGCACCGCAAATCCCAGCCCGAAGCCCCAGCCGGCCGGCTCCGGCGGCCCCTGCTCGCCCACCTGCGGAGTGGCCATCTCCGCCACCAGCGCGGGCGGCAACAGATTCGAGGCCTGTACGTCACGCAGTGCTTCCAGCACCGCCATCACCTCGTCGGCGCTTCCAATCAGTCCAGCACCGGCCGAGGGGTAACGACTGGCATCGGTAGCACGATCGAGGCTGTACTCGATGCCGACCGTACCTTCGAAGGGTGCGACCACCTCGCCCTCCTGCAGGCGATGCGGCTGCGGTGCGTCACTCACATACGGCGTGGCCAGCCGCGCCGCGTTGGTGGTCGCGAATGCGGTGTCGGCCAGCCCCAGTGGTGCGGCCAGCAGGCGCGCGTAAAGGGATTGCAGGGTTTCACCGGTCGCGGCTTCGGCCACGGCACCGGCCACATCCACGCCCAGCGAGTACATCCATTGGCTGCTCGGTGCGAACAACAGCGGCGCCTGCGCGATGCGATGCACGTTGTCGGCCAGCGTCAGCGGATTCGCATCCATGCCATCGCTGACGCCGGCCCGTGCGTACGGGCCATCCGCATCGGCTTCGAGGAAGCGGTAACCCAGCCCGCTGCTGTGGCTGAGCAGTTGGCGCAGGCTGATCGGCGGCGTGCTGCCATCGGCCAGCGCCGGACGGAAGTCCGGCAACCAGCGCTGTACCGGCGCATCCAGGTCCAGCACGCCATCGGCCACCAGGCGCAGGATCACCGTGGTCAGCAGCGGCTTGCTCACCGATGCCAGCCGGAACAGCTGGTCGCGGCGCATCATCGTGGCCGACTCGCGATCAGCCAGGCCGGTGGCGCTGGCATGACGCAGCACGCCGTGCTCGCGCACCAGCACCACCGCGCCGACCAGGCGTTGTGGGTGGACCTGCTGCAGCAACCGCTGTACCGACGGCAGGGCCGGCGCGCGGTCAAGGGAAAGGGCAGCGTTCATCGCGGTGATCCGTGGGGAGAGGCCGCCACGTTAGGCAGCATGTCACCGTGCAAAAAGCCGGTTGCCGCTCCGGGCATCATGGACCGTGCAGTCCGCAATCGGCATGATGGCCGGAACTGCAAGGCCGCAACGGTCGCCGCGCCGCCCCGCACCACAGTGTTGCGGTGGCGGTGCCTTCCCACGTGATCGCAGCCACCTACCCTGCCGCTTTCATTCCCCCACACGCCCATGTCAGTCCTGGACAACCTCGCCAATCTGCAGACTTTCGTGCATGCCGCCGACACCCGCAGCTTCGTCGACACCGGCCGCGTGCAGGGCATCTCCGCCTCGGCCGCCGGCAAGTGCGTTGCGCGGTTGGAGCACGCACTGGGCGTGCGCCTGTTCCACCGCAGCACGCGCAGCATCACCCTCACCGCCGAGGGCCAGCTGTTCCTGGCGCGCTGCCGGCGCATCCTCGACGAGCGCGATGCCGCGCGCACCGAACTGGCGCAGCCGCATGCCGCACCGAGCGGCACGCTGCGCATCGGCCTGCCGCTGGTGGGTGATCTCACCCTGCCGCTGATGGCCGAGTTCATGGCCGCCTACCCGGACATCCGTCTGGACCTGGATTTCAGCGACCGGCTGGTCGATGTCATCGAGGAAGGCTTCGACGCCGTGCTGCGCGTCGGCGAACCCAGCGACTCACGCATGAACGCCCGACGCCTTGGCGTGTTCCCGCGCCGCATCGTTGCCTCGCCGGCGTACCTGCAGCGCCGCGGCGTTCCGCGTGCGCCGGCCGACCTGCTCCAACACACCCTGCTGCACTACCGCTTCCCCAGCACCGGCAAGCTGGAGCTGTGGCCGATCCAGTGGCCCGGCAATGAAGCCCCGCAGGAACTGCCCGTGCACATGGTGGCCAACACCATCGAAGCGCGCGTGGCACTGGCACTGCGCGATATCGGACTGGCCTTCGTTCCAGTGCACTCGGTACGCGATGCGCTGGCCGATGGTCGCCTGGTCACCGTGCTGGACGAGCATGTGCATTCCTGCGGCATCTTCCACCTGTTGTGGCCCTCCGGCCGCCATGTGCTGCCGAAGCTGCGGGTGTTCATCGATTTCGTCAGCGAACGCCTGGAAACCGTGCCGTAGGCCCAACAAATCCACGCCATGCGTGGATGCCCTTGTAGGGTCGAGCCATCCTCGACTCACCAGATGCCAAGCGAAGCGCAGCCGAGCATGGGCTCGGCTCTACAACGGAACCACCCAAACACCGGTAGCGCCGGGCCATGCCCGGCGGCCGCACACCTGACCATTCAGCCACTGCCGCTATACTGGCCGCTCATTCCTCCCAGAGGCTCGCGACCAATGCGCCATTGATGCCGCCGTCTTCCCAACAGACGGCCTGACTCTTCCCGCCCCTGCGCGCAGGGGAGATCCCGGCATCCATGGAGGTCGCATGACCCCGCATTCCCTCACGCTCGATCGCGTGTCGTATCGATTGGCCGACGGCCGTCCGCTGTTTTCCGATCTGACGTTTTCCTTCGAACCGGTTGCTACCGGCCTGGTCGGTGCCAATGGCGCCGGCAAGAGCGTGCTCGCACGCCTGCTGGCCGGGCGGCTGTCGCCCGACAGTGGCCAGGTGCGTGGCAGTGGCCGCGTGTTCCTGTTGCCCACACCGGGCTATCCACCAGCCGGCACCGTGGGTGAGTTGGCCGGTGTGGGTGAAGCGCTGTCCGCGCTCGCACGCATCGAAGCCGGCAGCGTCAACGAGGCCGACTTCGCCTGCGTTGGCGACCGTTGGGACCTGCGCGAACGCCTGCAGCAACAATGGCAGGCGCTGGGCTTGCCCGATGATCTCGATCACGCCCACCCTGCTGCGCGCCTCAGCGGCGGCCAGGCGATGCAGGTGGCACTGTCCGGCGCGTGGGCCAGCGATGCCGACTGGTTGATCCTGGACGAACCCAGCAACCACCTCGATGCCCGTCATCGCCAGCAACTGTACGAGCAGTTGCAGCAATGGCGCGGCGGCCTGCTGGCGATCAGCCATGACCGCGAGCTGCTGAGCCGCATGCAGCAGATTGTCGAACTCGATGGGCGTGGCCTACATCGCTATGGCGGCGCGTGGCAGCACTATGCCGAAGTGCGCGCCGCCGAACGCGAAGCCGCCGCCGCCCAGCTCGACCATGCACGCGCCCAGCACCGACAGCAGCAACGCAGCGCGCGCGAACAGCACGAACGCCAACAGCAACGCCAGGTACGTGGCACCCGAGATGCAAAGCAGGCCAACCAGGCACCGATCCTGCTCGGCCGGCAGAAGCAGCGTGCCGAAGCCAGTCACGGGCGCGCGCAGCAGGTGCAGTCAGAACGCCTGCAGGCCAGTGCAGAGCAGCTGCGTGCAGCGGCATCCGCGGTTCATGCGGCACCGGAGCTGGCGCTGTTTGCCGGTGCGGGGGAACGTGGCAGCACGCGCCTGCTGCAGGCCGAGGCCTTGGTGCTGCCGCATGGCTGCAGTGCCCCGTTGCAGCTGGAGATCCGTCGCGGCCAGCGCATCGCCGTGGTCGGTGACAACGGCAGTGGCAAATCCACCCTGCTGCGTGTGCTGGCCGGCCAGCTGCGAGCGCGCGATGGCACGGTGCAACGCCACGCGCCACTGGCGCTGCTCGACCAGCAACTGCTGGGATTGTCCGGCGAGCACAGCATCCTCGATAGCGTACAGGCCGCCAATCCGGGTGCGGACCCGGGCGAACTGCGCACTCGGCTCGCGCTGCTGGGTCTGGACGCACAGCGCATCCAGCGCCCCGCCAGCAGCCTCAGCGATGGCGAACGGGTGAAAGGCGCACTGGCCAGCGTGTTGTACGCCGATCCCGCGCCGCAGCTGTTGCTGCTGGACGAGCCCGGCAATGCACTGGACCTAAGCGCATTGCAGGCACTGGAAGAACTGCTGGCGGCATGGCCGGGTGCCTTGATGATGGTCAGCCACGACCTGCATCTGCTGCAGGCATTGCGGCCGACGCAGGTATTGCAGGTCACCGCCAACAGCTGGCAATGGCGCGACAGTCTGTAGAGTCGAGCCATGCTCGACTCCGCCATGCATCCATCCACGCATGACGTATCGACCAGGGGTAGTGCCGGCCGCTGGCCGGCAACCCATGGATCATCAATGCACCGTCAACGCTTCCACACAGGGAACGCCTGCGGCAACTGGTGCCACAACAATGGCCCCGCACGCAGCTCCTGGTCGTTGAGCAGGCACGCATCCAGCTCCGCACGCACCGCGCGCTCGTCCATGTGCACACCAATCACCACCAGCTCCTGGCGGCGATCACCCCACAGTGGGTGCCACAGCCGCTGCATCGCCGTGTGCGCGGCCGAATCCGGGAATTCCTCAAGCCCCGGCAGCGGCGCGCTCCAGCAATCGGCCTGCTGCCGCGCCCATCCCAGGTCGCTGTAAGGCAACGGCGTCGGCGGCAACAACGGTGTGGTGTCTTCCAGCCCAGCCCGCACGCGGTCGCGCGCGGCATACCAGAAGCCCGCCGCCTGCGTGCGCGTCGCCGCGCCCACGGTGTTCAGTTCACCTACCCAATCCATGCGGTTGGCCAGCCAGAACCAGCCCTTGCTGCGGATCACGCCGGGCATACCCGACTGCAGCGCGCGGGCGAATCGCGCGGGGTGGAACGGACGACGCGAGCGGTAGACGAAGCTGCCGATGCCGTACTCCTCGGTCTCCGGCGTGTGCTCACCACGCAGCTCCTTCACCCAACCCGGCGCGCGTTGCGCACGCTCCATGTCGAAGCGGCCGGTATCCAGCAGCTCGGCCAGAGGCACGTCGCCGAAGCTGGACAGCAGCAGCTTGGCGTCGCGGTTCAAGCCACGCAGTACTGCCAGCGTGTCCTGCAGCACCTCGTCGTCCACCTGGTCGACCTTGCTGACCACGATCACGTCGGCGAACTCGACCTGCTCGCACAGCAGGTCGACCACACCTCGGTCGTCATCCGGCCCGGCCTGCTGGCCACGCTCGGCCAGCCGCAGGGTCGAACCGAAGTCGGCAAGGAACGCGCTGCCGTCGACCACCGTCACCATCGTGTCCAGGCGCGCGATGTCACTCAGGCTGAAGCCGTGCTCGTCGCGTACCGCGAAGGTGGCGGCCACCGGCATCGGTTCGCCGATCCCGGTCGATTCGATCAACAGATAGTCATAGCGGCCGGCATCGGCCAGGCGCCGGACTTCCTGCAACAGGTCATCGCGCAGCGTGCAGCAGATGCAGCCGTTACTGAACTCCACCAGCGTCTCTTCAGTGCGGCGCAGCTCGGCGCCGCCTTCGCGCACCAGCTGCGCATCGATATTGACCTCGCTCATGTCGTTGACGATGACGGCCACACGCAGGCCCTCGCGGTTGCGCAGGATCTGGTTGAGCAGGGTGGTCTTGCCGGCCCCCAGGAAGCCGGACAGCACGGTGACCGGAAGGCGACGGTCGGCGCGGGAAACAGTGTTCATGTCGGAGCGGGTTGGCTGCGGAACGGAAATGTTACTGTATAACAATTGTCGCGCAAGGAACCTCCCCCGATGAAGTCGCCTTCTGCTGCCCTGCTTGATGCCGGCGCGGTCGCCCTGTCCAGCCTGTGCCTGCTGCATTGCCTGGCGCTGCCCCTGCTTGCCGCCGCGCTGCCGCTGTTCGGCACCTGGGCCGAAGCGGAATGGGTGCACCTGCTGTTCGTGGCCATCGCCCTGCCGCTGACCGGCTACGCGCTGTGGCGGGCCGAGCGCCGTCACCCGCTGCCGGTACTGGCCTGGGCCACCGCCGGCGTGGGTCTAGGCCTGCTGCTGGCCGGCGCGCTCGCGCTGCCAACGCATGCCTGGGAAACACCGATGAGCGTCACCGGCAGCCTGCTGCTGGCCGCCACGCATATCTGGAACGCGCGGCACCGGCACGCGGGGTAGCGCCGGCCGCTGGCCGGTAACCGCGTGAGCTTCGGACGCCACGGGTAGTGCCGGCCGCTGGCGGGCAACCGCATGAGCTTCGGACGCAACCTGCAGTTGCCGGCCAGCGGCCGGCACTACCCCTGCTATTTGCCGTAGCGGCGCAGCAGCTCCACCAGCACTTCGGCCTCGGCGGCCCGCTGCTGTGGGTCGTCGGCACCCACCACGTGTTCCTGCAGGTGCTCGTGCAGCAGCTCCATCAGCAGGCTGTGGGCTGCACCGCGCACGGCGGCCACCTGCACCAGCACGTCCGCGCAGTCACCCGCTTCCCCCTCGGGGGTGTCCAGGGCCTGCTCCAACGCCGCCACCTGACCCGCGATACGGCGTACCCGTGTCAGCAGCTGCTTTCGATTCTTGTGTACATGGGCCATGGCGGGATCATATACCCTATGGGGGTATCCACTCCAGCTCCCACCGCCATGCAATTGGACGCCCTCGCCGCCGCCCGCCGCCACGAACACCGCTTCGACGATGGCAACCCGCTGGCCGAACGCAATACCCGCCGCGCCCTGTGGCTCACCGTCGCCATGATGCTGGTAGAGATCGTCGGCGGCTGGTGGTTCAACTCCATGGCCGTGCTCGCCGACGGCTGGCACATGAGTTCGCACGCGCTGGCGCTGGGCCTCTCGGTGTTCGCCTACCGCTGTGCGCGGCGCTACGCACACGATCGGCGCTTCGCCTTCGGCACCTGGAAGATCGAGATCCTGGCCGGCTACACCAGCGCCATCGCCCTGCTTGGCGTCGCCGCATTGATGGCCGTGCAATCGCTGGAACGGCTGTGGGTGCCCGCCCCCATCCACTACAACGAAGCCATCGCCATCGCTGCGGTGGGCCTGGGCGTGAACCTGCTCTGCGCATGGTGGCTGCACGACAGCCCGGGCCACGCGCATCATCACCACGGGCATGACCATGGCCATCATCACGGGCATGACCACGAACACCACGATCACGGCCATGCACACGGTCACGACCTCAACCTGCGCTCGGCCTACGTGCACGTGCTGGCCGACGCCGCCACCTCGGTACTGGCCATCGTCGCCCTGCTCGGCGGCAAGCTGCTCGGCCTGACCTGGCTGGACCCGGTGATGGGCCTGGTCGGCGCCGTGCTGGTTACTGTCTGGGCGATCGGCCTGCTGCGTGACAGTGGTCGTATCCTGCTCGACGCGCAGATGGATGCACCGGTGGTGGCCGAAGTCCGCCAAGTGATCGAACAGGGTCCGTGGCCGGCACGTCTAGCGGACCTGCACGTCTGGCAAGTGGGTCGCGGCAAGTACGCGGTCAGCGCCAGCGTGGTCACCAGCGACGTCAGTCTGGATGCCGATACCGTGCGCAACGCGCTGGCGATTCATGAGGAGCTGGTGCACGTGACGGTGGAGATTCACCGCAGCGCATGATCCACGCCGGGTAGTGCCGGTCGCTGGCCGGCAACCTCATGAACGACGGATGCACCCTGTTGGTGCCGGCCAGCGGCCGGCGCTACCGCTAGAGCTTCAACATCATCCGCAGCAGGTACATCAGCAGCGGCAGCGCGCTCAGCACCGCGCCGGCAATGCCGATCCACGGCCAGCGCTCACCGCGCACGCGCGAAGCTACCGCCAGGCCACCACCCACCAGTGCCGCGCCCAGCACGCCCACACCCAGCCCCGCCGCCAGGCTGTTGTCTCCTGCCGCCTGCGCTGCCAAGGTGCCCGCGGCCCAGCCCACCACGATCCCCAGCCAACTGGCCACGCCGCACCACGGTGCCTTGCCCTGCGCCATCCGAAAACCCCTTTGCGCTTGCCGAATTTCTGTACGGACCGTGCCCGTGTGCTGCCTACACTAGCCGCACCTGCCCCGTCGGGACATCCCATGCGCATGCTCCGCCTGCTGCTGCCCGGTGCACTCCTGCTGCTCACTGCCTGTAACGGTGACGCCGGGCTTCCCTTCTCCGCCGACCCACTGCAGGGCTGCTTCGCCACCAGCGCGCGCAAACCGGCCGACTTCCGCATCGAGAAGGAAGGCGGCCAGTACTTCGTCTCCTTCAGCCGCGGCGACCAGTGGCAGCGCGAGCCGAATGCCCTGCACAAGGCCACCCGCAGTGAAATCAGCCGCTACTTCCGCGACGACGCCGAACAGATCGACAGCGCCTTGATCCGCATGGCCGGCGGCTTCGGCATCTTCCACTTCAACAAGGGCGCGACGCTGAAGGGCAAAGCCAGCGACAGTGACTACATGGCGTTGATGCTGATCGGGGCCGGGCCGGTGTATGCAGTGAAGTGCCCGTAAGACGCAATGATTCTGATGGCGGCGCAGGGCACTATGGGTACAACCTGTCTTCTTTGAGGAGCGATGCCAATGCTGCTTTTTCTGCTGCTTGCGGTAAGCGCGCCGAAGACCCAGGGCGCCTATGACGAAGTCCGGCAACTGCCCGATGGCCAGACCCTGATCATGCGCACACTTGACTGGGATCTCGGTGATGGTCGCCATGAGCGCGTTACCGTGCATTGGCTGCTGCAGGAAGACGGCAGCCTGCGCTATGACTTTGATCGGCAGCCACCGGAAACCCAGGAGGTCCATCGTCGGTCGTGCGCGCTGCAGGGCATGCAGCCATCGCGTGGCGTCGGCATGATCTCAGGGGAAGGAGCCACGCACGGCTTCAGCTGTACCAGCGGTAGCGTCGGGCCTACGCTCGACTCCTCCCTGCCTGCATCCACGCATGGCGTGGATCTACTTTGACATCGGCTTGGCTCTACAACAGCTGCGGTACCATGCCCTCCCCCGAACCGCCCCGGTACCCGCCGTGCCCCATTACACCGGCCCCCTGCTGACCCGCGACAGCGCTGACACCCTGCGCCGTGCCCATGACAAGGGCGCTGCCGACTGGCAGGGATCGCTCGACCTGGGCCGGAGCCAGGACACCGTGGCCCTGAACACCGACGGCTTCCACTTCCGCGGCCAGCCCTACCCGTGGCCGGGCAAGCTGAAGGACCGCACGCTGTACTACTGGGACGGCGAGGACTTCGCGCCGATCTCGCGCTACAGCGGTTCGCTGATCAAGCTGGTGCCGACCGAATGGGGCGCACCGACCTTCGAGATCGACGGTATCAAGATGCTGCCCACCTCGAAGCTGTCACCGTTCGAGGACGCGCGCCGCAAGGTGGAGCTGGTCGCCCCGGCCGGGAAGGTCATCCTCGATACCTGCGGTGGCCTGGGCTACTTCGCCGCCTGCGCGCTGGAGGCCGGTGTCGGCCAGATCCGCTCGTTCGAGAAGAATGCCGACGTGATGTGGCTGCGCACGCTCAACTCGTGGTCCCCGGATCCGGATTCGGCTGCCGCCGGTGGCCGCCTGCAGTTCAGCCATGGCGATGTCTCGCAGCAGATCGAACAGGTGGCCAGCAGCAGCGTCGACGCGATCCTGCACGACCCGCCGCGCTTCGGCATCGCCGGCGAACTGTACTCGCAGGTGTTCTACGACCACCTCGCCCGCGTCATCCGCAAGGGCGGGCGCCTGTTCCACTACACCGGTGCGCCGAACAAGCTGACCAGCGGACGCGATGTCCCACGCGAAGTCGCCAAGCGCCTGGAAAAGGCCGGCTTCAAGGCCGAACTGGCGCTGGACGGTGTGCTGGCCGTCAAGCGCTGAGCCTCACTCCGAATCCACCTTGGCCAGCTTCATCACCCACGCCGGCACCACCGGTTCACCGGCGTAGAAGTCTCTCGGCTTCTTCTCGGCCATCGCCCAGCGGTGCAGCCAGCTCGGGCCATAGCGACCGCTGTAGCCCTCGGCGCCACGCGCGTAAGCAGGATCGCGCATCGCGTTCTCCAGCGAGATGAAGCGGTACCCGCGGCGCTTGGTCGCCGCCACCAGTTCGGCGAACGTGGCTGCATTGAGTTCGTTGGCATGCATCAGCCAGACCTGCGGCAGCGCATGGCCCAGCAGCGCCTGCGACTGCTTCTCGTAGTAGTCCAACTTGTTCAGCATGTAGGGCACATAGCCCTTGCGCAGCTGTGCCAGCGTCGCCTCGCGCTCGGGTGAGTCAGGCTGTTCGTTCATCACGTTGGCATAGGCGAACGACCAGACCCACTCGCCGTTGTCGACCGTCACCGGAGCCACGCGGTAGCCGTGCTCCTTGAAGAACACGTCCATCTCCGCCCGTTCTTCCGGCGTGCGCCCGGCACGTAGATAGGGATGGCGCATCCATTGCGGTTTCAGGCCGCGCTCGGCCAGCAACGGCCGCAGCACCGTCTCGCCACGCAGAAAATCCTGCTGGAACGCAGGTACGCCCTTGGCATTCAGATCCATGTGTGAGTACGTGTGGTTGCCCAGCGCGTAGCCGGCGTCCAGCCAGTCGCGCAGCATCTGCACCCGCGCCGGCTGCACCTGTCCGTCTACCTCCAGCTTGTTCTCGTTGACGAAGCCGACCACCGGCACGCCCGCCTGGCGAAGCTGTGCCATCAGCGCTTCATGCCGCGACTGCAGGTCCGGCGGAATGATCTCGTCCACCCGCGCCCAGGGCAGGTCGTCGATGGTCACCGCGATCCGGCGATCCACTTCGGCGGCGTGCACCGCCAACGAACACAACAGCAATGGCACAGTACGCAGCAACCAACGCATCAGCACATCCTTGCAGGAGCGAAGTGCTGACTTTAGCGCGATTGCGGGCGCGTGGTTGGTCACACACCCGCTATGGGCTGGGCGACGGCACCTGACGTTCGCGCACGATCGCCCGCCACAGCATGAATCCCGCAGCCATCGCCATCAGCATCAACGCGACCAGCACCAGGGCAAGGTCATCAGGGTTGCGCAGCAGCGGCGCATGCTCATGGGTGAGGATCTCGAACACCACCTGCTGCGCCTGCGCCAGCGGCAACCTGCCCTGCTCACCCAGCTCAACCATGCACGCCGCAGGAGACAGCGTCGCCACGCTGGTCCATGCCGTGTCGTACAGACGCAGCGCCCAACTGGCCAACGCCAGTATCACGCCATGCAGTGCCATCATTCCCCAGTTGGCCAGGCGCAGTCTCCCCGGCAGGCGCCCGAGCCGATAGAGACTGATCGACATCGCGCCCAGCATGGCCAGCACCACGCCGGCCAGCGGAATCCAATGCAACGGCTGCCAAGGCTCAAGCGCCAGCGAACGGGCCATCAACTGCTCCGCCACCTGCATGCGTGCCACCGGATCCGGGCCGCCGCAGGTTTCATCCACCGGCTCCAACAGCAGATCCACGCGGTAATGGAAGAAGCCGGCAGCCAGCGCCATCGACAGCAGCGCCACCACCTGCAGCACCATCAGGATCGGGCCGGGACCACAGATACGACAGAAGCGGGTAGCAGCAGAGACCATCGGTTCATCCGTGACAACAAAGGACCATCCTAACCAAGCGCCCTGTGCCTGTCGGCTGGCGGATACGACAACGAAACCCGCTCATCTGTTTCATCCTGCCGTCTCAGATCAGATAGCGCTCTTCGTGCGCCGATAAATGTCAGGAACGACCAGAAGCTCAGTGCACCCAATGAAATCAACGGGCCCGCAGCCCCCCCCTCCCCCCCTTATCGATAACCAACAGGCCCAGAACAACGAAACCAAAATAGACCAGAGGGAGCATCGCCAGCTCAACCCAGAGAAGAATCGGGTGGTTCCTGCTGGCGCCACGCTAGCGCAATGTAGGCAGGGAATTCCCCTGGAAGAATCGCCAGTTCATGACAAGATCCCTCATCATCGTTGTCGAATTACCTGCCTCTAGGCACGCTCGAACCAGATCCGCCGGGGAGAACGCACGTTGTATCGATGGTTGATATATGACTCCAGCCAGAACGCATCATCTACCTTTGAGCGATCCCACAGCTCCAGACACTCCTTTCGCCACTGACGAAGGTACGCGTATAGCGCCTGTACTACTTTCGCGCCGAGAACTACGCCACTGATCACCGCGACGACAGCTACGGGAAGCCCAGCATCCAACAACATCGCCACATCACTCATATGATCTCCCGGTACCGCTCACAATCCCTATGTGGCATCCTACTGCCCGAACGTGGCAGGGCTCGATTCGGACGCAGGACAAACTCGCGAATGAAGCGGCAATCATGACGCTGGTGAAGTCACTGCGCTCAATTTGCGGACCTCTGCCCGCCAGCGAGACTCACGTATCACGAATCCGGCTGGCGGGACATTGGAAGGCCAAGGCTGGCGTCCCCTTAGTCCTACTGATGGGCCAAAGCTACTCAGTCTTGGGGACGTCGGATCCTGTCAAAGATATCGGTACCCTGCACATCAACAAGATCCAAGCTCTTCACGTCGAAGTTCAGATAGGTCCGTGAGTGCTTCTCCTGCAGCGCGGGAGCCCCATAGAGGAATACCACGCAGGGCGCTTCGCTTTCCGCGAAGCGCTGAAGACGCCTGGCATGCAGGGATTTCATCTCCGATGCCGCCAAGACGCTGTTCCACACCATCGCAGAGGGACGCAAAGGTTCCGCCAGCATTTCGCCGGCAAGGGCCGTGACCGGTTCACAGAAAATGATCTTGAAGCCATCGTCTGTCTTCCGGATCCATGCCTTACTCCAGTACACGCGCGTGTTCCCAGAAAGGTAAGGGCGCTTCTCGAAGAAATTCTCGAACAGCTCCCGATAGGTCATTGGTTCCTGTGTACCTGCGCTGACAATCATCGTGTCATCCATGTTGTCCTGCCTGGCCTTGAGCCAGCGCGATACCAGCGCGGCGAGCGAGTAGAACTGGGTGCGACGGCTGCGCGTTCCGCTTGTTTCCCCGCTGCCGCTGCGGCCGCCGGCACCAAAGCCAGTCTCACTCGCTGTCCCCTGGCGAACATCGAAATGTCCCACAGGGCGCGTCAGAAGAAATCGGTCGGGCGCCGGCTGCCCCACTTCGCTGGGACGGCTTTCTCCGCTGCCTCCCCGGACCTCGAGCTCAGCGACGTGGGGGCAGCCCTCCATGTGCAGCTCGCTATCGTGCTGATTGCGGAAGTGGGGCACCTGCTTCAATTGAAGCTGCTCGGTATCCAAGTTCGCGCAGGTGTACTTTGCTGGACAGCCACTCTCGTGCTCGGGGCAAAGAAACGCGCGCTTGTCCGTAATCACGTCCGCCCAGTACAGCTCGTAGGCGCGCTCTGCGTTGATGGTGTCGTTGAATTCAATGCTGAAAGCTAGTTCCGTTGCCATTTTCATCTCGCTGGAGTACCGGCAACGGTATCGACCCGAACGTATAAGTCTTCATTAACTCCAGCCAAATGTGATGAGAATTATCGATCCAGTCACAAAGATAATGGGAATCACGTCACTCAACGTAGGAAGTTCAGCAGTGCCAGATTGAAGTGATCAGCATGGCTGGTGTTGCAGCCATGCGGCGCACCTTCCAGGATCACCACTTCGCTGCCGGCAATCGCCTGATGGGTACGTTCGCCAGAACCCTCGAACGGCACGATGGCATCGCTGTCGCCGTGCAGAATCAGGGTTGGTACCGTGATCTTCTTCAGGTCTTCGCGGAAGTCGGTGGTAGCAAACGCCTTCATGCACCCCAGCGCCGCCGTCTGATCGGACTGATGGCACAGCGCGATCGCCGCCTGACGCGTCTCTTCGGTCACCATCAACTGGCCATTGGCGCTGAAGAAGTCGCGGGTGAAGCCATCGAAGAAGGCCTCGCGATCCTTCTCCAGACCGCTGCGCATTTCATCGGCCTTTTCCTGGGTAAGCGGGCCCTCTGGGTTGTCATCACTGCGCAGCAGATACGGCGGCACAGCAGCAGCAAACACCACGCTGTGCAGTCGATCCTGCCCGTGATTGGCCACATAGCGCGCCACCTCACCGCCGCCCATCGAGAAGCCGACCAGGGTGACGTCACGCAGGTCACGCTCCTCGATCAACCCGGCCAGGTCCGCCGCCAGCGTGTCGTAGTCGTAGCCCTCGGCCGGCTTGTCGGAGCGGCCGAAGCCACGCCGGTCGTAGCTGATCACCCGGTGCCGGGCATCACGCAGGATCGACACCTGCGTCTTCCAGGCATCGGCGGACAGCGGCCAGCCGTGGATCAGGATGACCGGGCGGCCGTCACCACCGGTGTCTTCAACGTGCAGGCGAATGCGGGAAGCAGGCATGGCAGCTCCTGTGGAAGGGGAGACTTTCAGGTTATTGGCCGCCGCCTATCGCGACCGTGATGGAATCGTCGGTCGCCATGACATCGCCTGCACAGGCGACGCCGCCTCGGCCGGGCCGCCAATGCGGGCATTCGCTCCGCGGAAAGCCCGTTTCGTCGCAGGTCGGCTGCAACGGGCCAAAGTCCATGCGAGCCTGCGTGAACCACCCTTGGAGCTTCGTCATGCTGCTGCTCACCCTGCCCTTGCTGGCCGCCGGCCTCGCCGCCACAGCGCCGTCCACCGATGACCTGCGCGAACAGATCCGCCAGGCGGATACACAGTTGTTCGCAGTGGCGTTCGAGGCCTGCGATGCCGACAGGGCCGCCGCGATGACCACCGAAGACATGGAGTTCTTCCATGACAAGGACGGCAAGTCGGCCAGCAGCCGCGAGGACTTCCGCCGCAGCGTGGCCAACATGTGCAGCAATGCGCGCAAGGGCGGCTGGAGCCTGCGCCGTGAACTGGTGGAACCTTCGTTGCAAGTGTTCCCGCTGCACGACGAACGGGCGCTGGAGATCGGCGACCACCGCTTCCACGAGCGCGGCAAGGACGGCGTGGAGCGCTGGGTGGGCCAGGCCCGTTTCATCCAGGTCTGGCACCGCGTGGACGGGCGCTGGCTGGCCGAGCGGGTGATCAGCTACGACCACCATGCGGCGGACTGATTCGTCGGGCGCGCTTCACGGGCCGGATCTATACTGACCGGGCCCACCACGACCCACCGCTACCGTTCGATCGCCATGGCAGACATCACCCCCAATCACCCCGACTATGGCCTCAACCAGCAGGTCCGCCAAGGCGTGGCCGCGCTGGACGCCCAGCACGGCCGTCCGTTCGACCAGACCAGCGAACGCCTGACTGCCAGCCTGACCGTGCTCGCCCGCGAGCAGGGCCTGCAGCAGGTCGACCACGTGCTGGTCAGCAATGCGACGACCAACCAGCCGGCCGGGCACAACATCTTTGTGGTGCAGGGCGACCCGGCCAACCCCGCGCATCTGCGGGCGATGATGCCGACCGCTGTGGCGGCGCAGACGCCGGTGGAGCAGTCGATGCAGAAGCTGGGGATGGGTATGCCGCAGCAGGTCGAGGCTCAGGCGCAGGAGATGCAGAATCCCGCGCCGCGGATGGGGTAAGCAGGCGCGGAGGCTGTTTTGGCGCCCGGCTACTGAAACCGGAGGGTGTACAACCCCTCGCGCTTCAGGACGTCCTTCGCTTTACGCACGTATTCCATCACATCCAATTCGTAAGTCTGCAGGAACTGCTTTTCATTCCTCTCCGGAAGCAACCTTCTTGTCTGTGCCAGAAGGAATTCCTCGTGATCCTTCTTGATGTTCATGGAGGCCACCGCTCCATGCACCTTCAGCAGCTCCAGCACGCACACATGGAAAACCTGTGGCCTGCATTCTGAGATGAACTCCTCAATGGACATCTTCGGGTCGACGAAGTACGGCTTGAACCGTTTGAAGAGTCCCTTCCTTGCGCCGTCCTCCAGATTCTTGATGTAGGCATCCAGCGGAACGTCGATGTTGGAGAGGTCATGGATGTACTGGTTCCTGATCTCTGCAACGGCCTTGAACATCGATTTCTGTTCGCTGTCGATGATGTTCATCTTGCGCAGAAAGTTTATCCTCACTTCCTGCGGAAGATTGCTGATCACTTCGAGTATCAGCGGCTCCCGCAGGGCATCGACGACAGCCCGCGTGAAGACCGCCTCGACGAGCTGCGCCAGCTTCGAGATGAAGCTCCACGAGTCTTCCTCTTCGTAGAGTGCCACGGCGAATCCCTTCGGTATCGCCAACTCTTTGTTCAGCCTCTCAAATGCCAGCTCGACGAACGCGGTATACGTACTCATTGGATAAGCCTCCCCTGGAAGGCTGATGACGCTACATGTACTACCCCACCGCAACAAGCGACGCTCCTGCTTTTGCAACACTTCCTAGTCCAGCGTCATGCAATCCGCATCAATAGAAAAGGCCCGCTCCACGAACGACGGCCGAGGGCGCGGGCCCGTTCAATCCAGCGCGAACGTTACAGCTGAATCCGCGCCACGCTCTCGTCAGCGCCCTTGTCATCCTTCTCGCCGTTCTTGATGCTCACGAACAACACGTTGTTCTTCGCATCCAGCGCCAGGCTGTTCGGGTGGGTCGGCACGGTGTAGGTGGCCACCTTCTGGTAGCTGTCACTGTTGTACGAAGTCACCGTACCGGCTTCGCGGTTGGTCACGTACAGGCGCTTGCGCGGTGCATCCAGCAGGATGCCCAGCGGACCGGCATCAGTCGGGATGCTGGCCAGTTCCTTGCCGGTGCTGCGGTCGAGCACCAGCACGCGCTGGCCCGGATGCTTGCTGACCAGGCCGCTGCTCTTGGCCTGGTAGCCACGCAGGAATTCCGAGCCCTGGTCGGTCACGAACAGGCGCTTGCCGGCCGGGTCCAGCGCGATGTTCATCGGCTGCTCGGCGGCGATCTTGTGCTGCGCCACCACCTTGTTCGAATCGGTGCCCACCACTACCAGGTCGGCCAGCAGGTTGCTGGTGTAGACGCGCTTGTTGGCCGCATCCAGCGCCAGGCCCGGTGCCTTGGCATTGCCCAGGCCGTCGATGGTGTTGATCACCTTCAGCGTGTTCGTATCGATCACGAACAGCACGCTGCTCACGTCCGGCTGGCTGCTGTGGCCGGTCACGTACAGGCGGTTGGCCGCGCTGTCGACCACCAGCTCGCGCAGGTCGTGGGTGTAGGCAGCCTTGCCGTCCTTGCCGGTCTTCTTCTCCATCAGCTGGATGGTGCCGACGGCCTTGTTCTGCGCGGTGTCGACCACGGTCACCGACAGGTCCACGGTGTTGCCCACATACAGGCGGTCGTGGGCGTCATCCAGCACCACGCCGAACGCCTTGCGCTCCAGCGGGATGCGGGTTTCCACGGCCAGCGTGGTCGGGTTCAAGCGCAGCACCTGGGCCGGGCCGGCGTCATCGCCGAAGCCGCCAGAGGAGGCCACGAACACGGCGTTCTGCTTCGGGCTGTAGGCCAGCTCGTACAGGCCCTTGGCCACGGCCTGGCGCTGCACAGAGGCGGTGGCACTGGCGGCGGGTGCGTTGTCGGCGAACGCGGAGGGCACGCCGAGGCTGAGCGAAACGGCAACGGCCAGGGCGGCCGAGCGGAAAAGAGGATTACGGAACATGCGAGCGTCCTTGAATGGGCACGGGAGGGTGTCCTGGCTCGCTGGGCCGTTCTACGACGGCCCGACCTGCATCTGTCTGCGCGGGGTGGGCTGGCTGGGTAGCGGGGGAATGGTAGCAGGTGGGGGGCGTGGCGTGCGCCGGCGCGCGTATGGCAGGCGCGCGGATTACTGCTCTTTCAAGCGCAGCGAATCGGCCACATCGGTCTTGGCCGCCACTTCTGTAGCGATGCTGGCGCGGCGGTGCCCCGGGTCGTTGCGATCGCCCTGCACGATGAAGATGCTCTCGGCGGCATGGCTGCTTTGGGTCGGCTGGCTGAGCAGCACGTGGTCCACGCGCGAGAGATTGTTCTGCTTGGCCAGCACCAGCAGGCTGGCGCTGATGCGCTGGCTGGCGGCATCGAACGGGCGGCCATGCGCGGCGTCCAGCTCGGCCACTTTCTGGATCAACTGCGCGAACAGGCGATGGTCCGGATGCGAAGGGTCCAGCAGCGTGCCGGCCACCTCAATCGGCGTCGGTGGCGGCTCATCGCTGGCACGGTCGCCCTGGCGATGATGTTCGGCCTCGCGCTCGGGCATCGCATGGTGGGTTTCGGCATTCAGATCGCTGCCCGGGAACGGCGCGGCAATGCACTGGATTTCCGGCAGGTTGAACAGCACCGCGAACTCGCCCAGGTTGCTGCCGCCGTCCAGCGGCGCCGGCAGCGGATGCAGGCCGGCGTAGTGCAGCGCCGCCCAGACGAAATCGCTGCAGCGGTTGATGGTGGCCGGGCGATCCACGTCGAATTCGAACTCAGCTGGCTCCTCGGCGAAGTCACGCAGGCAGCCGTAATGCTCCTCAGTGATTTCCAGGGTGCGGCTGTAGTACGGGTCCAGATGCTCGTCGGCATCGTCGTGGCGCACCTGCGCGTACTGCACGCCGGTGTGGGTTTCGCCCGGCGACTGACGCGGCGGTGCGAAGCCGTAGCTGTGGGCCTCGTCGCCTGCTGCTACCTGCAGGTACATGTGGCCGCGCGGCGAGATGCCCCCGCTCTTCAGTGGTGTGCCGGGGGCGGCCAGGTACAGCGTTGCCGTGTAGCGTGTTTCCTGCTCCATGCCTGTTCAGCCTTGATGGGTGCTGCGGTCCTGGGCGGATGATGGCATAGGTGGGATGGGAGGCAGGTGGAGATGAAAGCAGTTTCGAGGCCGAGGCGCTCGAAACTGTGATCTGCCGTGCAATCGCTGGAAGTCAGCCCATCTGCAGCGGCGCCCGGGTTTGCTCCAGAGCCGGCTCCTGCGGCGCCAACGAGGCTCGTTCCTGCTGGGCCTGCGAAATCTGCTCGACCTTGGCGAATGACTGCTCCACCGGCGTTCGCGCAGCCTCCTCCGCCGTCATCGAAGCTCGCACATGGGCGGGATCGTTAAGCTCCCCCTGCACGACGAACAGTCGCTGCGCCGAGCCATCGCTTGGAGCATTGCCCAATACCACATGATCGACATGCTCCAGCCCGCTCTCCTTGGCCGTAGCCAACAACCCCGCTGAGATCCGCTCGCTGGTCCCATCGTAGGAACGGCCATGTACCTCATCGATGCCCGCCACTCCCCTGCGGATGGAATCGAGCATATCTCGATCGCCGCGCGGCAGTTGCTCATCGCTGATGATTCGCTGCATCAGCGTTCTCTCCGGCATTTTGTTGTAGTGCTCGGTATTCAGCGCGCTATCTGGGAAGGGCGCGCGGATGCTGCGGATGTGCTCCACATTGCTGAGCGGTTTCAGGCCACCTTCGAAGCTCTTGTCTTGCATGAAGAGAAGGTTGGTTCGATGAAGCCCAGCGTGATTCAGTGCGCCCCACGTGTAGTCGATACAGCTGTTCTCTACACCGTGATACTCGGTATTGAATCCATGCTCGCCGGGCTTTGCGCCGAATTCCACCAGCTTGTCGTACTGCTGCTTGCTGATCTCCATCGTCCGCGTGTAGTACGGGTCTTTGTACTGCTCGGCGTCATTGTTGTAGACCATTCCGGGCCCAGTGACGACGCCATGCTCGATGGGTGCAAAGCCAAAACTCACCTCGTCCTTGCCATGCGCCACTTTGTAGTAGACGTGGCCGGCGCTGGATGTCCCTCCCGCCAGCAGCGGCGTGCCGGGAGCGGCAACGAAGATTGTGACTGTGTACTTGTCGTCCATGACGCACTCCTACTTCGACTTGTTTACGTAGGCCACCAGCAACTCGGCTTGTACGGCCGCCAACCGATCATCAGGCTTCAGTATCTGCATACTCAGCCTGTAGTGGCCAGGCTGCAGTTCCTGAGCCCAAGCGAGGGCCAGTTGTGTGTGGTGGCTGTCGGGCGCCTCCAATCCTGCTGACTGCAGAGACTGATGATCGACGTCATCCAACCACCCGCCTGCCACCCGGCCCGTGGGTCCGATGGGCTCAATCCGCGCGGGCGTTCCTGCCACCGACGCCACCCTCACCAACGGAACAGGAATGCGCTGCTGGGCCTCAAGCCGCTCCAGTTTCACCTCGGCGGGCAGGCCCGTACTGCGGACCTCACGGCCCGCATTCAGTGATTGCAGCCCGTCTTCTCCACTCACCCGAATTCCAAGAAACAAGGTTTGCGAGGAGCTTTCCCCTGGGGACGGTAGGGTGAACTCGACCACCATGGGTGTGGTCATCGCTACCAGCGGCAGCGGCCTGACGAAGGGCACCAGGGTCCCGTTCTCTACCGGGGCGCGCGGCCCGGGTACCGCCTCGGAGCTGGCTCGGCAGCCACCCAGCAGGGAACCTGACAGTACCAAGGCCAGGCAGACCAACCATCTTCCTTGTCGAAACATCGCTTTTCCTCTTCCAAGGCTCATCGAAGCCGTTGAAGGCGCCTTCGCCCGTACTTATACACCCCGGCCGCAGATGATTCTGCGACGAAGTTCGCTGCGTCGCGGCTCCTGCGACTGGGAGTGATCAAAGTCGACCACGCGCAATGGTGCGCTTACGTACACGCATAGGGGGTAGTAAATGGACCGCTACTTTGTGAACAGAACGCCGCAGGCCAATGGAGACCATGAGGTGCATAAACAGGGATGCTATTGGCTTGCTCGCGCACAGTCCACGCAGGACCTCGGCTTGCACACCAGCTGCAGGACGGCCGTGGCTGAAGCCCAGAGGTGGTACCGGCAGTCGAATGGCTGTGCCACTTGCGCTGCAGCTTGCCATACGAGTTGATCAACGGCCGAAAGCGAAGCGGATGCGGCCCCGCCAAAGTTGGGCGGGGCCGCACCGTCACAGTCGCTGAGACAGCCCTAAGCCATCTTCTCTTCCCCCACTGGAGGATGACCATGACCAAGATCGACCCCACATGGCTGGAAGCCTTCGACAAGGAGCTCCTCCACCTGTTCGCCATCGACCACCGCGATGCCGGCATGGATGAGTACCTGCTGGGCTGCTACGCAGACCTTCCGCCACGCGAGGCGGCGCTGGCGTTCGGCAGCGACTATGACCTGGAGCGCGACGATTCGCTGTGGTCACGGCCGGGCGCGCCTATGTGATCCGCGCAGAAATCCCGCACGCCGGCATTCAAGGCAGGCGATGCCAGGGGATGACCGCTATGCTGGCAGCGCACCGGAATGGAAACCACGTATGACCCGTTTGAACACCGCCCTGGCACTGAACCTCGCTCTGATGCTGCTGGGCGCTACACCTGCCATGGCCATGGCGGCAGACCCGCAGGTTTCCACTGAAGTGTTTGTAGAGGCCGGTGACAATCCCTCCTTCAAGCTGCAGCAGGCACCTGCCATTGAGTATTCAACGGCCCCTGCCACGCCGCCCGATACCTTTCTGCAGGCTCCCATGGCGGTGCTGCTGGTTGCTCAACTGGATGAGCTTGGCCACGTTTCCAACGTGATGGTGGCGCGGTCCAGCGGACTGCGGGAGTTTGATCGTGCGGCCCTTACCGCAGTGGACCAATGGCGCTTTGATCCGGTCGTGGTTGAGGGTGTCGCGCGGTATGCACGGGTACGGGTCCGCCTGACCTTCGTGCCCACGGCCGAGGCGCCGCCCGGCTGAACCACTGGTCCAATCTGTCGCGATTGACCCTAGGCCATCGCGCTGGCTGCGGGCGCTCATGCGCTTGAGGCCAACAGCGCCAAGCCCTTCAAGAGCGTTGCGGCGCAATCGCTTGCCGGCTTAACACCGTGTGCGACAATGCCGAAAGCGTCAGGACTGGCGATCATCAGTCCTGTGGCTTCTTGGCATTTGGTTGCTGCACGGGTATCTCTTGGCGTGCCACCGGAAAAGGGTGGCGCGGGGTTCGAAAGCCCGCTCAGTAACCTTGTGTTTTGCGCTTGTCAGCCGGCGTCACCTTGTGTGACGCCGGCTGGCAATCCGTTCGCGTTCCATGGCGGGCGGTGCGTGGGGGTCTTCGGACCCACCGGCATGGTTACTGTCCGGCTTTCGAACCACGCATCGTCCGCCGCCTTTATCTGGTGGCGCTGCTATCTGTCCTGTACGGAGCATTGCCATGACCACATCGGACTTCCGTTCCCTGCACGCGCAGTACGATCCGGACAACGCCGACGCCGAGCGCGAACCGTCCCCCGATCCCAACACCTTCGTCGCCACGCTGCGCCGCATTGGCAGCGGTGTGGCTGCGGACGGCCAGCCTTGGCCAGAGCGGCATCAACTGCCTGGGCGGTGTCTTCAGCTTGCAGATGCGGATTGCGCGCTGGCGGGGCTGCGCGTGGTCGCGGAGCTGATGCTGGCTGCGGAGCGGACTCGGCAGAATGGCGCGCCCGAGGAGTACCTGGGGGATCGGGTGATGGAGGGGCTGAAGATGGCGTGTGTTGCGTTGACTGCGCAGGCTATTGAGCGGTTGCAGGTTCGGGAATAGAGCGTGCTTCGCTACGCACATCGAATGCAATGCGCCGGATCGTATGCACGGCCCTAAGCATTCGCCGCTGTCTGAGCCCTTTAGCCTCCAACACTGGCCTCACTATGCCGAGCCGGACGTTACTTGCCCTGACGGCGGCAGCGCTACTGGGATTGATCATTGGCAGGGCCCATGCGCCGGCCAACACGATGAATTTTGAGGTCTACCCAAGACTCACCGACTCGGAGTTTGCCCTGTTTCGGGCCGACGCCGAGAGCTTTGCCGAAGAGTTGGCTTGCCAAGGCATCACCATCGGAAAGCATGATTTCGGTAGACGCTTCTTTGATATGAGCGTACGTGGCGATGCCATATTGTTCGTGGACAACTCTGGGCCAAGTCTTCTGATAGTCACCATATCCACGGTTGCAAGCGATGCAATACAGCTACAGCGCTGGAAATATGGATGGGGCTCACCCGAGGAACGTAGAAGGAACTTGAGCCCACCTGAGAACGTCTGCCCCAGACCTGCGTCCCAATAGACCCCATCTGCACCCTGTCCTAGTAGCCAAACCCGTCAACCAATGACACAAAGAACCTGGTTCTGGCTAGAATCCTGGGCACTTAGCTACTGGGACAGGGATCTAGGATGGAACTCCCATTCGAGGTGGGCGCGCTCTACAACCGCCAAAAGCAGATCCACGGTGTATTTGGCGGGCAACAGCAAGGCGGCATTTCGACACCCAAGGAGTATCCGCTAGTCATCGCGTTCACTGGCGAGGCCGGCGTACCTCATGGCTACCGTGATTTCTGGGACGACGACGAAGTTTTTCATTACTTCGGCGAGGGTCAAGTGGGGGACATGAAGTACGTGGCGGGCAACCGAGCGATCGGTGAGCACGTCAAGGATGGCAAGACGCTGGTGGTATTTCAGATGATGGGCAAGGGGCGTCCCTATCGGTACCTCGGTAGGTTCATGTGCCAGTCCTCCTACGTTCAGCCTGGCACGCCAGATCGAGAAGGGCAGCCACGATCTGCGATCGTGTTCCGCTTGAAATCACTGGAATCCTCACTGGGCCTCGCAGCAGGTGGGACGGACCGAGCTGAGATCGATGCCGCTGTCGATGACGTTGCCGCCACCAGCACAAGACGCGAAACCGAAGTGCGGACGAAGCAACGCCTGTTCCGTGAGCGCCTGATTGGCGTTGAGAAGGGCTGTCGACTGACCGGCATTGAGGATCTGAGATTCCTTCGCGCGAGCCATATCAAACCATGGGCAAACAGTACTGACAGCGAGCGCGTTGATGGCGAGAACGGGCTTCTGCTGGCTCCGCACGCGGATCTGCTGTTTGATCGGGGGTGGATTAGCTTTTCGTCGAGCGGTCGCCTACTAGTTTCGAACGCCCTACCTACCGACGTACAAGCTCGTTTAGGTCTGAACTTAGACGCATCACTTCGATATGGAGTCTTCTCCCCAAAGCAGATTGGCTTCTTGGAGTTTCACCAAGATACTGTTTTTGATAGACACCATCCCATACCGCAGGATTTTTAAGGTCAGGTCAGGCCTTGCTGGATCGAACGCGTCAGCTCTCTTCCTTTCCTAGCAGGGATGCCAACTTTTTTCAGGAGTGAATCCTCAACATCGCCGCGCTATACGCTTGCCGCAGGATCTTCAGTTGCCGCTCGTTGCTGGCACACGCCTTCCGGCTTGAAACGCAAGACACTCTCCATGGCACGCTTGCCATCCCCGACCCCGCTCTCGTTTTCGACCGGGGTCAACTCAAATTGTAGCTGGTTGTTGCCACCGTCATCTTGCCCTGGATGGTCTTGAGGTACGGCGCCGAACTGCGCGATCGGTCCAGCGCTTGATATCTTCTTCCAACACTTCGCCCATCGTTGTTCCCTTCGGGAAAAGCAACACCTGAACAGGTCTTCAGTGACTCACTATTGAGCAACAAATTGCTTCGCTCGTCTTATCCTACACATCGCGTTTTATGTCGGTCACGCCTGACACCCGCACGTATATCTCAAGGATACATCGGCGTTAGATACTAAACGGAAGATGCGAATTATTGATCGAATTCGTCATTCCGAAAGGCGAGGCAGTACTAGTGCTTATCCTGCCCCGCCTAAGTTCGCAACGCGCGCTAGAACATCTCAGCGTTCTGATTGATAGCTTGCGGGATGCCAACCTTCGAAATAGCCGCCTCGACGTCAACCTCGACCATCCTGGACCGAAGCTTAACTTCGGTGCGTGCATCCGAAGGCAAACTGAAGTCAACGTCTCGCCATTTCAAACCATCGCGTATAGGACGAAGCTGGGGTGGATCATTAAAGTAGCGCTCAATTGCAGACTTCATATTCACACTCGAATCAAAGAATGTCTCAACGCTCGCCACTTCTCGTCTACCATCTGCGAAATCAACCACCCCTTGCTCGAGCTTGTTATTAAAGAACACAGATAGCATAGGCATGTCTGCAATCATCACCCCATCAACTATTTTGCCAACGTGAATTGGGCAACTCATTATCACAACGGGCACTACACTGAATTCACCTTCAAAAACAACACCATGTTTCCGAAGCAACGCCTCAAACTCCGTCCTGTTGGAGTTAACACACTCCACCTTTCTATTAATCTGAGTTACGGCACCATTAATGACATCCATGTGACGAGCCCACATCTTGTCATCCGTAGGGCGTAGAGTACATTTAGCCTCTCCCAGCAAGAGCATGTCACCTGCCCGAATAACAACATCTATCTGCTCTGATCGCCCAGACTCGGGAGAGAACTTTATACCACCCTCCAGGCATTTAAAGTTGCTAGATATAATATTACTTACATCACCATCAGAGAATGAACTGTAAATATATTTCTCGAACATTGGACCTCTTACCGTAAGATCCTGGCCCAACTGCTGAAGCCACTTATCTACATTTCTTGAAATATTAGCGTCGACCAGACAAGCGATAACTGGGGCAACCGAATCATCGGAGACCCTCACGAATGGTTGCGTCCAGAGTTCCGAGTTGCTCTCGGGATCAAAGGTAAAGAAATCAATGACGCCGCGAGCGACTACTGGGCTTAAATCCAAGCTCCGCTGAATAAGACTTACCAACGCCGAAATGCTTAGAGGGCGAAGATACTGGATAACGTCAAGCGAACTATCATCTGGAGTCGCGTCCCCATTGACAAAACGCTCTTCCAGCTTACTCATTTCTTTCTTCATCACCTTACCAAGCCCCCCCAGGATCCGCCACGATTCCACAAGGACTTCTAGTGTGACTCCGCTTTGACGCTCCCATTCAATTGCCCTCACGTCTTGATAATAGACGGGAAGCTGAACATAGAACGTAGTTAAATCAGCTCTATCATCGAGAGATTCGTAGTCAACCCTCCCAATATCAATAACCTTTCTTTTCCCATCTTTGCGCAATCCAATGACTTTATTTATTCTTCTCTTAAATATTTCCGTATTATTTGCTGATCGCTGCGCGAATCCTATAGCAGCACTAACCTCTTGAAGCCTAAGATAGCCCTCCCTATACGTTGACTCTGCCTGCCAGTCAATCAGATCAACATCATTGGGGAGGAACTTTGAGAGTCCAACCCCATCATTTATCACGCCATAATTTCGCCAGACGACCTTATCCCAAAGATCCTCTACAAATCCATAAGCGATCCCAATATTTATGGCTATAATCAGATCTTTCTCATCAACCTTTCCATTTACCCCACAACTGGAATTCTCTTCAATTAGAGAAAGAGGGATTTGGCAAGAATCCACAACAGATTGAATTATCTCGTCGGGCGAAAACCTCCCGAAATCCAGATCAACTTTGAGCTCAACGAATGCATTGACTGGAACCAAAGATCCTGAAGGCTTGCCCTGCCCCATTACTTTATTGGCATGAAGCCCTGCCAAAATGGTCTCGCGATTACACGCGGAAACGATTGCTCTGCATCTTTCATACTTCGATGCGGGGTAATCCGCACCCACCATCACTACTAGCTTTCGAATATTCGATAACTGATCCGCTATCCAAAGAGCAGTCTGAGCCAGACTTTTGTCCTCGCGACTGGAAGAGGAACTCGCCCACTCCTCCCAAATTTTGCGCTTGAACTTCCTTCGTGTTGGCTCCACGTGCTTTTCTTTTCTAATTTCATCCAAAAGACTCACAAGCATCTCCTTTTGTTTGCACAACTAAGCTTATCCGCACAGTTCGAATCAGACTTATCCGCTCTTGCGACCTTCTAAAATGACACAGCTCGACGGACAAAAAAAGGCGGCCAATGGCCGCCTTTTTTCGTCAATTAATTGACTACATCAAACCCCAACAGGATTAGCCTTCTCCGGATCAATCTTGTACTGCTTGATCGCCCGGGCCACGTCCTTCGCGGTCATCTTCCCTTCCTTCGCCAGCGCCGCAATCGCGGCATGCGCGATGTAGTACCGGTCAACTTCAAAGAAACGACGCAGGTTAGCCCGCGTATCCGAACGGCCAAACCCATCCGTACCCAGCACCGTGTAGCTCATCGGCACGAACGCGCGGATCTGGTCCGCATACGCACGCACGTAGTCGGTGGCGGCAATCGCCGGGCCCTGACGGCCTTCCAGCAGCTCGGTCACGTAGGCCTTGCGCTGCTCACCTTCCGGATGCAGGCGGTTGGCACGTTCCACGTCGAAACCATCGCGACGCAGTTCGTTGAAGCTCGGGCAGCTCCAGATATCGGCGGTCACGCCGAAGTCCTTATCCAGCAGCTCGGCAGCAGCAATGGCTTCGCGCAGGATGGTGCCCGAACCCAGCAGCTGCACGCGCAGCTCGCCCTTCTTCGGCTTGCCGGCGTCGGTCAGCAGGTACATGCCCTTGACGATGCCTTCGGCCGCGCCTTCCGGCATTTCCGGGTGGGTGTAGTTCTCGTTCATCAGGGTGACGTAGTAATACTCGTCCACCTGGTCTTCCATCATGCGCTTGGTGCCGTGCTGCAGAACCACCGTCACTTCGAAGCCGAAGGTCGGGTCGTAGCTGCGCACGTTCGGGATGCCACCGGCCACCAGATGGCTGAAGCCATCTTCGTGCTGCAGGCCTTCACCGTTCAGCGTGGTGCGGCCGGCGGTGCCACCCAGCAGGAAGCCGCGGGTACGCATGTCGGCGGCCTGCCAGGCGATGTCGCCCACGCGCTGGAAGCCGAACATCGAGTAGTAGATGTAGAACGGCAGCATCGGCACGTTGCTGACCGAGTAGCTCGTACCGGCGGCCATCCACGAGCTGATCGCACCCGGCTCGCTGATGCCCTGCTGCAGCACCTGGCCGCTCTGGTCTTCGCGGTAGAACATCAGCTGGTCGGCATCGACCGGCTTGTACTTCTGGCCGAACGGCGCGTAGATGCCGATCTGGCGGAACAGGCCTTCCATGCCGAAGGTACGGGCTTCGTCGGCCACGATCGGCACGATGTGCGGGCCCAGTTCCTTGTCGCGCAGGGTGATGTTCAGGCTCTGCACGAAGGCCATGGTGGTGGAGTAGCTGCGCTCGCCGCTGCTCTTCAGCAGGCGCTCGTAGCTTTCCAGCTTCGGTGCATTGAAGCTCTTTTCGGCCTTGCGGCGGCGCTGCGGCAGGTAACCACCCAGCGATGCACGGCGTTCCTGCAGGTACTGCACTTCTGGCGAATCCGGGCCCGGGTGGTAGAACGGCACCTGGCCGTCGGCCAGCTGCGCGTCGGTCACCGGAATGTTGAAGCGGTCGCGGAAGTGGCGCACCGCTTCGTCGTCCAGCTTCTTGGTCTGGTGGGTCGGGTTCAGCGCTTCACCGGCGCTGCCCATGCCGTAACCCTTCACGGTCTTGGCCAGGATGACGGTCGGCATGCCCTTGGTGTTCACGGCCTGGTGGTAGGCGGCGTACACCTTGTGCGGGTCGTGGCCACCACGGTTCAGGCGCCAGATGTCGTCGTCGCTCAGGCCGGCGACCATCGCAGCGGTTTCCGGGTACTTGCCGAAGAAATGCTCGCGGGTATACGCGCCGCCGAAGGCCTTGCAGTTCTGGTATTCGCCGTCGACGGTTTCCATCATCAGCTTCTTCAGGACGCCGTCGCTGTCCTTGGCCAGCAGGGCATCCCAGTAACCGCCCCACAGCAGCTTGATCACGTTCCAGCCGCCGCCACGGAACACGCCTTCCAGTTCCTGGATGATCTTGCCGTTGCCGCGCACCGGGCCGTCCAGGCGCTGCAGGTTGCAGTTCACCACGAAGATCAGGTTGTCCAGGCCTTCACGGCCGGCCAGTGCGATGGCGCCCAGGGTTTCCGGTTCGTCGCTCTCGCCGTCGCCGATGAAACACCACACCTTGCGGTCGGACTTCTCGATCAGGCCACGGTTTTCCAGGTAGCGCATGAACTGCGCCTGGTAGATGGCGGCCAGCGGGCCCAGGCCCATCGACACGGTCGGGGTCTGCCAGTATTCCGGCATCAGCCACGGGTGCGGGTACGAGGACAGGCCACCGCCGTCCACTTCCATGCGGAACTTGTCCAGCTGCTCTTCGCTGATGCGGCCTTCCAGGAAGGAACGCGCGTAGATGCCCGGGGCGCTGTGGCCCTGGATGAACAGCAGGTCGCCCGGGTGGTTTTCGCTCGGGGCGCGCCAGAAGTGGTTGAAGCCCACGTCGTACAGGGTGGCGCCGGAGGCGAACGAGGCGATGTGGCCGCCCAGGTCACCCGGCTTGCGGTTGGCGCGGACCACGGTGGCCATCGCGTTCCAGCGGATGATCGAACGGATGCGCCATTCCAGCTCGGCATTGCCCGGGCTCTTGGCCTCGAGCTGCGGCTCGATGGTGTTGACGTACTCGGTGGTGGGAGAGAACGGCAGGTAGGCACCCGAACGACGGGTCAGTTCCACCATGCCTTCCAGCAGCTGATGCGCGCGCTCGGAGCCCTCGACATCAATAACGGCCTTCAACGACTCGATCCACTCCTGGGTTTCCACAGGATTCGGGTCGTTGTTCAGCACCTCGTTCAACCAGTTCATTAGCGCTCCCATAACCGCACGCACGCGCGCGACTGTTGTATAGATTTCTAGACCGCAAAGTGTAGCGCACCAAGGGCTTTCGTCACTTGGCTACGCAGGCGTATGGATGCAACCGGCCAGTGTCCGCAAGGGGCTTGCCGGGCCCGCTGAAGGCCCTGCGGCGGGCCTTGTTGGCCGCGCGGGCTGTCGCTTGCGGGCCGCTGCGCCCATGTGCAGGACGCAGTGTTACCGCTGCCGATGACGGTTGTGGGGCAGCGTGGCAGGCCTGCTCGCGAGCGCGCCGGTGCTGGCGCTGAACCGGCGACAACGTGTCGCACCTGCCTCTGGATCGGCGCTGGCATTGAGCCCAGGGTAGACCGTGAGTGAGGGGCCTGGCCGCCCCGCTCCCTTCCACAGCATCGCCGGGGCGCCTCGCAAGGGGCGCCCCTTTTGCTGTGCGCGGGGCCGGCCGTGGCCCAAAACGGACCTGCTTGTGGCCGGATCGATGATTGTCGGCTTCGATATATCGATATATCGTTTGCACACTCGTTTAACGATATATCGAAATGAGCCGTACCGCTTCTCCCAGAGCCCGTTCCACCGATCCGGCGGTGCCGCGCCGCAACGGCCAGCCGCGGGTGCTCAGCCGCGGCGACCTGCGCCTGCTGGTGCTGGCCCTGATCGGCGAGCAGCCGCGCCATGGCTACGAGCTGATGCAGCTGATCAGCAACCAGTTCATGCAGGCCTATACGCCCAGCGCCGGCACCATGTACCCGTTGCTGGCCAGCTTCGAGCAGGCCGGCTGGATCGAGGCCGAGGAAGTGGACGGCAAGCGGATCTTCCGCATCACCACCGCCGGCGAGTTCGAGCTGAAGGTGCAACGCACCCAGGTGCGCCTGGCGCAGCGACGCGCCTTCGACCGCGCCCGCGAGATCACCAAGGCCTCGCTGCCGCCGCCGCTGGCCGGCGCCCTGCGCGAGTTCAAGCGGGCGCTGGTGCATCACCACGGCCGCTGGGCCGAGGGCGAGGCGGAAGAAGTAGCGGCGCTGCTGACGCGGGCGTCCGCGCTGCTCAACGGTACGGCCGGTAGCGAGACCCAATCCTTTTCAACGACCCAGCCAGACTGAATCCAGCCAGGTCGCCCCTACGCCGCGCGCCCCCGCGCGACACCTTTACAGGTAGCCCCATGACCGAACACAACAACACGCGCCTGCGCCTGGATGTGCGCTTCCGTGAACTGACCGTGCTGCGCACCGAAGAGGTCACCCCGCACATGCGCCGCGTGGTGCTGGGTGGCGACGATCTGGCCGGCTTCGATTCGCCCGGCGCCGACGACCACATCAAGCTGTTCTTCCCCAACGCCAGCGGCGAGATGGTGCTGCCGGTGCTGACCGCCGAAGGCCGCAGCTACCCGGACGGCAAGGAGCCCTCGCCGGCCCGCGACTACACCCCGCGCTGGTGGGACCACGAAACCGGCGAGCTGGCCATCGACTTCGTGCTGCACGACCAGGGCATTGCCGGGCCGTGGGCCGAGCAGGCGCAGGCTGGCGATGTGCTGGTGATCGGCGGCCCGCGCGGCTCGTTCGTGGTGGCCGACAGTTACGATGCCTATGTGCTGATCGGCGATGAAACCGCGCTGCCGGCCATCGCCCGTTGGCTGGACGTGCTGCCGGACGGCGCCGAAGTGCAGGCCTTCATTGAAGTGAGCGACGAGGCCGAACGCCAGGCCCTGCCGCAGTACGAGAACGTGCGCATCCACTGGCTGGAGCGCAACGGCTTCCCGGCGGCCAGCAGCACGCTGCTGGAAGACATGCTGACCGACTTCGAAGCGCCGGACGGCGATGTCTTCTACTGGATCGCCACCGAATCGCGCCGCGCCCGCATGATGCGCAAGTTCATCGAAGGCCACCTGGGCGTGCCGCGCGACTGGATCCGCTCGACCGGCTACTGGAAGGCCCACCCGGACGAAACCGACGGCGATTGAGCAAAAGACGGTAGGTGCGGACCGTTGGTCCGCACGCCCTCCGATGGGTAGTGCCGGCCGCTGGCCGGCAACCTCATGAACCTTCGGCAGGAACCTGCAGCTGCCGGCCAGCGGCCGGCACTACCGCGCTGGATGCCACCCACCGCGTCCACCCGAACCGTTGCGCGGCCCAGATCTCCAGCGCCACCAGCAGCGCGATGAGCAGCAGCGGCAGCAGCAGCCCGAAGTAAACACCGGGCATCATGCCGTTGATCTGTGCCTTCACCAGCCGCAGCACGCCACGGGTGTGCAGCAGCTCATCCACGTGCATGGTCAGTGCCTCGCGCACCACCTTGGGCTCCAGGCCGATCGTGCCGGCCTTGTCCACCAGCGTGTCTTCCAGCATGCCGCGCAGCAGTCCCTCGCGCACCTTGCCGATCACCCATCCCGCGCCACGTGCCAATGGGCCGTCACCGAGACGATCGAGGCCGGGCAACGGATGTTCGCTCAGATAGGCCGAGGCAATGGTGTCGGCCACATCGCCCACCGTGCCCTGGCTGCGCAATGCCTCGCGCATGCGCGGGTCGTCCAGTGAATCGGTAAAGCCTTCGCTCCAGCCTTCCACCAGGGTCTGCAGGTGCGGCTGGAAGTGATCGAGCTGCTTGAACAGCGCGCGGTGTGCGCCGGCAGTAAAGCCCAGCTGCAGCCCGAAGAAGGCGGTGGCCAGCGACAGCAGCACCACGTAGCTGGCCAGCAGCCAGTGATGCCAGCGCTTGCGCCGCTGCAGCCAACCGCGGCGGTGCAGCCAGCGCCAGGCGAAGATGCCCAGCACCAGGCCAAGCAACGTGCCGAGCAGGCTGCCGCCCAGCAGATCGAGCACGCTGAGGCCCGTCCAGAATTCGTTCAACCAGTACTGCGTGTCCTGCATGGGTCTTCCTTCCGTGGGTGGTACAGCGGGCCATTGTAGAGCCGAGCCCATGCTCGGCTGCTTTTCGTTCCGCCATCGGAGAACCCTCGCGCTGCGCGCGATGAGCCGAGCATGGGCTCGGCTCTACAGGTATTCCGCCGCCCGGTTCAACGCATCAGCCGGCAAGCAATGCGACAATCGCGCTCCTTTCCTGCAGCAACGAGGCCCACATGGCCAAACTGACCCTGGCCAGCGTGGACGCGCTGCGTACCCGCTTTGCCGATGACGCCGCCTGCGACGCGGCACTGGGCGCCTTCGCCGACACCGCTGCGCTGCGTGTACCGCTGCGTGAGCTGGTGGAGGCACAGCACCGCTACCTGCAGGCCGAATTCGAAGTAGCGCAGGTGGCCGACGTGCTGCGCCGCGACCAGAAGTACGCGCCGGTGGGCCGGCCTTCGATCAACATCGTGCAGCTGCGCAAGCAACAGGCCGCGACCAAGCAGGCAGCGCTGATCGCGCGCCAGGTGGTGGCGCAGGCCGCGCAGACCTTCGCGCGCGTGAGCGGGATGACGGTGAAGGCCAAGCAGAGCCCGAGCGAGGCGTGCGTTGCATGGTTGGGCGCGTTGCGCTGAGGGATCGTGCGGACCAACGGTCCGCACCCACCGAATCCAGGTCCGCAGCCGGCCAGCGGCCGGCTCTACCAGAACCCAAAAAGAAGGCCCGCTTTTCAGCGGGCCTTCTGCCTTCTCACGACGAGTGAGCTGGGTACATCAAGCAGCCGGCTTTTCGCCGGTGGCTTCGGTGGTGATGCGGATCTTCACTTCATCGCTGACGTTCGGGGCGTAGGCGCCGACGCCGAAATCGCTGCGCTTCAGGGTGGTGGTGGCATCGAAGCCGGCGGCCGGAACCTTGGCCATCGGGTGCTCGCCGCCGCCGTTGACGGTGACATCCAGGGTGACCGGCTTGGTGATGCCCTTGATGGTCAGGTCACCGGTAACGGTCAGCTTGTTGGTGCCGGCGGCTTCCACCTTGGTGCTCTTGAAGGTGGCATCGGCGAACTTGGCGGCGTCGAAGAAGTCGGCGCTCTTCAGGTGCTCGTCGAACTTGGCGGTGAAGCTGTTCAGGCCGCTCAGCGGCAGCTTCACTTCCACGGTGGACTTGGTCACGTCTTCGGCGTTGTACACCAGGGTGCCTTCGACGTTGCCGAAGTGCGCGCTCGGGTTGGAGAAGCCGAAGTGGCTCCACTGGGCCAGCACGTCGGTGTGGCTCGGGTCCAGCTTGTAGGTGCCCGAGGCGATCTTGATCGCTTCGGCGGCCGGCGCAGCAGCGGCGGCATCGGCAGCCGGGGTGGCAGCCTGTTCGGTGGTGGCCGGGGCGGCGGCATCGGCAGCCGGGGCAGCGGTGTCGGCCGGCTTGGAGCAGGCGGCGATGGCCAGCGTCAGGGCCAGCGGCAGCAGCAGTTTACGGGTGGCGCTCATCTCAGGAACTCTCCGGATCGTAGGGTGGGTACAGCAGGGACCGCCAAGGGGGCGGCCCGGAATCGATACAGCGACTTACGCGATGCGCGCCGCTTCGTCGAACGACAGGCGCGGCAGACGCGGGAACAGGCCCGCCGAGTCACCGTAACCCAGGTTGACCAGGAAATTCGACTTGATGGAGGTGCCGGCGAAGAAGGCTTCATCCACCTTGGCCGCATCGAAGCCGGACATCGGACCGGCGTCCAGGCCCAGCGCGCGCGCGGCCAGGATCAGGTAGGCACCCTGCAGGCTGCCGTTGCGGATGGCGGCTTCGTGGCGGCCTTCCTGCGGGCCGTCGAACCAGGCCTTGGCATCGGTGTGCGGGAACAGGTACGGCAGCTTCTCGTGGAAGTCCAGGTCGAAGCCGATGATGACGGTGACCGGGGCGGCCATGGTCTTGTCATGGTTGCCTTCGGACAGGGCCGGGGCCAGCTTGGCCTTGGCTTCCTTCGAGGTGACGAAGACGAAACGGGCCGGCGTGGTGTTGGCCGCGGTCGGGCCCCACTTCACCAGGTCGTACAGTTCCTGCAGCAGGCTGGCCGGGACCGGCTTGTCGAGGAAGGCGTTCTGGGTGCGGGCAGTGCGGAACAGCTGGTCGAGGGCAGCAGCGTCGAGCGCGTGGGACATCAGTGGATCTCCAGGGCGGCTAAGGGAAGGTCAGTGCCCGCGGGCGGCGCGGGGCGAATCGACGAGCCGCAGTGTAGAGTGTCGCGACTGTTGCAACACCCAGCAGGACTGAAACGAATTAATGCCAATGGTGAAACGATCGAGCGCGCCTTGGACGGTCACTGACGGCCGTGCCGGCAATGTCCGCCAGGCGGTCGCGCTGGCCTCGGCGCTGCGTCTGGGTACCCATCAGCCGCTGGTCCTGCAGCCCCGTGCGCCCTGGCGCTGGCTGTCGCCACGGCGCCTGCCGGGCGATGTGGACGGCTACGGCGAGGCATTTGCGACGCTGGCTGCGGACGCCCCGCCGTTGGCGATCGGCTGTGGCCGCCAGTCCGCCGGCGCCCTGCGCGTGCTGCGTGCGCGTGGCAGCCAGGTGGTGCAGATCCTCGACCCGCGCATCAGCGCCCGCCACTGGGACATGGTGGTGGTGCCCGAGCACGATGCTCTGCGTGGCAGCAATGTGCTGACCCTGCTCGGCAGCCTCAACCCGGTGGACGACGACTGGCTGGCCTGGGGTCGTGCCGCGTTCGCCAGCTTCAGCACCCTGCCCGGCCCGCGCACCGCGTTGCTGGTGGGTGGACCGACGCCGCTGGCCCCGTGGGACGAGGCAGCGATGGTGGGCGTGTTCCAGGCGCTGGCCGATCAGATCCGCGCTGAGGGCGGCAGCCTGCTGGCCACGACTTCGCGGCGCACGCCACCGGCATTGGCCGAGATCCTGCGCGCGAAGTTCGCCGACCTGCCACATGTGATCTGGGGCGATGGCGGCGATGGCGTGAACCCGTACGCGGGCCTGCTGGGCTGGTCCAACCGCGTGGTCGTCTCGCCCGATTCGGTGAACCTGCTTTCTGAAGCCTGTGCCACGCGCATGCCGGTGATGGTGGCGCTGGCTGATACCGCGCAGGGGCGGCTGGCACGTTTCCAGCAGCAGCTGCGCGAGCGCGGGCGACTGCAGGCGCACTGGCTGGACTGGCAGTACGACCGCATCGAGCCGCTGCGCGAAACGGCGCGGATCGCTGCGGAAGTGAAGCAGCGTTTGGCATTGAGGTAGTGCCGGGCGCTGGCCGGCAACGCTGTATGCATTACCGAAGACCCTGCCATTGCCGGCCAGCGGCCGGCACTACCCGTTCGTCCAGCGATTTCTGAACATTTGGATCCGCCTGCGCGGTTAGAGTCCAGCTTCCCCCATCACACTGAACGTCTTCATGCGTACCCTGCTCCTGCTGCCCCTGGCCCTGCTCGCTGCCTGCTCCACCACGCCCACCGAGCTGGACCCGATTTCTTACCAGTGCCAGCAGCAGCTGGATGCATACCGCGAACAGCCAGCGCTGCGCGATCCGAAGACTGGCGAGCGCCCACCGCTGCCGATCGCGCCGATCAGCGACGCCTGTGACCGGGAACTCAAGCGCAAGGGCGTGGACCGCCCGCTGCGCTGACCGGCGTATGATCGGCGCGCGGGCCTGCCCGCCGTTGAAGGTATCGACATGGATCGTTTCTCCAGCCTGCCCCGCGCCGCGCTGCTGATCGCCAGCCTGCTGGCGACCGCACCGGCATGGGCCAACAGCACCGAGTGCCGCGAGCGCTACCCGAGCGTGGCCTCGCAAGCGGCGATGCTGGACGTGGCCTGGACCACCGCCGAGCGCCTGGATGCGCTGCCCGATGTGGATGTGGTGGTCGCCGCAAGGGGTGGCCAGGACCTGAGCCGCTACGGCCTGCGTCACAGCCATCTGGCCTTCCTGCTGCGCGAGGACGATGGCCGCTGGCGCGCGATGCACCTGCTCAACCGCTGCAAGACCGACAGCTCGCAGCTGTACCACGAAGGGCTGGGCAACTTCGTCGGCGAGAGCGGCGGCCATACCGACCTGCGCATCGGCGTGCCGTCGGCGCCGCTGCGTGCCGCGTTGAAGGCGATGCTGGTGTCGCCGTCGATCCAGCCAAAGGCGCTGCACGAAACCAGGTACAACGTGGTCGCCTACCCGTTCGCCACCGACTACCAGAACTCCAACCAGTGGGTGCTGGAAGTGCTGGCGGCGGCGATGGCGCAGGCCGATGGCGCGCCGGCCATCGTCAAGCGCGAACAGGCCCAGCAGTGGCTGCGCCAGCAGAAGTACCAGCCCAGCGTGCTGCATATCGGCCTGGGCAAGCGCGTGGGTGCGCGCCTGTTCGTGGCCAACGCCACCACCACCGACCATCCGGCCGGCGAGCGCATCTCCGGCAACTATTCGGTGGTGACGGTGGAATCGGTGTTCGATTTCCTGCACCAGCGCAGCCAGCTGCAGCAGGAACTGGTGATCCCTCACGTGCCGGTGGCAGGTGCCGCCGCAGCCAGCCCCTGAATCCCGCAAGGAGAACGAGATGCGCCTTTCGCACGCTGTCCTGATGCCGCTGTTGATTCTCACCGGCCTGGCCTGCTCGACCGCCGCCCACGCCGAACGCCGCATCGTGATCATCCACGACCCGGGCCCGCAGGGGCCGAGCCTGGAGATGTCCACGCAGATGGTGACGTCGGCCCGCGCGGCAGCGGCGAAGGAAGCCCAGGATGCAGCCGACGCGGGTCGCCCATTGGCCCGTCAGCAGCAGATCAAGCTGCCGCAGATGCAGGTGAGCGCCATCGCCACCACCGTGGATGGCCGCCGCGAAGTGCTGCTGCGTGATGCCAACGATCCGCAGAACACCGCATCCATGCAGTACCCGCGCGGCATCGGCGATCCGGCCGTGCAGTTCACGGTGGGCCAGACCGTGAACTTCGAGCCGACCGGTTCCGACCAGGGCTGGCAGCTGAAGGACAACCAGGGCCGCCCGCTGGAATACCTGCCCGAGGCCACCGGCCCGCGCGACATCTTCGATACCCGGCGCTGAGCCGCCGTCCCCACCCTGACCAGGAGGTCTCCATGTTCCGTTGCCTGCGCGTTCCCGCCACTGCCCTGCTGCTTTCGGCGCTGGTGGTGCCCACCGTCCATGCCGGCGCTGCGCCGCAGTTGAACAGCAGCGAGGCCAGCGTGCTGATCACCTCGCTGATCGTGGTGTCAGTGCCCCTCGCTGCGTCGGCGGGCTTGTCTGAATTGTCGAAGGCGCCGTTCAAGGCCAGCGAGCGCCGTGAGAAAGCCCACCGCACCAAGGCGGTACCGCTGCCACCGATGGAAGTGAAGAAGGTGGAGACCACGGCGGCGGGCGAACGCCAGGTGCAGCTGCAGGTGCCCGACAAGGCCGACCAGACCGCCACGCTGCGCTGGCCGGCGCGCGTGCATGAGGACCAGACGGCGGCCTTCGTGGTCGGCCAGCAGGTGCATTTCGACCCCACCGAGGCCGGTGCCGGCTGGACCGTGAAGAGCGCGCAGGGCCAGGCGCTGGCCTATGTGCCCACCGCCTATGCCGCCGGCGACGTGATGAGCGAAGCGCTGTAAAGCTGAACGACCGGTTTTGGCATTGCCCCGGGCCGGGCGGATAATGGGCGATCCCCTTTGTCCCCTGGCTCGCCATGTCCGTGCGTCCTGCCCCTGTGTTTGCCCCGTTGACCGCCCGCGCCCTGGTGCTGGCGGTACTGGCCATGGGCGCGGTGGTGCTGCTGTCCAACGTGCTGGTGCAGTACCCGATCAACGACTGGCTGACCTGGGGTGCTTTCAGCTACCCGGTCGCGTTCCTGGTCAGCAACCTGATCAACCGCCGCTTCGGCCCGGGCCCTGCCCGCCGCGTGGCGTGGATTGGTTTCGCGGTGGCGGTACTGCTGTCGATCTGGGTGGCCACCCCGCGCATCGCGATTGCCTCGTGCTCGGCCTTCATCGTGGCGCAGCTGCTGGACATCACCGTGTTCGACCGCCTGCGCCGTGGCAGCTGGTGGCGTGCACCGATGGTGGCCACTACCTGCAGCGCGACGGTGGATACCACCATTTTCTGGTCGATCGCGTTTGCCGGTTCGACCCTGCCGTGGGTGAGCTGGGCCGCCGGCGACCTGGCGGTGAAGCTGGCGATCGGCGTGTGCCTGCTGGCCCCGTTCCGCGCGTTGTTGTGGAAGATGGCGCCGCTGCGCGCGGCCGGCTGACCGCTGTCGCTCTGGTAGGTGCCAGCCTTGGTTGGCACGCTGTTGCCGGGGTCATGAACGCGGATGGGTTGTGCCAACCAAGGTTGGCACCTACCAACAACAGGCCAACAGTCAGATCATTGATCCGGCGGGCGATCGCCGGGCCATTGATCCAGTAGCTGCCAACCTTGGTTGGCACGCCGTTGCCAGGATCATGAACGCTGATGGGTTGTGCCAACCAAGGTTGGCACCTACCAACGGCAGGCCAACGGTCAGATCATTGATCCGGCGGGTCATCGCCAGGCCATTGCTCTGGTGGGTGCAACCTTCAGGCGAACGGCAGCTCCGCGGCGATGCACGCCGCCGCAATCGCGGCACATGCCTCTTCAATCGCCGGCGTCGTCGGTGCCAGTCGCGGCCGCCGGTCCAGCGTACAGGCCAGGCCCACGTCCAGCAACGTGGCATGCGCTCCATGCAGCGCCTGTGCGGTGTCTTCCGGCAGGAAACCAACAACCGCCAGCGCATCGATCAACGACGGCGTGTCGCGCGGCTGCAGCAACGCTACATGCTGCGCGCTACGCGCCAGCACGCCGGTCTGCAGCAGGAACTCCAGGTCCACCACGCCACCGGCACCCTGCTTCAGGTCCAGCCGCGCGGCATCGCTGCGGTCCAGTTCGGTGCGCATGCGGCCGCGCATCTTCAGCACGTCCGCGTACAGCACACCCGTGTCGCGTTCGCGGCCCAGCGTCTGCGCACGCACCTGTTCGAAGTCGGCCAGCAGACCGGCATCACCGGCCACGCCCCGCGCGCGCACCAAAGCCTGGTGTTCCCAGGTCCACGCGCGCTCGCGCTGGTATTCGGTGTAGCTGGCCAGCGAAGAGACCAGTGAGCCCTTGCCGCCATCCGGGCGCAGGCGAACGTCGATGTCGTAAAGGCGGCCGGCGGCGGTGACTGCACCGAGCAGCGCCATCACCTTCTGCGCAAGGCGTGCGTACCAGCGCCCCGGTTCCAGCGGCCGTGCCCCATCGCTGGCATCCACGCCGGCCGGGTTGTCGTGCAGGAACACCAGGTCCAGATCGGAACCAAAGCCCAGCTCCAGACCACCGAGGCTGCCATAGCCGATGATCGCGAAGCGCCCGCCAGGAATCTCGCCGTGTGCGGCGTGCATGTCCGCTTCGGCCATCGCCAACACGGTGACCACCACGGCCTGCGCCAGCTCGGCCAGTTGACGCGTGCTGTCGACCGCGCCCTGGCGGCCATCCAGCGTGGCCATCGCCATGCGGAAGCTGAGTGCCAGCCGCGTTTCATTGAGCCAACGCAGCGCGGATTCGGGATCTTCCACCGTCAGCACCTGCTGGCACTCGGCCAGCATGCCAGCGGCATCCGGCATCGGCCCGGACACGCGCACGTCCAGCAGTTCGTCCAGCAGCAGCGGATACGCTGCCAGGCGCTCGGCCAGCAACGCGCTGCGCGCCAGCACGTCTACCAGCCGCGCCAGTGCGCTGGGCTGTTCGTCCAGCAAGGCGAGATAGCTGGTCCGGCGCAGCACCGCCTGCAGCAGGCCAAGCACGCGCTTCAGCGCGGCATCGGGCTGTGGCGAGCGCGTGGCCGCATGCAACAGCGCAGGCAGTACGCGATCCAGCCGCGCACGCGCGGCATCGGACAACGACTTCACGCCGGTGCCCTGGGCGAAATCGCGCAGCGACTGGTCGGCGCCGTTGGCATCGAGGAAACCGGCTTCGGCCAGCAGTGGTGCATTGCTGCCTTCGGGCAGGCTGCGCCAATAGTTGGACAGGGCGTCGGGCGCGGCCTGGCCCTTGCGCGGCGCCAGCAGCGCGGCGAATTCAGTACTGACCCGCTGCTGCTGTTCCGCCAGCGCCGCACGCAGCACGTCCCAATCCGGATAGCCCAGACCCACGGCGATGCGTTCGCGGTCGAGTGCATCATTGGGCAGCACATGGGTCTGCGCGTCACGCAGCATCTGCAGGCGGTTTTCCAATCGGCGCAGGAACAGGTAGGCCTCGCGCAGCGCGCTGCCATCCTCGGGCGCGATCTGTCCGGCGGCCACCAGTGCGTCCAGCGCCACCAGCAGGCGACGCTCGCGCAGTGCCGGTTCACGGCCACCGCGGATCAGCTGCAGCGCCTGGCACAGGAATTCGATTTCGCGGATGCCTCCGGCGCCGCGCTTGATGTCGTCGTGCAGTTCCCGGCGCGCGACTTCGGCAGTGATGGCCGCCTTCATCTCGCGCAGGCCGTCGAGCGCGGTGAAGTCCAGGTAGCGGCGGTACACGAACGGGCGCAGCGTCTGCAGCCACGCCTCGCCGGCATCGATGTCGCCGGCCACCGCGCGCGCCTTCAGCCAGGCATAGCGTTCCCAGTCGCGGCCCTCGCGCTGGAAATACTGGTCCATCGCCGCGAACGACAGCGCAACGCGGCCGGCGCTACCGAACGGACGCAGGCGCAGGTCGACGCGGTGGCTGAAACCATCGACGGTGGTTTCGTCCAGCAGCTTGGCCAGGCGCTGGCCGAGGCGGGCGAAATACTCTTCGGCCGCCAACGGACGCGGTCCATCGGATTCACCGCCCTGCGGATAGGCGTAGACCAGGTCCACATCGGAGCTGAAGTTGAGCTCGCCACCGCCGAGCTTGCCGAGGCCAAACACCACCAGCTGCTGCGGCGTGCCGTGTTCATCGGCGATCACACCGTGGCGCTGGGCGAATTCCTGCTGCAGGGCGTCCAGTGCCAGCCGCAGGCAGTCCTCGGCGAGGGTGGTGGCACCGGCGAGGGTCTGCGGCACGTCGTCGAGGCCGGCCAGGTCACGCCAGATCAGCCGCGTGGACATCGCAGTGCGCCAGCGCCGGATCTGCGCCGGCCAGTCACTGGGCTGCAGCGGATCGAGCACCGGCGCCGGGATCGGCGGGCAGCCGGGGGCGGCCAGCTGTGCCAGCAAGGCCGGTTGCCGCACGAGGGTGTCCAGCGCGAAGTCGCTGGCCACCGCCAGCTGGTTCAGCAACGGCAGCAGGTCGGCCGGGACGGGCTCGGGCAGGACCTGGGCCAGACGGGCCAAAGCGCGGTCGACAAGGGGCTGCAGGGAGGCGGGCAGGTCAGCGGGGGCGAGGGTCATGGGCTGATTGTATCGACCCGGCCGGGACGCAACGGACCCGGTAGTGCCGGCCGCTGGCCGGCAGATCCGATGATTCCGCCGCAGCCTCCCGCAGTTGCCGGCCAGCGGCCGGCACTACCGATAATCGAGACCGCGCATTCATACTGGGCGACAGGCAATAAAAAAGCCCGCTTGCAGCGAACTGCCAGCGGGCTCTGCTCCCTCCCCCACGTCGGGATGCAGGTCCATCGTGCGGGCTGCGAAAGCACTTTGCACGCTGCACTGCAAAACAAAACCGGCGGGTTTGGGTGACCCCTGCGGGAAAAGCCATTCCACGAAGGTAGAACCCCCCGTACGGCGGGGGATGGCCGATAATCGGGATTCCCCCCAGCAACACGTGTCGTCATGTCTGTTGATCGCATCGCCAACGCGCGTCTCCGTGACCGCGTGGTCTCCGCAGAGGCCGCAGCCGCGCTGATCCAGCCCGGTGAAACCGTGGCCATGAGCGGCTTTACCGGCTCTGGTTACCCCAAGGCTGTTCCCGTCGAACTGGCCCGCCGCATCGAAGCGGTGCACGCCCAGGGCCTGCCCTTCCAGATCAGCCTGATGACCGGCGCCTCCACTGCGCCGGAACTCGATGGCGCGCTGGCCAAGGCCGATGGCATCGCCATGCGCATGCCGTTCCAGAGCGACCCGGATGCGCGCAACCGCATCAACGAGGGCAAGCTGGACTACATCGACATCCACCTCAGCCACGTGGCCCAGCATGTGTGGTTCGGTTTCTATGGCGAGATCGATACCGCCGTGATCGAAGTCTCGGCCATCCGCGAAGACGGTTCGCTGGTGCCGTCCACCTCGGTCGGCAACAACAAGACCTGGCTGGACCTGGCCAAGAAGGTGATCGTCGAGGTCAACGAATGGCAGCCGGCCGGCGTCGACGGCATGCATGACATCTACTACGGCACAGCGCTGCCGCCGCACCGCAAGCCGATTCCGCTGGTGAACGCCAACGACCGCATCGGTGACACCGCGCTGCGCTGCGACCCGGACAAGATCGTGGCCGTGGTGCGCACCAACGGCCCGGACCGCAACAGCCCATTCAGCCCGATCGATGTGACCAGCGAGCAGATCGCTTCGCACCTGATCGAATTCCTCAAGCACGAGGTGAAGAAGGGCCGCCTGCCGCCGAACCTGCTGCCGCTGCAGTCGGGCGTGGGCAATATTCCGAACGCGGTGTTGGCCGGCCTTGCCAAGAGCGGCTTCCGCGACCTGGCCGCGTTCACCGAAGTGATCCAGGACGGCATGCTCGATCTGCTGCGTGACGGAGTGCTGAGCTACGCTTCGTGCACCGGCTTCGCGCTGAGCCCGCAGGCCAACGAGACGTTCAAGGAGAACATCGATTTCTATCGCGAGCGCATCATCATGCGCACGCAGGAAATCTCCAACCATCCGGAGCTGGTGCGCCGCCTCGGCTGCATCGGCATGAACGGCATGATCGAGGTGGACATCTACGGCAACGTCAATTCGACGCACGTGATGGGCACCCGGATCATGAATGGCATCGGCGGTTCAGGTGACTTTGCGCGCAACGGTTTCCTGTCGGCGTTCCTGAGCCCGTCCACCGCGAAGAACGGCACCATCTCGGCGATCGTGCCGATGGCCAGTCATGTGGACCATACCGAGCACGACGTGTCGGTGATCGTGACCGAACAGGGCCTGGCCGATCTGCGTGGCCTGACCCCGCGCAAGCGCGCGCAGGTGCTGATCGACAACTGCGCGCACCCGGATTTCCGCGCGCAGCTGCAGGACTACTTCGACCGTGCCAGCCGCGAAAGCTACGGCAAGCACACCCCACACCTGCTGCCGGAAGCGCTGTCGTGGCACCAGCGTTGGCTGGATACCGGCACGATGAAGGGCTGATTGCCGTCGGGGTCGGATCCCTTTCCATTGGAAAGGGCTCTGACCCCAGGTACGGACATCGGGTAGAGCCGGCAGCTGGCCGGCTCCCCAGAACAGCCGGCCAGCGGCCGGCTCTACCTTCACGCGGTGCGCAGCGCCGCCAGCGATTCGGCCTGCAGCCGCTCGTAGATTTCGAACTCATCATTCACCGCCACGCCCAGCGCCTGCTCGAAGGCCTCGCGGTTGGCGTGTGCGGCATACGCACGCTGTTCTTCACCGCCCAGGTTGGACTGGAAGATGCCTGCGGCACTGACCGGCAGGAAATCCTCGTAGACGATCGGGTCGGCCGTGGCCAGGCCTGCGGCCACCAGCACTTCGGCCGGCAGGTCGGCCACGCGCTCCGGTGCGGCGCGGCCGGCGTCGGTCAGCTGGTAGCGGTAGTAACCCAGTCCTTCCTGGCGCAGCGTGTCATGGTCATCCGGGAAGCTGGCGAACACCGCCTGCAGGCGGTGGCCGTAGCCGCCACCGGTGCTGCCTTCGCCACCGGCATCGCGTGCCTGCGACAGCAGCTGATCGTACAGTGCGCGGCCCTTCGGGGTCAGGGCAAGGCCACGCTGTTCGATCTCGCCGAAGCGCGCGGTATGCGTACCGGCATCCCCCCCCTCGCTGTCCGGGAAATGCACGGCTTCTTCCAGCGCCTTGAAGCTGGTCTGGCGCAGCAGGATCGGGCAGGCGCGGCGCGGCGGCCCTTCGATCACCGCCTTGGCCGCCATGCCGTGCTCGATCATTGCAGCCTGTGCGGCGTCGATGTCCAGCGTACGCGGGGTCAGGTGGTTGATGTGCGGGCCGCGGAAGCTGACCACGTCGGCCACCAGCCGGTGCGCGTTGTGCAGCGCGTGGTAGGTCGGCAGATCGACGGTGGCATCCCCGTGCCAGCGGAAGGTTTCCAGTGCTTCATCGACGAAGCGCCCGGCATCGGCCTGCGACAGGCCACCGTCACGCTCAGCCTGGTCGATCAGCGCCAGCGCGCCATCGGTAAAGATGCGGCGGCGGGCAAGGATCTTCGCTGATTCGGCGCGCAGCGCTTCGTCTTCGATCAGCTCCAGGCGCAGCAACGAGGTGAACACGCGGAACGGGTTCTGCGCCAGCGCCGCGCCGGTGAGCGGGCGGAATGCGGTGGAGTGCACCGGCACGCCGGCCACGGACAGGTCGTAGTAGCCGACCGGGTACATGCCCATCACCGCGAACAGGCGGCGCAGCGTGGCCAGCTCCTGCACGGTGCCGACGCGGATCGCGCCGTGGCGCTCTTCGTCCAGGCGCGCACGCTCGTCGTTGCGCTGCAGCTGCGCGGCCAGCGCCGGGTCCTGCTCCAGCACCTGCGCGTTGATCCGCTCCACCAGTTCCACCAGCGTGCCGTACAACGGCACTTCGGTGCGGTACATGCGGGACATGGCCTGCGCGAACAGGCGGCGGATCACATCAGGCGAAACGAAAGAGGCGCTCATCAGTCACTCGATTACGGGAACGGGGAACAGCTCGAACCCGTATTGTCGCCGGAGCGCGGCGCGGCGGCGATATGCAGAGCAACATGGCGCCCAGCCCGGTAGGCCTGGTGGGTGCGAACCTTGGTTCGCACTGGTCTGGGGGGGAAGGAGCAAAAGGCGTGCGAACCAAGGTTCGCACCCACCAGAATCAGGCAGCGGCCAGCACTACCGCTTGAGCTGGCGCTTCAGGGTGGCATCCAGGGTGATCGGCCGGTCCCAGTGCTGGTAGCTGGCCACGATGGCGTGGCGCACGGCGCGGTAATGCAGATTGTCCGGCTTGGTCGGCATGCGCTTCACCACCGCCTCCCAACCGCCCTCCGGGTCCTGACTGAAGGCGCGCACGCTGTCGCGGCAGGTCTGGCCGCTGGCCTTGGCCCAGAAGCAGGCGAAGTAGATGTCCCCGGCCTGCCAGCCATGGGTGGTGAACAGCGCGCTGATGTAGCCGCGCGGCACGCTGGCATAACGCGACACTTCGTCGAGGAAGGCGTCCGGGTAGCGTTCGGCGTAGTGATTGACGTCCTGCAGCTGGGCATCGACCCAGCTGTCGCCGGTTTCCACCTCGTAGGCCGCCGAGCGCTCGGCGGTCTGCTGGGCCAGCACGGTGGCCGGCGCCAGCAGCAGGGACAACAACAGTGCGCGCAGTCGGAGGTTCATGCCCCGATTCTGCCGCAGCCGCCGGGTCCTGTCAGGCCGCCGCCGAGGCCTTGGCCTCGATCGCCGCCAGTGCGGCCGGCCAATCGTGGGCGGTGTCGGCGGTGACCATGCGCGGTTCGTCGTCGGCCACGCCGTGCTGGGTCTCGTGTGCCCAGGTCACTGCGTACGGGGTATGCACGCCCCAGCCGCCCAGGGTCACCACCGGCTCGATGTCCGAACGCAGTGAGTTGCCGACCATCACGAAGCGCTGCATCGGCAGGTCGAATTCGGCCAGCACGCGGGCGTAGGTTTCCGGGTCCTTCTCCGAGACGATCTCGATGCGCGGGAACAGCTCGGCGAGATTGGCGACCTTGATCTTGGCTTCCTGGTGGAACAGGTCGCCCTTGGTGATCAGCACCACCGGATAATCTTCGGCGATCGCAGCCACCGCTTCACGCACGCCGTCGATCAGCTCGACCGGGTGGCGCAGAGTGTCGTGGCCGATCTCCAGGATGCGCTGGATGTCCTTGGCCTCGATGCGCTGGCCGGTGATGTCGATGGCCGCTTCGATCATCGACAGCGTCATGCTCTTCACGCCGTAGCCGAAGGTACCCAGATGACGCTGCTGCACTTCCAGCAGGTGACGCGCGGTCTGGGTGTCATGCACGTCGACGTAGCGCGACAGCAGGTCAAGATAATCCTGCTCGGCCTTGCGGTAGTAGTCCTCGCTCTTCCACAGCGTATCGTCACCGTCAAAACCGACCAGGCCGATGGCGCGCGACGGCGCAGGCGTGGAGGTGTTCATCGCGCAAGGATACAGGGGCGGCGATGACGAGAAAAACCCGGGCGGCCGCAGCCGCCCGGGTCCCCATGCACCGGTCTTCCCGAAATCAGGCGTGGATCAGCGGCCCTGCGCCGCGCCGGCACCCGCACCGGCCTGCTGCGCGGCCACGTAGGCCTTGTACTCATCGGCGCTCAGTTCGCCGTCCTTGTTGGTATCGGCCTGGTCGAACACCTGGGCCAGGCCTGCGTTCACCTGTGCCTCGGTCTTGCTGATGGTGCCGTTGCCATCGGTATCGATGCTGGCCCAGGTCTGGCCACCGCCATTGGCCTGCGCCGAAGCCGCCGCGGCCGCATTGGTCGCCTGGTCAGCGGCCTGCCCTGCCTGCGCTGCAGACTGCTGCGCCTGTGCAGCCTCGTTCTGTGCCTGCGCGGCCTGCTGCTTGGCCGACTGGGCCATCGCCGGAATGGCCAGCACGCTGCCGGCGGCGACGATCAGGGCGATCAGGGGCTTGCGGTTGCGAATAGTCATCAGGGGTGTCTCCTACCAATTGGGTGGTGTTGCGCGGCGTGTTGTCTCCGCACGGCACCTACCCTGCCACCGCCTTTCTGAATCGATTTTGGGCCATGATCCGCCTCCACACGCACGATTAACCACTGGCTCGCGCGCATGCATTAGCGCGGTGGTTAGGGGGGAGTGAGTGGCTCATAAGCTGCGCATTCAGCGCGCCTGGATTTAACCGGGTACGAACGAAAAACCTGCGTCAGTCGACGGTTTGTTCCGATGACCGCGAACTGAACATCACCCATCCGAGGGCAACACCGGCGAGCGCACCGGCGATTTCCAGCACCACGCGGCTGCCGAGTTCGTTCGGATCGTGGATGGTGGCGAGGAACAGGCGCGCATACAGCGGCGACTCCAGGCGCACGATGCCCATGTAGAACAGCTTCCAGGCATCGATGCCGGCGGAGATGATCACGGCGATGACACACGACCAGCCGATCGCGTGGCCGACCGTCCAGTGCAGAAGCCGGCACAGTTGCGACCACAGGAAGTACACCAGCAGCCCGACCAGCAGGGCGATGGCGCCGGCTTCCAGGGTACCGAGCAGGCCGAAGTGCAGGGGAAGGTTCATCGGGTGGGCAACGGTGGGATGGCGGCCAGTGTAAGGGTATCGGCAGGGTTGCACCCTGCACCTGCCGAGGCTTCAAGCAACAGCCAAAGCCAAAGCGGCATACTGAGGGTTGGCGGGGCACTGTGAGTGTGCGGGGCCGCCGTGAACCCATCCATGGGGGCTTGGTCGCCGCATCCATGCGGCTCACACCCCGCAGACTCACAGTGCCCCGCCTTCGACGGTTTCCCGGTGGCCAGTAGATCCACGCCATGCGTGGATGAATCTCCATCGAAATCGAATAATTCGACGATTGAACAAAGAGCAGCCGAGCATGGGCTCGGCTCTACAATGGGCCGCGCGAGGAATTGTCGAAGGCGGGGTGGGTCCGGTTGCGGGGGCGTGAGCCGCATGGATGCGGCGACCGAGCTTACATGGACGTACTTGCAGCGTCCCACGCAACCGGACCCACCCCGCCATCCCACGGAATGCCAGCTGTTGCTTCGGCCGTTGCCGTTGCCTCTGCAGGTGCAGGGCGCAGCCCTGCCGATACCCCCTAAAGCACTGGCACGTCGTACGCGGTGCCGGGGTCCGGTTCGGGCTGCAGGGTGTAGTGCCACCACTCCTTCGGGTAGTTGGCGAAGCCTCGCCGGGCCATCGCGCTTACCAGCTGCTGCCGATTGGCCTGCTGTGCATCGCTCAGTCCGCTCGTCTGCGTATGCGCACGCGGGCCAAAGAAATCGAAGTCGGTACCCATGTCCATCGGCTTGCAGCGGCCGTTGCGGCAGTCCAGCAGACCGAGATCGACCGTGGCGCCGCGGCTGTGGCCGGAGCGCTCGGCGATGTAGCCGTCGGCCAGCAGGCGCGCCTTGTCCAGGTCCGGGTACTGCAGCGCCTTCCGCGAAAGCTCGCTGGGGTCGTTCACCCAGGCCATGAAGGCCTGCACCGAACGCACCGGCCGGTAGCAGTCGTAGAGGCGCAGGCCAAAGCCATCCGCGCGCAGGTCCTGTTCCACCTGCGCCAGCGCCTTCGCCACCGGCGCCAGCAGATAGCAGGACGGTGCCTCGTAGCCCGGCACGCGCGCGCCAGTGAAGTTGTTGGCGCCGGCGTAGCGGATGTCCATCTCGATGCCTGGCGACAGCGAACGGATCTCGACCAGGCCGGCGCTGGCCGCATCGGTGGCCAACGAAACGCGCGGCGGCTCAGCGGCGCTGGCGCTCGCCGCCAGGGCAATCGCCAGTACGAGTGAAATGCAGGTCCTGGAAGTCATAGCTGAAGTCGATGTCCGGGTCGATGGCACGCAGGTCCAGCGTGGGCGGCGCACCGTCACCGGGCTGCAGCCACGCCTGCGCGTCGTCGCCCAGCGTATCCCAGCGCAGCAGCCAACGCCCCTGCAACTGCAGCACCGTGGCCTGCAGCTTTGGCGACTTTTCCACGCTGAAGCGCAGGCCGTCCGCGCCCGGGCACAGTGAGGCCGGGCCCAGCCACGGATCGCTGTAGCGGCCCTGCCAGCGCGACAGATCGGCACCGCTTGTCTCCTTCGCCGCAGCGACGGCTGGCCGCCGGTGTCCGGCCGCTGCCCGCGTTGCCTTCTCGCCCTTCAGTTCGGCCAGATAGACATCCGCCGGGCTCGCATCGTCCGGCGTAGTGAAGCGCTTCAGCGCAGCCTGCATCAACGCCGTGCGCGCGTCCTCGCCTTCGCCATTGATCAGCATCACCACGCCCACCTTGCGGTCGGGCAGCAGCGCCAGCGACGAATACATGCCCGACAGCGTGCCGGTGTGCGCCACCTTCCACTGTCCATCCATGTCGGACACCCGCCAGCCATAGCCGTAGCCATGGAAGTGTGCGTTGTCCCAGCGCCGCTGGCGCTCACCCAGCGGCATCGGCATGTGCAGGGTCCACAACGTGCGCCGCTGCTCGTTGCCCAGCCAGTCCGGCACCAGGGCAGGATCCAGCAGCACCTGCATCCAACGCGTCATGTCACGCAGCGAACAGCGGATGCCGCCAGCTGCCATCGACGGCAGGTCAGGGCTGGTCTCACCGTCGGCGTTCACCACCTCGTTGCGTTCACCACGCCAGGCGTGCGGCTGCGCCACATTGCCCACGCGCTTCACCGACCATGCCCCTACCTGGCAGCGCGTCATGCCCAGTGGTTCAAACACCTGCTCCCGCATCAGCTGGTCGTACGGTTTGCCACCGGCCGCAGCAGCCACTTCACCGGCCACCACGTACATCAGGTTGTCGTAGGCATAGTGGCTGCGGAAGCTGCTGACCGGCTTCAGGTGCGCCAGTCCGGCGATGATATCGGCGCGGGTGAACGTGTTCGGCTCCGGCCACAGCATCAGATCGCCGGCACCTAATCCGAGCCCACTGTTGTGGATCAGCAGATCGCGTACCTGCATCTGCCGGCCGACCCACGCGTCATGCATTCGGAAGCCTGGCAGATGCCGCTGCACTGGATCGTCCCAGCGCAGCTTGCCCTGTTGCACCAGCCGTGCCAGCAGCGCGGCGGTCATCGCCTTGCTGTTGGAGGCAATCTTGAACAGCGTGTCGTCATCGATGCGGCCTCCATCACCGCGTGCCCCTTCGGCATGGCGATAGACCACGCGCCCGTTCTCGACTACTGCCATGGCCAGCCCGGGCAGATGCTCGACGCGGACCACGGCGGCGATATCCGCATCGATGGATGCGGTATCGACCGCCGAAGCGGAAGGAACCGCCAAGGACGCCAGAATCAGCACGCTGTACATGGGCGCCTTGATCTCCGGGACCTCAGCTCAGTAGGCCCAGGTCACGGTCAGCTGCGCATAGCGCGGCGACTGGAAGCCGGTACCGTAGCCATACATCGGATTGGGCGTGCCGATGCTGTCCTGCGGCTCGTAATCCTGGTCCACCGTGACCACGCGCTGCTGGTTCAGTACGTTGTACACCGCCAGCTTCAGACGAAGATCGGTGGGAATCGGCACCTTGTAGGACACGCTCACATCGAGGTCGTAGGTCCACGGCGTGCGGCCGTCGCCACCGCGCGGCGAATGCACGAAGACGCGCTCGGACGGCACCGTCGACTGGCAGTTGGACACGCACACGTAGTAGCTGTGGAAGTCGGTGTCGTCGAACGGGTTGCCGGCGCCGAAGCGGGTGATCGGGCTGCCCGACTGCACGCCCAGGGTCGCGGCCACGCTCAGGTTCTCGGTCAACGCGTAGCTGCCACGGAACTTGAACTGGTGGCGGCGGTCGTTGGCCAGGTAGCCATAGCCCCGGTAGTTGACCCACGGGTTGTCGAAGTTCTCGGTGCGGCCGGCATCGGCGAAGTCGGTATCCGAATTCACCGGGCCTTCGGCGTTGCCGCGGCCATAGGCCAGGGTGTACGACGCATTGAAGCCCCACTTGCCGTCCCATGCCCGGTCGACCTGCAGCTCCAGCGCCTTGTAGTCACGCTTGGGCTTCACCCAGCCGCGCTGGCCCACGTAGTTGCCATCATCGTCGTACAGCGCCCAGCCTTCCTTGGAGGTGTCGATGTCGATCCAGCCATCGTTGCTGCCATCGCAGTTGGTATCGCCCCACACCCTGTTGGTGCGCCCCGGATTGCCCATGATCCACACGCCGTCGATCGCACCACACTGACCGGTAGCAGTGATGTTCATGTCATCGATGGCGTTGTGCAGGCGCCGGTAGGTGACGCTGGCGGCAACCGACCACGACGCGCTCAGCATGTGCTGGAAACCCAGGATGGCTTCATCCTGGTAGACCGGGTCCATGTCGCGGTTCACTTCCGCACGCAGGTCCGGCACGCTGCCATCGCCCTGCGAGTTGTCGACCGGGCCGATCTGCGCGCCCAGGTTGGGAACGTTGTTGCTGGCACCGGTGTAGCCCAGGAACTCATACCAGGTGCGCTCATCGAGGAAGCCGCCGGCCTGCTTGATGTTGATGACGTTGGCCACCGGCAGGTAGTAGCGGCCCAGGTTGCCGAACACCTTGGTGGTGCCATCGCCACGCACATCCCACGAGAAGCCCAGGCGTGGCGCGACCATGTTGTCGATCTTGATGTAGCTGTCGCCGTCGCCACCCTTGTTGTCGAAGCTCTCCACCCGTGCACCGATGTTGAGCAGGAAGTTCGGGGTGACCTGCCAGTTGTCTTCCAGGTAATACGCCGAGTTGATGGTCTCGAACGAGCCGGCCACTTCATAGCGGCGCGTGCGTGCCACCAGGCCGCTGGCCGGTACCGTACCGCCATTGAGCGGGCTGCCTGGCGTGCGGTAGTAGATGTCATAACGTAGGCCACCGGGGCCAGGATAGGCGCGCTCGTAGTCGGAGGTATTCTCCTCGCGATCCAGGCCGAAGCGCAGCAGGTGATTGCCGATGGACCATTCAAAGTCGGCGCGGGCCGCCTTGCGCGTATCCAGCGCCGATTCCAGCTGCGAGCTGCTGGTGCAGCTGCGGTCACCCTGCAGGCTGGGCGGAATGCCGTCGGCCGCGGTGCGGTTGTCGAACACGCGGTTGCAGTTGTCGTCCATCAGCGAGCTCTGCACGCGGTTGCGCTTGTTCTCGCCATACATCAGCTTCATGGTCAGATCGTTGTTGACCTGCCAGCTGTAGGTGCCCGACCAGTTCTTTCCGCCCACGGTATTGACGACCTGGTTGCTGCGCTCACCGATGATGTCGCCGCTGCCGTAGTCGTAGCGATAGACATCGGTGAGGGTCTTGTTGCGGTCGGAGAAGCCGAACAGCGACAGCATCTGGTTGTCGGTGATCTGCCAGTCCAGCTTGCCGCCCCAGAAGGGTTCATCGGCCTTGCCCTGGTTGAGGAACGTGCCGGCATCGTTGGTGGATTTCGGCCGATAGTCACGGGCTTCGTACATGCCGAAGAAGAACAGCTTGTCCTGCACCAGCGCGCCGGAGGCGAACACGTTCAGCGCACTGCGGCTGTAGTCGTCCTGGCGAGCACTGATGTAGCGGCTGCCGGTGCCGTCATAACGATCGCGTGCCTGCGATTGCCACGCGCGCGGTTCGAACACCAGCTCGGCGCCCGCCTTGAACTCGTTGCTGCCCGAGCGGGTAACAGCATTGATCACGCCGCCGGTGCTGCGCCCGAACTCCACCGAGTAACCGCCGGTCTTGACCTGGAATTCCTGGTAGAAGGCAAACGGCACTGACGAGAAGCCGACCCGGTTGTAGAAATCGGTGACGTTCAGGCCGTTGATGTAGACCGTGTTCTCGGCCACCGACGAGCCGCCGAATGAGATGCCCTGGCCGCCCAGTGAGCCCTTGCCCTTCACTGCGCCAGGCGCCAGCAGCGCCACTGCGGTGATGTCACGATCCACCGGCAACCGCGCCAGTTCCTCGCGAGTGATGTTGGTGGCTGATTCGGTGGACTTCACGTCCACCATCGACACTACCTGCGGAGCGCGCACCTCGACCGTGCCCAGCGTGCTGACCGCACCCAGCGGCACGTTCACCGTGGTTGCACTGCCCAGGCCGACCGTAACCTGGCCCACGCGGCTGGCCGCGCCGCCCGGCAGGCTCACCTCCATGTCGTAGGTGCCGACCGGCAGCAGCGGGATACGGTAGCTGCCCTTGCTGTCGGCCTGCACGGAACGCACAAAGCCGGTTGCCGGATTGCGTACGGTGACCGTGGCGCCTGCGGGTACGCTGCCGGCGTCGCTGGTAAGGCGACCGACCACGGCACCATCCTGTGCCAGTGCGCTGGGTGCCAGTGTTGCCAGGCACGTGCCGAGGGCGATGCACAAGGCCGCCCGCTTGATGGTGTAAGCCTTCATCCCCTGCTCTCTCCTGCAAGAATTGAATGGTGGTGTGGGTGGTGTGTCGCGCTAGCGTTGCCCGGCTGGCAGTACCCGCCACTGGAAGTCGTAGTTCCATTGGTCGAAGTACAGGTTGCCGCCTGCCCACTCGGCCTCGCCGCGCTGCGAGTCGACCGTTTCCGAGCGGTAGTACTGCTTGGCCGGCACCAGGGCCTGGCCGAAATCGTCGTTGAAGGCGATGCGGTAGCCGTCGAGGCCACCGAGGTAGAAATCACGCAGGGCGGGCGTATCGCTGGCCAGCGCACCAGTGGTCACGTCCATCGGCAGCCAGCCATACGGCGCCAGGTAGACCTGCCCCCAGTCATGCAGGTTGTTGTAGCCGCTGCCATCGTCGGAGAACACCATGCCCGACTGCCAGCGCGCGGGAATGCCGTTCATGCGCAGCAGCGTGATCAGCAGCAAGGTTTGTTGTCCGCAGTCGGCATGGCCGGCGCGCAATGCGTAATCACTGATGTTGCTGATGGTGGAGTATTCGCGCGCGCCGGCCCACGGAATGCGATCGACCGCGGCGAACAGCCTGCGCACCACTTCGTATGGGCGTGTTTCACCCTGCAACACCTGGTCGGAAAACAGCTTCAGCGCCGGGGCGAAGCGCACATGCGGCAGCTGCTCGGACAGGTAGGGTTTCAGTGCCGGGTCGGCCGGTGTCGGCTGCACCTTGGCCGGATCGATCGCGGTGTGGCGCGCGAAGATCGTCAGCGCGTAGCGGATCTCGAAGCGCATCGGCTGCCCAGCCACCGCCTTTGCTTCCAGATAAGCGGTGCGCTGCTGAGTGCTGGCCGGTGCCACGCGCGCGCTGCCGGGGGTGCTGCCCAGCCACTGCACCTGCTCCTGCTGGCCAGGAATTCCGCGCGGGTATGGAATCCACGCTCGAACCATTTCACCGGCAGGCACCGCATCGGCCTTGACCGTCAGCGACTGGGTGAATTCGATGCGCTGCGGCAGCACCGAGGCCTGGCCACTCTGTTCGGCCGCCGCGATCACGCGCGCATGGTGTGCATTGAGCACTTCGTTCGGGCCGGGCGCCGGCAGCGGCGCATCTGCGCGGCGGCGTGCGCGCGCTTGGTCGCTGAGCAGGAACAGGTTCGACGGTGCGCGTTTGAAGTACCAGCGCGTGCCGTCGATATCGAGATGTTCGATCAGGCCAAGCTGGTCCCAGCGCGCGAATTCTTCGTCAGTCAGGTCGGGAATCCAGCGCCGCACCGCCGCCTTGGCAGCGGCTTGGTCCAAGGAGAAATCCAGACGGATTCGCCGCATGCGCTCCTGCTGGAAGCCGATGTCCTGTTCGCTGACGCCAGGCTCGGCTGCGTCGGCAGCCGACCAGGTATCCAGTTCGCTGCCGGCTTCGGAGAACCGCCCGGCATCGATCATCTGCACCACCTGCGCGAACTGGATGGCCGAGGGTGGCGGCTCCGCTCCCGCCGACCACGCGCACAGCAGCAGCGCAGCACTCAGGCCGGCAGCAGCAGGCAGACGCAGTTTGCGAACGGCAGGATCCACAGCGACACTTCCCAAGCGCGGGTGGTAACGGCTGTGTAACACGGGCCGGGAGACCGGTCAATAATTTATTCTTGCTTTCGACGCCGAAAGGAATAAATATTCCAACAGGCATTCGAGGAGGGTGTGCAGCGCATGATCCTGGCTTCCCGCGAACCGCGCCGGCACTGGCCGCGCCGGCTGACCCTGGCCCTGTGCGTGCTGGCCGCCCCGGCCTTCGCACTCGCTGCCCCGACGCCTGATCCCGGCGCGCCGCTGCCCTATGTGATCGGCCTGCACGAGGCCTACCTCACGCCGGACTACTGGGCAGCACGGCTCGAGAACGCCGACACCCCGGTCCTCGACCGCACGCAGATCGACGCGCAGAACGCGCGGATGCGGGCGCAGGACAGCCACATCCAGGACATCGCCGTGCTGCCCGCACAGCTTGATGCGGCGGCGGTGCGCGCCAGCATCACCGCACTGTCGAGCTGGCCCGCCCGCACTCTGTACAACGACAAGGGCCAGGCCATCACCCCAGCACTGCGCAGCGCAATCGAAGCCAACCTCGGTCTTGATGCGATTCCCGCGCAGACGACACCGCAATACGGGCTGGTGGTGAAGCGCGCCGCACTGCGCACCTTCCCCACCCGCGAGCGCGTCTTCAGCACCGTCGGCGACACCGACATCGACCGCTTCCAGGAATCGGCACTGTTCCCCGGCGACAAGGTCGCCGTGGTCCATCGCAGCGCCGATGGCCGTTGGCTGTTCGTGCACAGCGAACGCTACAGCGCGTGGATCGAGGCCGATGCCATCGCCAGCGGCGACAAAGCCACCGTGCTCGGCTACGGCGCGAAGGGGCCGTACCGGATCGTCACCGGCGCCAGCGCACAGACCACCTACGCCCCGGAGGAACCCCGCGTGTCGCGCCTGCAGCTGGACATGGGCGTGCGCCTGCCGGTGCTGGCCGAGTGGCCGGCCGCCGAGCCGGTGAACGGCCAGCAGGCACATGCCGCGTGGGTGGTGCAGCTGCCGGTGCGCGAAAGCGATGGCCGGTTGAAGCTGGTGCCGGCGCTGCTGCCGCGTTCGCAGGACACCGCAGCCGACTACCTGCCGCTGACCCCGCGCCTGCTGTTGCAGCAGGCCTACAAATTCCTCGGTGAACGCTACGGCTGGGGCCACGACTACGACACCCGCGACTGCAGCGGTTTCGTTTCCGAGATCTACCGCAGCTTCGGCGCGCTCTTACCGCGCAATACCAGCGCGCAAGCGGTCAGCCCGGCGCTGGACCGCTTGCCGTTCACCACCAAGGACGGCAAGGCCGTGCGCGACCGCGCCGTCACCGACCTGCAGGTGGGCGATCTGGTCTACATCCCCGGCCACGTGATGATGGCCATCGGCCACGTCGACGGCCGCACCTGGGTGATCCACGATACCGCGGGCGGCAGCTGGTTCGGTGCCGACGGCAAGCGCGTGCAGGCCCATCTCAATGGTGTCTCGGTCACCCCGCTGGAGCCGATGATGGCCAGCGACAGCGTCCGCTACATCGACCGCATCACCAACATCCAACGCCTGCGTGCCAAGACCCCCTGAATGAAGATCACTGCCATCGAACTGGGCATGCTGCGCGTGCCGCTGAAAACACCGTTCAAGACCGCCCTGCGCACCGTGGAGACCGTGGAAGACGTGGTGGTGCTGATCCGCACCGACACTGGCCACACCGGCTACGGCGAAGCGCCGGCCACCGCGGTGATCACCGGTGATACCCACGGCTCGATCATCGAGGCGATCCGCCACTTCATCGCGCCGCGCCTGATCGGCCAGGAGGTGGTCAACCTCAACCATCTATGCACGTTGGTGCAGACCGCGATGGAGCGCAACAGCAGTGCCAAGGCGGCGGTGGAGATCGCGCTGTACGACCTGTGGGCACAGCTGCATGGCGCGCCGCTGTACCAGATGCTGGGTGGCGGCGACCCGGTGATCACCACCGACATCACCATCAGCGTGGACTACATCGACAAGATGGTGGCTGACTCGCTGTCGGCAATCGAACGCGGCTTCGAGTCGCTGAAGATCAAGGTCGGCAAGGACATCGGTCTGGACATCGAACGGGTCAAGGCGATCCACGCCGCCGTGGAAGGCCGCGCCCTGCTTCGCCTGGACGCCAACCAGGGCTGGACCGCCAAGCAGGCCGTGCACGCAATGCGCACGCTGGAAGAAGCCGGCGTGGTGCTGGAACTGCTGGAGCAGCCGGTCAAGGCCGCCGACATCAGCGGCCTGAAGTACGTCACCGACCGCGTCAACACGCCGGTGATGGCCGACGAAAGCGTGTTCAGCCCGAGCCAGGTGATGGACCTGATCCAGCAGCGCGCGGCCGACATCATCAACATCAAGTTGATGAAGACCGGTGGCCTGTCCAACGCGATCCGCATCGCCGATATTGCCGGCATCTACGGCGTGCCGTGCATGATCGGCTGCATGATCGAATCGAGCATCAGCGTGGCCGCCGCGGTGCATCTGGCCGTGGCCAAGAGCGATGTGATCACCAAGGTCGACCTCGACGGCCCATCGCTGGGCCAGTTCGACCCGGTCAGCGGCGGCGTACATTTCAACGAATCGGAGATCAGCATCAGCGACGTGCCGGGGCTGGGTATCACCGAAGTGCGGGGGTTGGAGATGCTGGGTTGATCTCTGCCTTGCGGCTGGCCTGGCGTACAACTGACTTTGGGTCGGGCGTTACTTTTCTTTCTGCGGAAAGAAAAGTAACCAAAAGAAACGCTCCGCCGGCCGCGAGCCGACGTGCTGCGCACGTCGGTGCCCTATGCTCCTCGGTCCGGCGAGGGACGGCGCGGAACTCGCTGCGCTCAGACACCCGCGCCTCTTCGCCCTCGCCGGACCTGCGGTGCTCGGCTCGCTTGAAGGCGGACTCAACAGCAGCTCCGGGTAGAGCCACGCCATGGGTGGATGCCCTTGCTCCTGCTTTTGCCCCGCTCCGTACACCCTTCGCGGCTGGCATCCGCCCGACCCACTCCATGACAAGCTCTACGCAGCCAACCGCAACGCGCCTACACATGCCCGGACGCCCCGCATGCCGCCCCTGCTGAAAATCCGCACTGAGCGCGGGCAGATGTCGGCCATCGAACGCCGCATCGCCGACTTCATCCTCGACAACGCCCACCTGCTGCGCGATTACTCATCCCAGCAGCTGGCCAGCGCGTTGGGCATCAGCCAGTCCAGCGTGGTGAAGTTCAGCCAGAAGCTCGGCTTCAAGGGCTACCCGGACCTGAAGTATTCGATCGGCCAGGACGTGGCTCGCGCGGGTGCCGATCCGCAACAGGCGCCGAGTGAACCGGACAGCGGTGACGACTACCTGCGCCTCGGCGACGCCCTGCGCCGCAGCAAGGCTTTGGCCGAGGAGGAAACCCGCCAGGCCAACCCGCGCGAGGAGATCGAACGCATCGTGCAGCTGCTCGATGGGGCACCGAAGCTGTTCGTGTACGGCCTGGGTGATGACGGCCTGTACGCGCGTGAGTTCGCCATGCGGCTGTCGCTGCTCGGGCTGCTGGTGGTGCCACATACCGACCCGATCCTGATGCTGGCCAACCTGTCAGCGGCACGCCCGGGTGACGCGCTGTTGATGTTCTCCGAGTTCGGCAACCTGCCCCAGCTCTCGCAGCTGTCGCGGCAGTTCCAGGACATGGGCGGCAAGGTGATTTCCATTACCCGCCACACCGCCAACCCGCTGCGCGCGCATGCTGATGCCGCGCTGGCGGTGTGCGCGTACGACCGGACGCCGCAGGTCGCGCAGCTGCTGTACCGTAGCGCCATGCACGCGCTGCTCGATTTCCTGTTCGTGCTGCTCTGCCACGCCAATCCGGACCGCCAGCAGCAACTGGCGGTGAACCTGGAGCGGATCGACCACCTGCTGGATTCCTGACCGGAGCGCACGTTAATGAAATCGCTGGCCCGCCTCGCCACCACTGCGCTGCTGCTTGCCGCTGCGGTGTCCGTCCACGCCGCGCCGCTCGATGGTGCACGCCAGCTGATCGTGGTTACCAGCGACAACTGGGACAGCACCCAGGGGCAGCTGCAGGCCTATGTACGCGACGGCAAGGGCTGGCACGCGCACGGGCAGGCCTTCCCGGTCGCACTCGGCCGTACCGGCAGCGCGTGGGGCTTGGGCCTGCATCCGGCACAGGGCGAAGGCCCGCAGAAGCAGGAAGGCGATGGCCGCAGCCCGGCCGGCGTGTTCGCGCTCGGCAGCGCCTTCGGCTATGCCATCACCCGCCCCGGCACCGCGATGGCCTACCAGCCCATGCTTGAAAGCAGCTACTGCATGGATGTGCCCGGTTCACCGTTCTACAACCGCATCGTCGATGCGAAGAAGGTCGGCAGCGCCGCGATCAAGGGCTCCACCGAGCCGATGCGGCTGGACCTGCACAACAAGGGCGACGTGCGTTACCAGGAAGGCTTCGTGATTGCCCACAACCCGGACAACCAGCCCGGCAAGGGCAGCTGCATCTTCGCCCATCTGTGGCGCGCGCCCGGTGAGGCCACGGCTGGCTGCACCGCCATGCCGCAGCCGCGCATGCAGGCGCTGCTGGACTGGCTGCGGCCGCAGGATACGCCGCGCTTCGTGCTGCTGCCGCGCGCCGAGTACAAGCGCCTGCAGGCACGGTGGCAGCTGCCCGCACTGAGCGGAGACGCCCGTTGAGCGCGCAGGACGAACCGCAGCTGCAGCGCGCGGTCAGCCGCTGGCAGATCGTCGGCCTGTCGATCAACGACGTGATCGGCAGCGGCATCTACCTGTTGCCGGCCGCCACCGTCGCCCTGCTCGGCCCCTTCAGCCTCTGGGGCGTGGTCGCCGCCGGCATCGTCGTTGCGTTGCTGGTGCTGTGCTATGCGCAGGCCGCCAGCTACTTTGACGAGCCCGGCGGCAGCTACCTGTATGCCCGCGAGGCGTTCGGCCGTTTCGCCGGGTTCGAGATCGGCTGGATGATCTGGCTGACCCGGATCAGCTCGGCGGCCGCATTGAGCAACGCGCTGGCCGATGCGGTGGCACGCTTCTGGCCGTGGGCCGGCGCCGGCATGGGCCGCATCGCGGTGATCGTGGTATCGCTGGGTTTCCTCACCGGCGTCAACATCATCGGCGTGCGCTCGGCCGCGCGGACCGGCGTGGTGCTGGTGATCGGCAAGATGCTGCCGCTGCTGCTGTTCGTGGCCATCGGCGCGTTCTACATCGATCCGCAGCTGGTGTTCTCCGGCCAGCGCCCGGACCCGCACGACCTGCAGCGCATGGGTGAAGCCGCCTTGCTGCTGCTGTACGCCTACGCGGGCTTCGAGAACATCCCGGCTGCGGCCGGCGAGTACCGCAACCCACGCCGCGATATTCCGTTCGCACTGATCACCATGATCATCACCGTCACCGTCATCTATGGAGCGGTGCAAGTGGTGGCGCAGGGCACGCTGGCCGGGCTGTCCAGCTCGGCCACGCCACTGGCTGACGCCGCCGCCGGCTTCGGTGGTGAGGCACTCGCGCTGATCCTGACCGTAGGCGCGACCATTTCCATCCTCGGCACCAACAGCAACACGATGATGATGGGCCCGCGCTTTCTGTTCGCGCTGGCGCGCGATGGCTACGGGCCGAAGATCCTGGCGCAGGTGCATCCGCGCTTCCACACGCCGGCCGCATCGATCCTGTGCCAGGGCCTGATCGCGCTCGGGCTGGCGCTGTCGGGTTCGTTCGTGCAGCTGGCGCTGCTGTCGATGACCACGCGCCTGTTCGCCTACATCGGTACCGCTGCGGCAGTGCTGGTACTTGCGAAGCGCTACGCCGATCGCCCCGGTGCGCTGAAGCTGCCTGGTGGCCCGCTGATTCCGGTGCTGGCGCTGCTGCTGTGCCTGGCCCTGTTCGCCAGTGCCAGCTGGCAGAACATCGCGGCCGCGCTGGTCGCGTTCGCCATCGGCGCGGTGATCTACAAGTTGCCGCGAAAGGATGCCGACGCCGGGTGATCGGTAGCGCCGGGCCATGCCCGGCGGATTGATCTGACGATCACGCTGCCGGACCGGGCCGTTAACCGCCGCGCAGGCACGATCAGGCTTCGTCCACCACGGAGCCCTTCCATGACCGACTACCAGATTCCCGGCCGCGTGCCGGACGACAGCACCCCGCGCGACGCGGTCAGCAACTACTGGCGCGAGCGCTACACCTCTGAACCGTACTATGACGATCAGCTGTTCTTCGACGACTACGAACCAGCCTACCGTATTGGCCACTCGGCCCGCGCGCAGGACATGATCCGCGCCTACGAGGAAGTGGAAAGCGAACTGGAATCACGCTGGGCCAGCGAACGTGGCAAGAGCCGGCTGGAGTGGGCGCAGGCCCGCAATGCCGTACGCCGAGGCTGGGAGGAAGCGATCAATCTGGACCAGCGGCTGGACAAGGGCATGCCTCGCGGTACCTGACTTGATCGGATGCCGGTAGCGCCGGGCATGGCCCGGCGCTACCAGTCGTTTGTCAATCCTGTTCCGGCAGCGGCGGCACGCCCGCACTGCGCTTGCTTTCACCGTCACCGGCGGCGATCAGATCACGAGTGTTCTTCTGCACCGCCACCGCGCCGAACAGCGACAGCGCGAAGGCCATGCCATAGAAGCCCTTCTCGCTCAACACCAGAGTCGCGTTCCACAGGCCAACCAGAAGCAGCAGCAGCGCAGACAGCAATGCGAACCAGCACAGCGCGTAATACAGGCCACTCACCGGAATTCCCTCGACACGGTCGCGCACGCTCTTCTGCAGCGACACCGCTGCGAACAGGCCAAACAGGAGCAGGGTGAGGTAGTAGCCCTTCTCGTTCAGCGGCATCTCCGCATTGAACAGGCCTACCAGGTAGGCCACCGCGCCGAGCAGCAGGGCCACCCAGGAGGCGGCAATGAAGGCCGGCGAGGGTCGATGGATGATCGGTGCGTTCATTGCGGTTCCTTGCAGTCAGGCGGGCATGCTTTGCCCGGGCGAACCCACCCTAGACGATCCCGCCGCCGCCGCACAGGGGGGAAACAGGACCTTCGGGCCAGGACCGTCACCGCCCCGGTGGTATACAAGGGAGAGCCTGGCCATCCGCATCCCCTTCCGCTGGAGATACCCATGACCCGCACGCCCCTGCTGCTCGCCCTCGGCCTGTTGCCGATCCTCGCCACCACGGCCTGCAGTGCCGCCGGCCCCGATGCCAGTGGGCAGAAGGCTGCCGCCGCCAGCACAGACGCTGCCGACCAGCGACCGTTCACCGCCACCGAAATCAGTCGTTTCGACCAGCCGTGGGCAATGACGTTCCTGCCCGATGGCAGCCTGCTGGTGACCGAAAAGCGCGGCAAGCTGCAGCATCTGGACCTGGCCAGTGGCCAGAAGCATGAAATCACCGGTGTGCCCAAGGTCGCCTATGGTGGCCAGGGCGGTTTCGGCGATGTGATCCTGCATCCGCAGTTCGCCCGCAACCACGTCATTTACTTCAGCTATGCCGAAGAGGGCACGCTGGACACCCGTGGCGCTGCCGTCGCACGCGCCACGCTGGCGCTGGATGCCAAGGGTGGCGGTGAGCTGAAGGACCTGAAGGTGATCTGGCGACAGACGCCCAAGGTCAGCGGCGAGGGCCACTACGGCCACCGCCTCGTCTTCGGCCCGGACGGCAAGCTGTGGATCAGTTCCAGTGAACGGCAGAAGTTCGATCCGGCACAGGACATGGGCGGCAATCTCGGCAAGATCATCCGCCTCAACGACGACGGCAGCCTGCCCGCCGACAACCCGTTCGCCTCGCAGGGCGGTGTTGCCGCGCAGGTGTGGACGCTGGGCCACCGCAACATCCTCGGCATGGCCTTCGACGCCAACGGCAAGCTGTGGGCGCACGAGATGGGCCCGGCCGGTGGCGACGAACTGAACCTGATCGTGCGCGGCGCCAACTACGGCTACCCGATCGTCTCCAATGGTGACCATTACGACGGCCGCCCGATTCCCGACCACAGCACCCGCCCGGAATTCGCCGCCCCGAAGGTGACCTGGACGCCGGTGATCTCGCCGGCCGGCTTCGTCATCTACAGCGGCAACCTGTTCCCGCAGTGGAAGGGCAGCGGCTTCATCGGCGGCCTGTCATCCACCTCGCTGGTACGTGTGGCCTTCGATGGCGACAGCGCGCGCGAAGCCGAACGCTTCAACATGGGCGAACGCATCCGTGAAGTGGAACAGGGCCCGGATGGCGCACTGTGGCTGCTGGAAGACGGCAACAAGGCGCGTCTGCTGAAGCTCACCCCGAAGACCTGACAGGGTGGTAGTGCCGGCCGCTGGCCGGCAGGTTTGTCTGCAGCGGCCCCGCACGCGGGGCCGTCTGCGTTCATTGAATGGTGATGACCTTCACCTCGGTCTTCGTGCAGGCCTGGTCCAGGCACTGGCCGTTCAACCACACCTGCCCATCGCCGATCATCACGCCCTGCTGGTTGACGAAGACCTTGCCGAAGTCCTGTTCGGACACCGCCTTGACCACCGCCGGCGTGATGATCTTCTCGTAGTTGCGCTGGAACTCACCGGGGCCGGTGATCTTCTTTCCACCGCTGATGTTCAACGGGAAGCGCACTTCCTCGACCACGGCAGCGCGATCACCGCCGATCACCGCGGTCTTGAACGTGTTGAACACCTTCTCGTACTGCGCGGCATCGCCGAGCAGGGTTTCAATGCGCGCACGCGCATCCGCCGCAGGCTCATCCGTAGCGGTGGGTGCAGTTGAGGCGGGTTCGGCGGCAGGCTTGGCAGGTTCAGCCGCAGGCGTCGCTGCAGCACTGGCCTCCATCGGCGGCGGTGCATCCACCGCAGGCTCGGCCGGCGGCGCCGGCTGCGAACAGGCCGCCAGCAACAGGGCGGGAATCAACACAGCGATCATGCGCATGCGCGGGCATCCATCGGTTCAAGGATGCCGATGGTAGCGCCGGGCCATGCCCGGCGTGTTTGCCATGGGTGAGGACGCCGGGCATGACCCGGCGCTACCACCCCGCGATCAGCCCTTCAGCAGCTCGAACTGCACCGCTTCACCGGCGGCCGAAGACGCGCACACCCACACGTCGAACAGGCCCGGCTCGGCACGCAGCACGCCATCGCGGCCGGTGAACGCCAACTGCTCGCGGGTCAGGGTGAACACCACCTCGGTGGATTCGCCCGGCTGCAGTGCCACCTTGCGGAAGTCCTTCAGCTCGCGCACCGGACGCACGCGGCTGGCCACGCGGTCGTGGATGTACAGCTGCACCACTTCTTCACCGGCCACATCACCGCTGTTGGTCAGCGTGGTGGTGAGGGTCAGGGTCTCATCCCAGCCCAGCTGGGCTGCGCTCAGCTGCGGCGCGCCGTAGGCGAAGGTGGTGTAGCCGATGCCATGCCCGAACGGATACAGCGGCTCGTTCGGAATCTCGCGCCAGCGCGCTTTGAACTCCGACATGGTCGGCAGTTCCGGCCGACCGGTACGCGGGTGGTTGTAGAAGTACGGCTGCTGGCCCGACACCTGCGGGAAGCTGACCGGGAGGCGGCCCGACGGGCTGTAATCGCCGAACAGCACATCGGCCACGGCATGGCCGGTCTGCGTGCCCAGGTACCAGGTCACCGCCACCGCCTGCGCATTACGCACGGCGCCCTGCAGGGCCAGCGCGCGACCATTGCGCAGCAGCACCACCAGCGGCTTGCCGGTCATCGCCACGGCCTCGGCCAGCGCCTGCTGTGCCGGCGGCAGAGTGATCTCGACGCGCGACTGCGCTTCGCCGCTGTAACGCTGCGGCTCGCCCAGCGCCAGCACCACCACGTCGGCGCGCAGCGCAGCGGCCACGGCCGCTTCGGTGCCACCGGGGATGGCCACTTCCAGTTCGCAGCCTGGCACGATCTCCAGCAGCGCTTCGTCGCTGATGGCGGCACGCACGCCGGTTTCCAGGTCCACGTAACGCTGCTTGTCGCCAAACAGCGTCCAGCAGCCCTCGATGTTTTCGCGGTCCTGCACGAACGGGCCGATCAGGGCGATCTTCTGCCCGGTCTTCTGCAACGGCAGCACGTTGTCGCGGTTGTTCAGCAGCACGATCGAGCGACGCGCCGCATCGCGCGAGAGTTCGTCATGGTCGGCGATATGCGAGGTGTCGGCTTCGCGCGCCGGGTCCAGCGAACGGTACGGATCGTCGAACAGGCCGATGGTTTCCTTCAGCCACAGGATGCGGCGCACGCCTTCATCCAGCACCGCCATCGGCACCTCGCCGCTCTCGACCAGGCCCGGCAGGTGCTCGGCATAGAAGCCGCTCTGCATGCTCAGGTCGAGGCCAGCAGTGAACGCCTTGGCGGTGGCATCGCGGTCGTCGGCGGCATAGCCGTGCGCGACCAGTTCCATGTCGGCGGTGTAATCGGAGATCACCACGCCCGGGAACTTCCACTCACCGCGCAGGATGTCGGTCAGCAGCTCGGCGTTGGCGCTGGCCGGCACGCCGTTGATGTCGTTGAACGAAGACATCACGGTGATCGCGCCGGCGTCGAAGGCGGCCTTGAACGGTGGCAGGTGCACGTCGCGCAGGGTCTGCGGCGAGATGTCCACCATGTTGTATTCCATGCCGGCCATCACCGCGCCGTAGGCGGCGAAGTGCTTGGGCGTGGCCAGCAGCGAATCGTCGGCGCGCAGGTCGCTGCCCTGGAAGCCGCGCACGCGGGCGGCGGCGAATGCACAGCCCAGCACCACGTCCTCACCGGCACCTTCGGCACCACGGCCCCAGCGCTGGTCGCGGGCGATGTCCACGGCCGGTGCGTAGGTCCAGTGTAGGCCGGCGGCAGTGGCTTCGACGGCGGTGGCGCGCGCGGTGCGCTCGGCCAGGTCCGGCTCGAAGCTGGCGGCCTCGCCCAGCGGAATCGGGAACACGGTGCGCATGCCGTGGATGACGTCAGCAGCCAGGATCACCGGGATGCCCAGGCGGCTCTCTTCGGTGGCGACCTGCTGGATGCGGCGGCCCAGCTCGGCGCCCACACCATTGAACAGCGAGCCGACCTTGCCCTCGCGCACCTGCTGCAGCACCTGGTCGGCATTGCGCACGTTGGCTTCCGGGTTCACGTCCGGGGCGAACGGGCGGACCATGTCCGCGAAGACACCCAGCTGGCCGACCTTTTCCTCGACGGTCATCTGGGCAATGAGGGATTCGATGCGATCGGAGGCCACCGGCAGTCCTTGATGAAAACGTTTACAAGCCCGGCATTCTAGCGATCCCGGGCGATTTGGCGAGAGGTTTTTTCATTCAGTTTCAGCCACCAGCGGGGTCCGTATGGCCCCGCCGGAGGCATCGCAGCTTACTCCGAGCCGGCCAACTGGCGCTGCCCGGCCATCAACATGGCGTCGCTGGAGGCCTGGAACACCCGCAGGCCGAAGGCCGGCAGGATCGCCAGCAGGTGGTCGAAGATGTCCGACTGCACCGCCTCGTATTCACCCCAGGCGGTGCTGCGGGTGAAGCAGTACAGCTCCAGCGGCAGGCCTTCGGTGGTCGGCTGCAACTGCCGTACCAGCAGGGTCATGTCGGTATGGATGCCCGGGTGGCTGCGCAGGTAGCGCTCCACATAGGCACGGAAGGTACCCAGGTTGGTCACCCGGCGGCTGTTGACCTCGGCCACGCCCTGCTCGCGCAGGCGCCCGTTCCACTGCCCCAACTCCTGCTCCTTCTCCTGCAGGTAATCACGCAGCAGCGCGAACTGGCCGAGGAAGGCCAGGTCGCCCTCGTCCAGGAAGCCGACGCTGTGCTGGTCCAGGTACAGCGCGCGCTTGATGCGGCGGCCACCGGCCTCCTGCATGCCGCGCCAGTTCTTGAACGACTCGGTCACCAGCTTCTTGGTCGGGATGGTGGTGATGGTCTTGTCGAAGTTCTGCACGGTGATGGTGTGCAGCGCGATGTCGATCACATCGCCGTCGGCGTTCTGGCTGGGCATCTCGATCCAGTCGCCGATGCGCACGCGGCCATCGCCACTGATCTGCACGCTGGCCACCAGCGACAGGATGGTGTCCTGGAAGATCAGCATCAGCACCGCCGTAGCCGCGCCCAGGCCGGTCACCAGCGGGCCCAGCTTCACCCCCAGCAGGGTCGCGATGATGGACAGGCCGGCGGCCACGAAGACCACGATCTTGACCACCTGCAGGTAGCCCTTGATCGGCTTGTTGCGCGCATCGGGCTTGCGCTCGTACAGGCTGTTGGCCGCGTCCAGCGCATGCGAAAACGCCATCGAGACCGTCAGCACGGCCCACACGATGCACAGCTTGATGATCACGTTGACCAGGCCGGGCGGCAGGTCGGGGATGAGGGTGATGCCCGAGGCGATCACCTGGCTGGGCACCACGTTGGACAGGCGCGAGATGACCCGCATCAGGTGGCTGCCACGCCCGGACTCGGCGCCCGGCAGGCGCTGCAGCAGGCGCCGCAGACCACGCACCAGGATGCGCTTGGTCACCCAGTTGGCCAGGCCGGCTGCGATCAGCAGCGCCGAGATCATCAACGCCAGGTAGGCGCCAGGATAGGGTTCCAGTGTGTTCTGCAGCCGTTCCAGCCACTGTACCGCCACCACCGCGTCCACCATCAGTTGTCTCCTTCGTCATTGCCGTTGAGGTTGCCGGCCAGCGGCCGGCACTACCGGGTCAGTCCCGCGAACGTTCGATGATCACGCCGACCGCGCGCGCGCCGCGCACCGCGCCCGGCTTGCTCAGCTTCAGGCGCAGCCACTTCACGTCGAATTCGTCCAGCACGATCTGCGCGCAGCGCTCGGCCAGGGTTTCGACCAGGCCGAATTCCGACTCGCGCACGAACTGCTCCAGGCGCTTGCTGACCGCCTTGTAGTTTAGGGTGTGAGCGATGTCGTCGGAGGCCGCAGGACGACGGTTGTCGAAGCCCATCTCCAGGTCGAACACCAGGTCCTGGCGGATCCGTCGTTCCCAATCGTAGATGCCGATCAGGGCGTCGATCGTCAGCCCCTCGATGAAAACCTTGTCCATTGCGCTTACCAGCCCGAATACATGGGGCCATGGTAACGGCACGGCGGTGAGCCTGCCCGGAACGGGCGATGGGTGGCCGGCAGGGACGCAGCTCCAGAAAAGACAAAGGGCCCTGCTAGCGGGGCCCTTTGGTACCTCTCAACGTCCCCGGGGGGAGCTGGAATCCAGCCGCGAGTCCCGGAGCACACGATGCAGATCATGACGTTCATTTCCTCTACGGTCCAGAGTCAATCGCGACATGTTGGTGGAAGCTCAAGGCGATAGAGGAATTCTGCTGTCTGACGCAGCGGCATTGCCCGATATCACGCCAGCGGCAACCAGCGCAGGCTGGTGATCCGCCATGTGGTCCGTATTTGATGAGAGAGCAACGAATACTGCAGGCAGCGCTGTCACGCCCACGATGGGCGACGTACAAACGTATCGCGGACCGGCACTCTTTGGATGCCGCCTCGCTTTACGTATGGAACATGCAGATGTGCGGCGCGCTGCTATCCCCCCTGCACGTCTGTGAAATCGTAATCCGCAACGCGGTGGCCGCGGCGCTGGCACATGCCTATGGGCCGCGCTGGCCTTGGCATCCTGCACTGCTGCAGCGGATGCCAGCAGATGGCGCGTTGTCGGCCTTGCAGGATATCCATAGACAGGCAGATCGTCGGATGGACACTCAGGAGATCATCGCCAGCCTTCGCTTCGCGTTCTGGCAGCAGCTTTTCACGCGGCGCTTCGAGGGAGCCATCTGGACGCGGGGCTTGAAGATTGCGTTGCCGAACGCGCCACAGAATGCTCTCAGCGTGGTTCGCACGAACATCCACGCAGACATCGGGCGCATCCGCCTCCTGCGCAATCGGATCGCCCACCACGAACCCATCCTGGAACGCGACATCGGTGCCGACCTGGCGGCGATCGGGCGGCTGATCCACGCCCGCTGCCCACATACGCTGGGGTGGTTGCAGCGCCATGAGCGGGCGACGACGGTGTTGGCGGCGTCGCCGTTGGCAGGGCATCCATAATGCGTTCGCCGGGCGTGGCCCGGCGCTACGGGCTCAGACCGCCGGCAGGGTCGCCATGTCCCAGTGCGGGGTAACCTCGACCTTTGGCGGGCTGTGCTGGCCGGCCTGCAGGCGCAGCGCGCCGGCGAAGGCGATCATCGCGCCGTTGTCGGTGCACAACGCCGGCCGCGGGAAGCAGGCACGGCCGCCAAGGCGCTCGGCCATCTGCTGCAGGCGTGCGCGCAGGCGCTTGTTGGCGCCGACGCCGCCAGCCACCACGATCACGTTGGTCCCGGCCGCTTCCAGCGCGCGCTCGCACTTGATCGACAGAGTCTCGACTACCGCATCTTCAAAGCCGCGGGCGATGTCGGCACGGGTCTGTTCGCTCTGATCGCTGTCGCGCCAGGCCATCAGGACCTGGGTCTTCAGGCCGGAGAAGCTGAAATCCAACCCCGGGCGGTCGGTCATCGGCCGCGCGAAGCGGTAGGCGCCCGGCGTACCCTGCTCGGCCAGCCTGGCCAGCTGCGGACCGCCCGGATAGGGCAGGCCCATCATCTTGGCGGTCTTGTCGAAGGCCTCGCCGGCCGCATCGTCCAGGGTCTCGCCCAGAAGGCGGTACTGGCCGATCGCATCCACCGCCACCAGCTGGGTATGGCCACCGGACACCAGCAGCGCCACGAACGGCGCCTGCGGCGGGTCGTCTTCCATCAGCGGGGCCAGCAGGTGGCCTTCCATATGGTGTACGCCCACCGCCGGTACCTCCAGCGCCCAGGCCAGCGAGCGGGCCACACCCGCACCGACCAGCAGCGCGCCAACCAGGCCGGGACCGGCCGTATAGGCCACGCCGTCGATATCACCTACACCCAGGCCGGCTTCGGCCAGGGTCTGGCGCACCAGCGGCAGCAGCTTGCGGACGTGGTCGCGGCTGGCCAGTTCGGGCACCACACCACCGTATTCGGCGTGCAGGGCGATCTGGCTGTAGACCGCATGGGCGCGCAGGGCCGCGCTGCCAGCCAGGTCGGTGTCATACACCGCCACGCCGGTCTCATCACAGGAAGATTCGATGCCAAGGACTCGCATGCCTGCTATTATGACGCCCCTGCCGCCCCCTCGGGGGACGCGCAGGTCTCACTGCTTTCGAACCTCTGGCCCGTATTCAGGGTTGGCCGCTTGCAGTTTGTCTATTCGCCGCTATAATGTGCGGCTCGCCGGGCGTGACCCGGTTCTACTGTGTCCCGGAGATTCCATGCCCAGCGTCAAAGTCCGCGAGAACGAGCCCTTCGAGTTTGCTCTTCGCCGCTTCAAGCGCACTTGCGAAAAGGCCGGTGTGCTGGCCGAAACCCGCAAGCGCGAGTTCTACGAAAAGCCGACCCAGGAGCGCAAGCGCAAGGCCGCCGCTGCTGTGAAGCGTCAGCTGCGCCGCTCGTCGCGCGACGTTACCAAGCGTCAGCGCCTGTACTGATCGGACGCATCTTCATTGCGATGGGCTTGCCTGTCGCGATGGAGCCGAAGCCGGCACGCGCGAGCGTCGCCGGCTTTTTGCGTTTCCGGGTTCGGGCATCCGCCCCGCCCCACCACCACCACGAGGTTCCTCATGAGCATGAAGCTGCAGCTCACCGAAGACATGAAGGCCGCCATGAAGGCGGGCGAGAAGCACAAGCTGGGCGTGATCCGCCTGATCAACGCCGCCATCAAGCAGCGCGAAGTGGACGAGCGCATCGAGCTGGATGACACCGCCGTGATCGCCGTGCTCGACAAGATGGTCAAACAGCGCAAGGACTCGGTCAGCCAGTTCGAAGCCGCCAACCGCGAAGACCTGGCCGAGATCGAGCGCGCCGAGATCGTGGTCATCGAAGCCTACCTCCCGGCCAAGATGGGCGAAGCCGAGATCGTCGCCGCGATCCAGGCCGCCATCGCCGAAACCGGCGCTTCCGGTCCGGCCGACATGGGCAAGCTGATGGGCGCACTGAAGCCCAAGCTCGCTGGCCAGGCCGACATGGGTCTGGTCTCCAAGCTGGTCAAGCAGCAGCTGGCGTAAGCCATTGCCGGGGTCGGATCCCTTTCGCATCGCGGAAGGGCTCTGACCCCATTGATGCACCCGCTTCACCGCACCTTCGACCCCCGGCTGCTACAACATCCCCATGGTCGAGCAATCGCACTCCCCCGCCGACACGCGTCCCCACGGCATTCCCGCACGGCTTCGCCACTACGCTGACCGCCTGCAGGACAGCTTCCCGATGGCCGTCGCCAAGCGCTTCGTCGAAATCGACGTGCTGACCCAGGCCGCCTCGGTCTCCTTCTACGCCCTGCTGTCGATGGCACCGCTGCTGGTGCTGCTGCTGTGGCTGACCGCCTCGCTGTACCCACCTGCACAACAGACGCTGATCAGCCAGATCGGTTCAGTGGCCGGCAGCAGCGTGGCCAGTGTTGCCGACACCGTGCTGCACAACGCCAACAGCCAGCCCAGCGTCGGTTCATTGGCCGGGCTGTGGAGCACGCTGCTGCTGTTCATCGGCGCCACCGCCGTGTTCGCCCAGCTGCAGAATGCGCTGAACCGGATCTTCCACACCAGCGGCCAGCGTCTGGAAGGCATCAAGGCCTGGCTGCGCAAGCGCGTGTTCTCGTTCGGCGTGGTGCTGGCACTGGGCTTCCTGCTGATCCTGTCGATGACCGCCACCACTGCGCTGCAGGTGGTGTTCGCGCAACTGCCATCGGTACTGCCGGCAATCGGCTACCTCACCTCGCTGCTGCTGTACACGCTGGCCTTCGCCTTCCTCTACCACTACCTGCCGGACCGCCGCGTGGCCTGGCGGCAGGCCTTCATCGGCGGTGCCATCACCTCGGTGCTGTTCACCCTCGGCCGCTATGGCATCGGCGTCTACATCGCCACCGTGGCCCCGGGCAGTGCCTACGGTTCGATGGGCGCGCTGGTGATCTCGCTGGTCTGGATCTACTACGCCACCGCCGTGTTCTTCGTCGGCGCGCTGATGACTGCGGTGATCGACGAACGCCAGCATGCACGGGCGCAACTGGCCAGGGCTGGGGTCGAGTCCGAACAGGCCAGCCCCGGCATCGCCAGCGAGTAAACTAGGGGAACCTGCCGCCCCTGCTGCGCGCCCTGGCGGCCGCGCCCCGTTCTGTTGCCCATGGCCCGTATCCCCGACGCTTTCATCGACGACCTGCTCGCCCGCTCCGACATCGTCGAGGTGGTGGGCAGCCGCGTGCCGTTGAAGCGACAGGGCAAGGAATACGCAGCGCGCTGCCCATTCCATGACGAGCGCTCGGCGTCGTTCACGGTCTCGCCCACCAAGCAGTTCTATCACTGCTTCGGTTGCGGCGCGCACGGCACCGCGATCAGCTTCCTGATGAACTACGACCGCCTCGAATTCCTCGACGCGGTGGATGAACTGGCCAAGCGCGCCGGCATGGAAGTGCCCCGCAGCGAGAACCCGCGCAGCCCCCAGCAGCAGGACGACAGTCGCGAGCTGTATTCGGCGCTTGAGGCGGCCACGAAGTTCTTCCAGAGCAACCTGCAGGGCAGCGAAAAGGCACGCAGCTACCTGGATGGCCGTGGCGTGGACGAAGAGAACCGCGCCCGCTTCCAGATCGGCTATGCGCCGGATGGCTACAGCGGCCTGCGCGATGCGCTGGGCAAGGACGAGCGGCGCATGAAGCTGCTCGACCGCGCCGGCCTGTTCTCCAAGAACGACCGCGGCCACGTCTACGACAAGTTCCGCGACCGGGTGATGTTCCCGATCTTCGACCGCCGCGGCCGGGTGATCGCCTTCGGCGGCCGCGTGTTCGAGAAGGACGACGGCCCCAAGTACCTCAACTCGCCCGAGACCGCGCTGTTCCACAAGGGCCGCGAACTGTACGGCCTGTGGCAGGTGCGCCAGGCCAACCAGAAGATCGAGCGGCTGATCGTGGTCGAGGGCTACATGGACGTGGTCTCGCTGTTCCAGTTCGGGGTCACCCAGGCGGTGGCAACACTGGGTACTGCAACCACGCCGGACCATGCCGAACTGCTGTTCCGCAACGCGCCGGACGTGTTCTTCTGCTTCGACGGCGACGCCGCCGGCCGCCGCGCCGGCTGGAAGGCGCTGGAGTCGGTGCTGCCGCGCATGAAGGATGGCCGCCAGGCCTTCTTCCTGTTCCTGCCCGATGGCGAGGACCCGGACACCATCGTGCGCAAGGAAGGCGCCGAGGCGTTCAACGAACGCCTGAAGCAGGCCACGCCGCTGTCGCAGTTCTTCTTCGACGAGCTCACCCGCGAGGTCAACCTGGGCACGCTCGATGGCAAGGCGCGCCTGGCCGAGCGGGCCAAGCCGATGCTGGCGCAGATTCCCGACGGCGCCTTCGGCGACCTGATGAAGCAGCAGCTGGCGCAGCTGACCGGGCTCGGCGGCAACGCCCAGGCCGCGCGCGCGCCGATGCCGCAGCGCCAGCCCTCGCGAACGATCCAGCCAGTGGCCAAGCGCAGCCTGGTGCGCGGCGCGATCGCCGTGCTGCTGCAGCAGCCCTCGCTGGCGCTGACGCTGGGCGGCAAGCACCACTTCCAGGGCCTGCGCCTGCCCGGCGTGGAGCTGCTGCTGGAGCTGCTGGGGCTGGTCGAGCAGCGACCGGACATCAGCACCGGCGCCCTGCTGGAGCACTTCGACGGGCGTGAGGAGCAGGCATCACTGCACACACTGGCCGCGCAGACGATGCCCGGCGACGACGCGATGTGGACCCAGGAACTGCACGATGCCGTCGCCCAGCTGGAGAAACAGCTGCTGGTGCAACGTCTGGAAGAGTTGTTGGCAAAGCAGCGCCAGCAAGGCCTGGACGATACTGACAAGTACGAACTGCGCGAGCTGCTGAAGGCCCGCGCCGGACTGCGCCTGTAGCGGCAGAACGTTTTCACGGAGAGGACCATGCTGCTGCGCCTGACCTGCCTGCTGTTGTTGTCGCTCTGCCTGCCGCTGGTGGCCTGGGCTGAAGACGCGCCCCTCAACGAAGTTCGCCCCGGCCTGTATGCAGGTGGCCAACCCAGCGCCGCACAGCTGCAGGCCTTGGCCGCGCAGGGCGTGCGCACCGTGATCGACCTGCGCCAGCCCGGCGAAGACCGCGGCTTCGATGAAACGCGCGTGGCCGAATCACTGGGCCTGCGCTATGTACGCATTCCGGTGGCCGGCGCCGACGGCCTCGATGCAGTCAACGTGCGCGCCGTGCACCGGGCCCTGCAGCAGAGCCAGGGACCGGTGCTGCTGCACTGCGCCTCCGGCAACCGCGCCGGCGCCGTGCTCGCCCTGGTCAACGCACGCTACGAACACGCCAGCCCAGAACAGGCACTGCAGCTCGGCCAGCGCGCCGGCCTGAAGTCGCTGGAAGCCGCTACCCGCCAGCGCCTGGCCACACCGGTCACCTCGCCCTGAACCCTCCGCACCAAGGACTCTGCCCACCATGACCCGCTGGTGGTCGCGCCTGCGACCGGACAACTTCACCCTCGCCCTGCTGTGCACCGTCGGCCTGGCCTCGCTGCTGCCGATGAAAGGCGCCGCCGCCATCGTCCTCGACGATGTCACCACCGTCGCCATCGCTGCGCTGTTCTTCCTGCATGGCGCGCGCCTGCCGCGCGAGTCGATCATCGGCGGCATGCTGCACTGGCGGCTGCACCTGACCATCCTGGCCTGCACGTTCATCCTGTTCCCGCTGCTGGGCCTGCTGTTCAAGCCGCTGTCGGGCTGGCTGCTGACCCCGGAGCTGTATCTGGGCGTGCTGTTCCTGTGCACCCTGCCCTCCACCGTACAGTCGTCCATCGCGTTCACCTCGATGGCACGCGGCAACGTGCCTGCCGCGGTGTGCAGCGCCTCGCTGTCGAGCATCCTTGGCGTGTTCCTGACGCCGCTGTTGCTGACCGCACTGGCCGGCACCTCCGGCGGCGTGCACGACCCGCTGCACGCCATCGGCGGCATCATGCTGCAGCTGCTGGTGCCGTTCGTGGCCGGCCACCTGCTGCGGCCGTGGATCGCCGGCTGGGTGGAAAAGCAGCGTGCGCTGCTGCGTTACACCGACCAGGCCACCATCCTGCTGGTGGTGTATTCGGCGTTCGGCGAAGCGGTGACCGAAGGGCTGTGGAGCAAGACGCCGCTGCTGTCGCTGCTGGCCGTGGCCGTCGCCGCCGCGGTGCTGCTCGGCATCGCCATGCCGCTGATCACCTTCATCGCCCGCCGCCTGCGCTTCAATCGCGAGGACGAGATCGCCATTGTGTTCTGCGGCTCGAAGAAGAGCCTGGCCACGGGTGTGCCGATCGCCAAGGTGTTGTTTGCGGGTGGCAGCCTCGGCGCCATCGTGCTGCCGGTGATGATCTACCACCAGATCCAGCTGATCGTCTGCGGCGTGATCGCGCAGCGGTATGCGCGGCGCAAGCCCTGACCCGACGCGCGGGTTGCTGCGGAAGAAACATCCACGCGTGGCGTGGATCTACTGTAGAACCGAGCCGATGCTCGGCTGGGTGCATACGGGGTCAGAGCCCCTTCGGGGATCGGACCCCGAGATTACAACCAGGGCAGGATCCAGTGGTCCACCAGCAGGAAGGCGAACAGCGCCATCAGGTAGACGATGGAGTAATAGAACATCTTCATCGAGAACAGTTCGTCCGGCGGGTCCAGCATGCGCCAGGCGTACCAGAGGAACACGGCGTTGAGCACGATCGCGCCGCCCAGGTAGAACGCACCGCTCATGCCCACCAGGTACGGCAGCAGGCAGACCAGCGCCAGCACCACCGAATACACCATGATCTGCTTGCGCGTGTGCACCACGCCATGGGTGACCGGCAGCATCGGAATTTCCGCCTTGGCGTAATCCTCGCGGCGGAAGATCGCCAGCGCCCAGAAGTGCGGTGGCGTCCAGATGAAGATGATCAGCACCAGCAGCGACGAGTACGCCCAGTCCGACGAGCCCTGCATGCCGGTCACTGCGGCCCAGCCCAGCATCGGTGGCATCGCGCCGGCCAGACCGCCGATGACGATGTTCTGCGAGGTCGCACGCTTGAGGTACACGGTGTAGATCACCGCGTAACCGATCAGCGAGGCGAAGGTCAGCACCGCGGTGATCAGGTTCACCCACAGCACCAGGATCACCATCGACAGCACGATCAGCACGCTGGCGAACACCAGCACCTGCCACGGCTTGACCTTGCCCACCACCAGCGGCCGCCACGAGGTACGTGCCATCTGCGCATCGATGTGCGCATCCAGCAGCTGGTTGATCGCGGCCGCGGCCGACGCCGCCAGCCAGATGCCGAGGAAGCCGAGCACGCCGGCGCGCACCTGCTCCCAGCTGGGCACGCCGGGGATGGCCAGGACCATGCCGACCAGGGCAGTGAAAACAATGAGGGCGACGACCTTGGGCTTGGTCAGGTCCCAGTACTGGCGGTAATTGGAAAACATGGAATCAGTCCGGGGCACGCAGGCGGGCCAGCAGGCTGACCAGCACGAACAACAGGGCAACGGCCACGCCGTTGTGGGCCACCGCCACTTCCAGCGGCAGCGCCAGCTTTACATTGAGGATGCCGAGGGTGACCTGCAGCACCAGCAGCGCGACCAGCGCGCTGGCCCAGCCACGCATGCTCGGCACCCGGAACAGGCGCACGCCCAGCCACAGCAGGTAGACGGCCACCACCACCGCGAACATGCGGTGCGCCATCTGGATGGCGATACGCGAGGCGCCATCCAGCACGCCCCCTTCGTAGTCCACGCCGATGCCGCGCCACAGGGTGAAGCCCTCGACGAAATTGTGCTGCGGCCACCACTGGTTGGCGCAGCGCGGGAAGTTGTCCAGCGAGGCACTGCCGCCGCCGCAGGCCAGCGCCGCGTAGTTGGCGCTGACCCAACCGCCCAGTGCGATCTGGGTGACCAGCACCGCCACGCCGATGCGCAGCAGCCACTTCAGCTTCGGTGCTTCGGCCAGGGTGATCGGCATGTGCGTGGCGCGCCACGCCATCCACACCAGCAGGCCGAACATCAGCATGCCGCCCAGCAGATGGCCCATCACCACCACTGGCTTCAGCAGCAGGGTCACCGTCCACATGCCCAGCAAGGCCTGGAAGATCACCACTGCCAGGGTCAGCAACGCCGCACGCGCCAGGTCGATGTTGCTCCAGCGCAGCGCGGCGATCAGCAGGATCGCCTCGCCGATCAGCGCCAAGGCGCTGGCCGTGCCATGCCAGCCCATCATGTACAGCGGTATGCCGGCGGCCACCAGTACGCAGGCGGTCACCACCGCCGTGCTTCCGAATCGCCGCTTGCGCGTGGCCAGCAGCGCCAGGGTCAGGATCTCGATGCCCAGCGCGCCGGCCAGGAAGCGGTGCACCTGCTCACGCCAGGCCTTATGGGTCTCCAGCGGGCGGATCTCTGCCGCCGGGTGGCCAATGGTCTCTTCCACGTGTTGCGGCCAGGTGGCCTGGCCATAGCAGGTCGGCCAGTCCGGGCAGCTCAGGCCGGCATCGGACAGGCGCACGAACGCACCGAACATGATCGTGCTCGCGGTCATGATCATGGCGAACCACGCCAGGCGGTGGAAATTGCGGTGCAGCGCCGGACGCGCGGAAAGGCTCATCAAACAGGACTCACTTCAGTTTCAGCAACGTGGCCATGTCCTTGCGCAGGCCACCGAGGTCGCTGCCCGGGGCATGACGCATGATCACGAAGCCGTTCGGATCGATCACGTAGACCGGCAGGCCCGCCGGATCATCGACGCCCGGCAACGCCGCGCGCAGGGCTGGCGACGGAGCCAGCGGCCGCAACGCGGGCAGCGAGGCGATCGACGCCGGTGGCGTTCCCAGCCACAGAATCTCGACATTATCGGCGTTATGGCCGAACAGCTGCCACACCTTGCCCAGTCCCTGCGACAAAGTGACGCACTGCGCATCGCAGGCCCCGGCCGGCGCCACCAGCAGACGCCAGGTACGCGCCTCGGGGTTCCAGGGGTAGGGTTGGCCATTGGCCAGGGCCGGAGCCTGCTGCCGCAGGTCGACCGGCGGCTTCAGCAGTTGGCCGGCATTGCGATGCCCGGTCGGCTGCCAGCCGGTGAAGCGCAGCACGGCGGCCAGCGCCATCGCCCCGAAGAACACGGCAAACAGCAGCACCAAGGTCCGGCGGCCGGAGCCGCGCGCCTGCGGGGACGTAGCAGTGTTCATGCGGGTCATTTTCTCATGGTTGGGAAAGGGATGCCGGCCATCGGCCGGCACTACCGGGCAACGGGCCGTCTCCTGCGCCGCTCCAGCACCAGCGCAACGACCAGCACGGTCAGGGCCAACCCGAACCACTGCACGGCGTAGCCCAGGTGGCGCTGCGGCGGCAGCGTGTTCGGCAGCAGGTCCAGATCGCGTTCGTCGCCGAAGGGCAGCGCCGGATCCAGCCGCAGCACGCGGTCGGGCAATGCCGGCAGGCCAAGCGCCGCCGCGAGGCCCTTGGCGGGCAAGCGGCTGGCCAGCCAACGCCCGGCCTCATCGGTAGCGGAGAACGCGGGCCCCAGTGCCAGTCCCGCTGACGGCGGCGGCGCCAGCAGCCCGCGCACGGCCACTGGCGAAGGGGGTGCCGGCACATCCGGCAGCGTGCGATCCGGCGGCAGCGCGCGCCACCCCAGATCGACCAGCAGCACGCTGCCTTCGTCACTGCGGAACGGGCGATAGATCTTCACCCCGGCGCGGCCATGCCGGGTCTGGTTGTCCAGCAGCACCACGCCGGGCAGGAAACGGCCATGGTCGGCCACACCGTGCAACGCGCCGGGGGCCGCGAGTGCCTGCGACAGCGGCAACGCCTGTGCCACAGCTGGACCCTGCGCATCCAACATTGCCTGTTTGGCATGCATGCGCTGCAGTTGCCACAGCCCCAATGCGCTGAAACCGGCCATCGCCAGCACCGCCAACAGCCATCCGATCGCGCGCGTGTGCTGGCGCATCATGACAAGTCCGCGCAAACGCGGTCAGATAGGCGCATCCACCCTGCCCTCGAGCCGCGCATGAGTGATTCGCTGAAGACCCTGCTGGTAATCGCGTTTCTGATCGTCATCGTCTGGAATCTGGGCGCCGGCCTGTATTACCTGCTGGTCGACCGCGGCCAGACCAAGCGCACGGTCAACGCACTGACACGCCGCATCGGGGTGTCGGTGGCCTTGATCGTACTGGTGATCGTGAGCATCTACATGGGCTGGATCAAACCGCACGGCATCGGCGGCTGAGGCCACCGATACGTGCTCGGTCAAAGCACGTAGACGAACATGAAGAGCATCAGCCACACCACGTCGACGAAGTGCCAGTACCACGCGGCAGCTTCGAAACCGAAATGGTTGTCGCGGGTGAAGTGTCCCTTCGCCGAACGCAGCCACATCACGATCAGCATGATCGTGCCCAGCAGCACGTGTGCGCCGTGGAAGCCTGTCAGCATGAAGAAGGTCGAACCGTAGATGCCCGAACCGAGCGTCAGGTTCAGTTCCTTGTAGGCGTGGATGTACTCCTCCGCCTGCAGGGTCAAAAAGCCGAGGCCGAGCACCACGGTCAGGCCCAGCCAGATCAGCAGCTGGCGGCGGTTACCGGCCTTCAGCGCGTGATGGGCGATGGTCAGGGTCACGCCGGAGGTCAGCAGGATCAGCGTATTGATCAGTGGCAGGCCCCAGGCCGGAATGGTCTGGAATGTGCCACCGATCGCCGCCGGGCCATTGGTGGGCCAACCCGCCGAGTAGCCCTGCCAGAGCAGCTCGTTGGTCATCACCCCGCGGCCTTCGCCACTGAGCCACGACAGGCCCAGGTTGCGGGTGTAGAACAGCGCGCCGAAGAACGCACCGAAGAACATCACTTCGGAGAAGATGAACCAGATCATCCCCATCCGGAATGACCCATCGACCTGATGGTTGTAGTTGCCGGCCTGCGATTCGCGCACCACGTCGCTGAACCACCAGAACAGGGTCAGCACCAGCATCGCCACGCCGATGTAGAACGTCCAGCGGCCCCAGCTGGCGTCATTGAGCCAACTGGCCACGCCCACCATGGTCACCATCATCGCGATGGAACCGACGAACGGCCACTTGCTCTGGGCCGGGACGAAGTACACGTTGGCGTCGGTAGGTGTCTGGGCCATGGTCGGTATCCGGGTCAGGGAGCAGCGTGGGCGCCTTCCGACGTGGCGGCGGGCGCCAACCGATCGGACAACGCATCGTTGCGGTAGAAGGTGTAGGACAAAGTGATCGTGCGGATTTCCGGCGGCAGGTCCGGATCGACGATGAAGCGCACCGGCATGTCACGCTTCTCGCCGGCCTGCAGGGTCTGCGCGGTGAAGCAGAAGCACTCGGTCTTGCTGAAGAACCCGGACGCGCGTGCCGGCGCCACCGACGGCACTGCGCTGCCGACCACGGCCTGCTGGCTGTCGTTGCGGGCGAAGTACAGCGCCTCGTTGAGCTCGCCAGGCACCACATCCATGGTCAGCTGCTCGGGATGGAACGACCACGGCAGCCGCGAATTGACGCCACCATCGAATTCCACCCGCACGGTGCGCTTGCCGGTGGCAGCACCGGTACTGGCTTCGCTGCCCGGGCCACGTTCCAGGCGCACGCCGAATACCTTCTCGCAGGCGATGCGATACAGCGGTACCAGCGAGAACGTCAGCAGGAACACCACCACCGCAACGCCGATCAGGCGCGGCAGGCCGGCGCTGCGTGACGGAGCGGTGGTCGGCGTTTCGCTCATCGACCGATCACGCCGCTGAGGATGAAACCGACGTAGACCAGTACGGCGATCGCGCCCACCCACAGCGCGGTGCGCCTGGCGCGCTGGCGCTGCTCCGCATAAAGCGGCGCGGTGCCCGGCCGCTGGCCTGGCGATGCGCTTGCGGCCAAGCGTGGCTCGGCTCTGGCCGGGGTGATCGGGCTCTCGTTATGCATGCATCACCTCAATGACCGATATCGTCGTGCGCCAGGTCGCCCGGGCGGATCGTTGGCGGCGTGGTGAAGGTGTGCGCCGGTGCCGGCGACGGCAGCGTCCATTCCAGGCCGCGCGCACCTTCCCAGGAGCGGGCCTCGGCCTTCTCGCCATTGCGCAGCGAGGACAGCAGGATCGCAGCCATCATGAACGGCGTGGCGAACATGCCGAACGCACCGATCGAGCTGATCAGGTTCCAGTCGGCGAACGCCACCGAGTAATCGGGGATGCGGCGCGGCATGCCGGCCAGGCCCAGGAAATGCTGCGGGAAGAACAGCAGGTTGACGAACACGATCGACCACCAGAAGTGCACCTTGGCCCACTTCTCGCTGTACATGCGCCCAGTCCACTTCGGCCACCAGTAGTACACCGCCGCGATCAGCGCGAACACCGCGCCGGTCACCAGCACGTAGTGGAAGTGGGCGACCACGAAGTAGGTGTCGTGGTACTGGAAGTCAGCCGCCACGATGGCCAGCATCAGGCCGGAGAACCCGCCGATGGTGAACAGGATCACGAAGGCCACCGACCACAACATCGGCGCCTCGAACGTCAGCGAGCCACGCCACATCGTGCTGACCCAGTTGAACACCTTCACGCCGGTCGGGATCGAGATCAGCATGGTGGCGAACATGAAGTAGATCTCGCCGCCCAGCGGCATGCCCACGGTGAACATGTGGTGGGCCCAGACGATGAACGACAGGAACGCGATCGCCGCAGTGGCGTAGACCATCGCCTGGTAGCCGAACAGCGGCTTGCGGCTGAAGGTCGGGATGATCTCGCTGACCACGCCGAAGGCGGGCAGGATCATGATGTAGACCTCGGGATGGCCGAAGAACCAGAAGATGTGCTGGAACATCACCGGGTCACCACCACCGGCCGCATTGAAGAAGCTGGTGCCGAAGAACTTGTCGGTGAGCAGCATCGTCACCGCACCGGCCAGCACCGGCATCACTGCGATCAGCAGGAACGCGGTAATCAGCCAGGCCCAGCAGAAGATCGGCATCTTCAGCAGGTCGATGCCGGGCGCGCGCATGTTCAGCACCGTGGCGATGATGTTGATCGCGCCCATGATCGAACTGATGCCGGCCACGTGGATGGCGAACACGGTGAACGCCACGTTGTAGCCGCCCTGCAGCGACAGCGGCGGGTACAGCGTCCAGCCACCGGCCGGCGCGCCACCGGGCAGCAGGAAGGTCAGCAGCAGCAGGCTGAAGGCCACCGGCAGCAGCCAGAACGACCAGTTGTTCATGCGCGGCAGCGCCATGTCCGGCGCGCCGATCTGCAGTGGGATCATCCAGTTGGCCAGGCCGACGAAGGCCGGCATCACCCCGCCGAAGATCATCACCAGCGCGTGTACGGTGGTCAGCTGGTTGAAGATTTCCGGACGGATGTACTGGATGCCGGGCTGGGCCAGTTCCAGCCGGATCAGCACGCTCATGAACGCGCCGATGACGAACATGATGAAGCTGAAACCCAGGTACAGCGTGCCGATGTCCTTGTGGTTGGTCGAGAAGAACCAACGCTCGAAGAAGCTCTGCGGGTGATGGTGATCGTCGTGCCCAACTGCCGAGTGCGCCATTGCAAAACACCTCTCAGGATCGGTTGTCGCCGCAGCCGCGATACGGCCGCGGGCAGTTACATCAGGCTCCGCTGGCCGCCGCCGCAGGCGCGTTGCCGGCCTCGGCGGCTGCCGGTGCCGCCGGCTGCGCCGGCGTTTCACTGGCAGGTGCGGTGGGTTCGGCGGGCGCGGCAGGCGCTGCCGGTGCAGGCGCGGGTTTGCGCTGCGCCAGCCACTGCTTGAATTCTTCCTTGGACACCGCCTCGACCACGATCGGCATGAAGCCATGGTCCTTGCCGCACAGCTCCGCGCACTGGCCGCGGTAGACACCGGGCTGCTCGATGCTGGTCCAGGCTTCATTGATGAAACCGGGGATGGCGTCCTGCTTCCAGCCCAGCGCCGGTACCCACCAGGCGTGGATCACGTCGTCGGAGGTGATGACGAAGCGCACCTTGGTATCAACCGGCAACACCAGCCGGTTGTCCACGTCCAGCAGGTAATGCGGATGGCTCTCGCGGGTCGGCACCTTGCCGCTCTGCCGCATGCGATCGGATTCACGGTCCAGGCGGCTGGTGAAGGTGACGTTCTCACCGAGGTATTCGTACTTCCACATCCACTGGTAACCGGTGACCTTCACGGTCATCTCGGCATCGCGGGTGTCGTACATCTTGATCAGGTTGGCCGTGGCCGGCCACGCCATCACCACCAGGATGATCACCGGGATCACTGTCCAGATGATTTCGGCCTTGGTGTTGTGGCTGAAGGTGGCGGCCACCGCGCCTTTCGACTTGCGGAACTTGAACATGGCGTAGGCCATGGCGCCGAACACGATCACGCCGATCACCGTACAGACGATCAGCGAGAGATTGTTCGATTCCCAGGCCAGGCGTGAGGTCTGGGTCACCCCCTTGCCCATGTTCAGCTGCCACGGCTTTGGATCGGCCGCCTGGGCCAGTGCCGTCCCCGGCATCGACAGCAGGGCCGCCATCGTGGCGACCATTGCAACGCACTTCGTGCCCCACCCTCTGCTTTGCTTCATTGCCTAGACCCTTAGCGTCGTCGGTTGCCGCCATCGCTGGCGGCGAGCAAATCTTCAAGCGTTTCAACAAGCGTTTGACGTTCGGCCGGCGCGAGGAAACTCCCCACCTCCACCTGCCGGCCGCTGGATGCCAGCCGGACCCTCTGGTCGTCGGTGAGCAGGCGCACCCAGTGCGGATGAGCCCGGAACACCGGCGATCCACCAGGTACGGGGATGACCTCCACGCACGCTGGCACTACCCGGATCTCCTCCTGCCGTTCACCGCTGCGCCACAACGCGCGCAACGCGACTGCCAACAGCAGGCTGTACAGCAGCGCGAACAGGGGGGCGAATGCATTGCCGGCCAACCACCCCAGGGCGGACACCAGCCACATCGCTCCCGACAACACAGCAAACAACAGGACGAACTGCCGGGCATCGAGCGCCCGTGGGGGACGCAGTCGCAGCTGCGTACCTGATCCATCTGGAGCTGTAAGCACCTCGATCATGTCGCAACCGCGTTCCTGCCGCGGGAAACGTCTCGATGGTAGCCCCGCCCTCTCGCCAGTAGCAAGGGTGCATTCACACTTTTTCCGATGCTGCAACACAGCATGACCCCGGCAACGCGAATGACGAATTCGGCACAAATTCTGCAGGACTTTCTGAACAGGCTGAACCCACCACCGTTAGGGGCTATCAGCCCTTCACGAAGGTGGCTGCGGGGCACTTCCCCAAGACGCAAAAATGATTAAAATCGCCAAGTTTTCCATTGGCCGGACCGGCATGAACGCACCCTTCTCCTCCCCTGCCGCCAGCGACGCTCCGCGTCCCGGCGCGCTGCTGTCGCCGGAACTGCCGGCGTCCCCCAACCCGTTCCGCCAGGCCATCACCGATGGCTGGTTGAAGGACGAGGCCAGCCACGTGCGCGAACTGCTGGCGCAGGCCCGCCTGCCCGCCGAGGAACAGGCCAAGGTGCAGGCGCTGGCCGCCGATCTGGTCGGCCGGGTGCGCGTGCGCGCCAAGGACCAGGGGGCGATCGAAGCCTTCATGCGCCAGTACGACCTGGGCAGCGAGGAAGGCGTGCTGCTGATGTGCGTGGCCGAAGCGCTGCTGCGCATTCCGGACCAGGACACCGCCGACAAGCTGATCCGCGACAAGCTGGCCGATGCCGACTGGGAAAAGCACCTGGGCGGCAGCGACTCGGTGCTGGTCAACGCCTCCACCTGGGGCCTGATGCTGACTGGCAAGCTGGTGCAGATGAACGATGCCACCCGCGCTGATGCGCCCAGCGCGTTCAAGCGCCTGGTCGGCCGCGTGGGTGAACCGGTGGTGCGCCTGGCCGTGCGCCAGGCGATGAAGATCATGGGCCACCAGTTCGTCATGGGCCGCACCATCAGCGAAGCACTGTCGCGCTCGCACAAGGGCGACAACGCCAGCTACCGCTACTCCTTCGACATGCTGGGCGAAGGCGCGCTGACCATGAAGGACGCGCTGCGCTACCTGGAGGACTACCGTCGTGCGATCCACGCCATCGGTGGTGACCACAAGGCCCGCGGTGGCCGCCCGGACGGCGACGTCAACAACGCTCCGGGCATCTCCATCAAGCTGTCGGCGCTGTACCCGCGCTACGAGCACGCCAAGCGCGAGCGCGTGCTGAAGGACCTGGTACCAGGCGTGCTGGAACTGGCACAGCTGGCCAAGAGCTACGGCATCGGCTGCACCGTCGACGCCGAAGAGTCCGATCGCCTGGAACTGTCGCTGGACATCATCGAGCAGGTGTTCGGCGATGCCTCGCTGGCCGGCTGGGATGGCTTCGGCGTGGTCGTGCAGGCTTACCAGAAGCGTACGCCGTACACGATCGATCACCTGGCCGACATGGCGCGCCGCGCCGGTCGTCGCCTGCAGGTGCGCCTGGTCAAGGGTGCCTACTGGGACGCCGAGATCAAGCGCGCGCAGATCGAAGGCTATGCCGGCTACCCGGTGTTCACCCGCAAGCAGAATACCGACGTGTCCTACCTGGCGTGTGCCAAGCGTCTGTTTACCCATGCCGACGCGATCTACCCGATGTTCGCCACGCACAACGCGCACACCATCGCCGCAGTTCGCAGCATCGCCAATGGTGGCGTCTACGAGCACCAGAAGCTGCACGGCATGGGCGATGACCTGTACGCCGAAGTAGTGCCGGCCGATCGCCTTGGCCTGCCCTGCCGCGTATACGCGCCGGTCGGCTCGCATGAAGACCTGCTGCCGTACCTGGTGCGTCGCCTGCTGGAAAACGGCGCCAACTCCAGCTTCGTCAACCGCATCACCGACGAGCGCGTGCCGATCGCCGACCTGATCCGCGATCCGGTCGAGATGGTGTCCTCGTTCGAATCGATTCCGCACCCCAAGATCCCGCTGCCGGTTGACCTGCTGCGCAGCCAGAACCACGACAGGAAGAACTCCATGGGCGCCAACCTCGCCAACGACAACGAACTGCGCGCCCTGGCCGAGCAGCTCAACGCTGCAGTGAAGCCCTGGTCGGCCGCGCCGCTGGTGCCGGGTGCCAACCCGGCCGGCGCCGCACAGCCGGTGACCAACCCCGCCGATACCCGCGAGGTGGTCGGCCAGTGGCAGGCCGCCGATGCCGCCACCGTGCAGAAGGCACTGGCCAATGCCGTGGCCGCACAGCCGGCCTGGAACCGCACCCCGGCGGCCAGCCGCGCTGCCATCCTCGAGCACGCCGCCGACCAGCTGGAAGCGCGCATGCCGGAATTCATGGCGCTGTGCGTGAAGGAAGCCGGCAAGAGCCTGCCCGACGGTATCGCCGAAGTGCGCGAAGCCGTGGATTTCCTGCGCTACTACGCCAAGCAGGCACGCGAGCAGTTCAGCCACGCCGAGAAGCTGCCCAGCCCTACCGGTGAATCCAACGAGCTGCAGCTGCACGGCCGCGGCGTGTTCGTCTGCATCAGCCCGTGGAACTTCCCGCTGGCGATCTTCCTCGGCCAGGTGGCTGCCGCACTGGCCGCCGGCAACAGCGTGATCGCCAAGCCGGCCGAGCAGACCAACCTGATCGGCTACTACGCAGTGAAGCTGCTGCACGATGCCGGCGTGCCGGCTGACGTGGTGCAGTACCTGCCGGGCGATGGCGCCACCGTCGGTGCTGCGCTGACCGCCGACCCGCGCGTGGCCGGCGTGGCCTTCACCGGCTCCACCGACACCGCCCGTGCGATCAACCGCGCGATGGCCGCACGTGACGCCGCCATCGGCGTGCTGATTGCCGAAACCGGTGGCCAGAACGCCTTCATCGCCGACTCCTCGGCGCTGCCGGAACAGCTGGTCAAGGATGCGATTGGTTCGGCCTTCACCTCGGCCGGCCAGCGCTGCTCGGCCGCGCGCGTGCTGTTCGTGCAGGACGACATCGCCGACAAGGTGATGACCATGCTGGCCGGTGCGATGAAGGAACTGAAGGTCGGCAACCCCGGCCTGCTGTCCACTGACGTCGGCCCGGTGATCGACGCCGATGCACTGAAGATCCTGCAGGACCACGCCGTGCGCATGGATCGCGAAGCGCGCCTGATCGCTGCGGCCGAACTGTCCGCCGAAGCGGCCAACGGCACCTTCTTCGCACCGCGTGCGTACGAACTGAAGGACCTGGGCCAGCTACAGAAGGAAATCTTCGGGCCGGTGCTGCACGTGATCCGCTGGAAGGGCGACCAGCTCGACGCGGTGATCGACCAGATCAACGCCACCGGCTATGGCCTGACCCTGGGCGTGCATTCGCGCATCGACGAAACCGTCGACCGCATCAGCAACGGCGTTCACGTCGGCAACGTCTACGTCAACCGCAACCAGATCGGTGCGGTGGTCGGCGTGCAGCCGTTCGGCGGCCAGGGCCTGTCCGGCACCGGTCCGAAGGCCGGCGGCCCGCACTACCTGCTGCGCTTCGCCACCGAAAAGACGGTGACGGTGAACACCACCGCCGCCGGCGGCAACGCCTCGCTGCTGACCCTGGGCGACTGATTCCAGGCGTCATTCGGTAAACGAAAAACCCCGCGAAAGCGGGGTTTTTTGTGCCTTGTTTCCTGTAGCGCCGAGCCAATGCTCAGCTTGCACGGTGCAGCCGAGCATGGGCTCGGCGCTACACCCGCATCAGATTGCGCCAGTGGCGCAATGCCACCAGCGCGTTGATCCAGAAGCCCACGTACAGGATCGAGGTCAGGTGCAGGCCACGGCTGTAGTACAGCGGCACCGCAACGGTATTCACCAGCAGCCACACCCACCACGATTCCAGCTTGCGCCGCATCATCAGGATCTGCGCGATCACGCTCAGCACCAGCACCGCCGAATCGATGTACGGCGCATAGGCATTGGTCAGGCGGGTCAGCATCCAGCCGTAGCCGAAGGTCGCCACCACCGCCAGCGGCGCCAGCCAGGCCCATGCACGTGGTCGCAGCGAGGTGATCGGCAGCGGCGCACCATGGTCGCCGCGCAGCCACTGCCACCAGCCCAGCACGCTGATGGCGATGAAGAAGAACTGCAGCACCATGTCGGCATACAGATGCGAGCGCTCGAACACCGCGGCAAACAGCGCACAGCCGACGATGCCCAGCCACCAGGTGTGCACGTTGTTGCGGCCGGCCAGCAGGATCGAGCCGGCGACGGCGATGTTGGCAGCCAGCTCCAGCTGGAAGTTCGGGTCGGACAGGTTCATGGCGCTATTGTCATGGATCCATGCCGTGGATGGCGGTGCTCTTCAGTAGACCCACGCCACGCGTGGATGACCCGAGGCCACAAAAGAAGAAGGCCCCGCTTGCGCGGGGCCTTCCGTGTACTGCGTCAGGCGGAAGCCCGAATCAGAACTTGTACTGGAACGAAGCTGCCAGCACGTCGCCACGGACCTTGTACTTGCCCGACAGCGAGTTGCCCTGGTTGGCGGTGGTCGCCGGCACGTTCACGTTCGGATCGCTGGTGAACAGGTGGGTATAACCAATGTTCCACTCGGTGTTCTGCGACGGGGTCCAGCCCACGCCCAGCGACAGCCACTTGCGGCTGGTATCCGGCACGCGGACGTCGCGGTGGGCGTCGGTGGTCGGGGTCTGGTCCAGTGCAACACCACCGCGCAGGGTGACGGTGTCGCTCAGCTTGTAGTCGGCGCCCAGCGACACGAAGGTGGTGTCGCGGTAGCCGAACTCCAGAACCGAATCGGGCTGCGGCGAAGCGTAGTCAACGGTCACGCTGTCAAACGCGGTCGACCAGGCGGTACGGGTCACGTCGCCCATCACGGTCCAGCGGTCGTTGACCTTGTGGGTCACGCTCAGGGTGGCCGAGGCCGGCATGGTCACCGTGGCCTTGCCGCTGGTGTCCATGAACCAACCGCGAGTACGCGGCGAGTTGGTCAGCAGGGAACGGGCGCGGTCGGCGCCGCTGAAGGTCGCATCACCACCGGTGATCTTGTGCTCGACCTTGGAACGGTAGCTCAGGCCGATGTGGGTGTTCTCGTCGATCGAGAACAGGCCACCAACGGTCCAGCCCACGGCATTGTTGTCACCCTCGATCTTCAGGGTGCCATCCGAACTGCCCGGGGCGAAGCCCGGAGCACCGGCGCCGGCCAGGATGCTGCCGTAGTCGACGGCGTTGCTCAGCTCGATGGTCAGGTGCTCGACGAACACCGACGCGCCGAAGGACACGTACGGGTTGACGTCATACGATGCGGCGAAGCCGAGGTCGATGGCCTTCAGGTCGGTCTTCAGGCCGCTGTAGCGACCGACCCAACCGTTGTCGTATTCGGTCTTGAAGCCGAACGGTGCGGTCAGCGACACACCGAAGTGGGCCTTCTCGCCGACCGGCATGTGGAAGTACGCGGCCGGAACCGGAGCGATCATGCCGGCGTCGCCGCCGTCACCACCGGTCTGCGGGCGGCCTGCCGCATTGCGGCCCTGGCCCTTGAACTCGGCCTTGAAGCTGATGGCGCTCAGGTCGCCCTGGACCATCGTGCCTTCCAGCTGGCGCATGCCGGCCGGGTTGACGGCGATGATGGAGGCGTCGCCCTCGGCGCTGCCGGAACCGGCGAACGCGCGGCCGAGGCCCTTGGCGCTGTTTTCCTTCAGCTGGAAGGCGGCAGCGTTGGCATCGGCGGCGGCCAGCGCACCGGCAACGCCGACGGCCAGCAGGGTCAGTCGGGCAATGGTGGAAGCGGTTTGCATCGTAGTTCTCTCTCCGGTAAGCGGTGATGGTGCTCTGAGTGCGCCTGCGCCCGGCAGGCCCTGGGGCCCTTCGGAGCGCGCCGGATTCCCCTCCCGACATACGACGCCGTATGCGAGTATTACCCAGAGCTGTTAATGAAACAATAACAGCGCAGGCGCTTTTTTCGTCTCAAAAGCTGAACAGGACAAATCCCGCCGCAGGCGCCCGCACGCTAGGCTATTGCCCATGTTCGTCTCCCTCCCGTCGCGCAAGAAGGCGGCCCTGCGCTGGGCCACGCCCGTGCTGTTTGCGGCACTATGGCTGGCGTTCCTGTGGTCGATCTCGCGTCCGGACGACGCCCGGGGCAGCCTCTGGCTGGACTGGGGCGCCCTGTCCACCGGCCTGACCCATCCGCTGGACTGGTGGGCGACCCTGCAGGACGGCAGCGTGCTGCGGCTGTTCACGGCCCTGTTCCTGCACGCCGACTGGTCACACCTGCTGGGCAACCTGGTGTTCCTGTTGATCTTCGGCCTGCCCGCCGAACGGGTGCTGGGCCCGTGGCGGTTGCTGCTGCTGTTCCTGGTCGGCGGTGCGGTCTCCAACCTGGTGGCGATCTACACCATGGGCAGCCCGGACCAGATCATCATCGGCGCCAGCGGCGCGGTCTCGGCCTTGATCGGCGCCTACCTGGCGCTGTTCCCGGGCGCGCGGCTGGGCGTGGTGATCCCGCTCGGCCTGTTCCTGGAGTTCGTGCGCGCCCCGGCCTACCTGCTGATCGGCGTCTGGGCCGCACTGCAGGTGGTGTTCGCCCACATCGGCCCGAGCTTCGGCATGGTCGCCTGGTGGGCGCACATCGGTGGCTTCATGTTCGGCCTGGTGTACGGGGTCTACGTGCGCGCCGCGATCGCCCGCAAGCTGCGCAAGCGCCACGGGTTCTGACCGGTCCGGTGGTGCCGGCCGCTGGCCGGCTCCACGCTCACCCGCTCGTTCGTAGCGTCAAGCGTGCTCGACTGCGGGTTTCGTCGCCGGGCATGGCCCGGCACTACCGTCAGGGCTTGACCGGGGCCGGAGCGGGCTTTGCTTCCGGCTTGCTCTCCGCCTTCGGCTCGGCCTTCGCATCCGGCGTGGCCTCCGGCTTCGGCTCGGCCTTTGCATCCGGCGTGGCCTCCGGCTTCGCGGCCGCCGTTTTCGCAGCCTTGGCCGCAGCGGCCTTGGCTGCATCGGCCTTCAACCGTGCAGCCACCGAACCGGGATTCTTCAGCTCGGCCAGCGCGTCGTTGATCGGGCCATCGCCCGGCAGTACTGCGCCTGCGTGATAACCCTCGGTGCCTTCGTCGTCGCCGCGCAGGTGACCGGGCAGGGTCGCTTCACTGTAGTCGCTCAGGCTGGCCGGCAGCGCCTCGTCTTCCGGGCGCGCCGCAGGCTTCAGCTCGACCTCCGGCACGATGCCGGTGGCCTGGATCGACTTGCCGCTGGGCGTGTAGTAACGCGCGGTAGTCAGCTTCACCGAATCACCATTGTCCAACGGCAGCACGGTCTGCACCGAGCCCTTGCCGAAGGTGCGGCTGCCGACCACGCGCGCACGCTTGTTGTCGCGCAGCGCGCCGGCCAGCACTTCCGAAGCACTGGCCGAACCGGCGTCGACCAGCACCACCACCGGTGCGCCCTTGAGCAGGTCGCCCGGGGTCGCGTCGAAACGGGCATCGCTGATGCTGATGCGGCCACGGGTGCTGACGATATTGCCCTTGTCGAGCAGATCATCGGCCACCTGCACGGCAGCGGTCAGCAGGCCACCCGGGTTGCTGCGCAGATCCAGCACCAGACCCTTGAGCTGGCCACCGGACTGCTTCTGCAGCTGCTGCACGTGCTTCTGGAAATCAGAACCGGTATCGGCCTGGAAGGTGCTCAGGCGGATGTAGGCGTAACCCGGTTCGAGCATGCGGCTCTTCACGCTGGTCACGCGGATGGTCTGGCGGGTGAGGCTGACATCGAACGGCTTCGGCTTGCCCTCGCGCACGATCGTCAGCACCACCTTGCTTCCGGCGGCGCCCCGCAGCGGCTCGCTGGCGTCGATCGCGCTGATCGGCTTGCCATCGATGGCGATGATCAGGTCACCAGCGAGGATGCCGGCCTTGGCCGCCGGCGTGTCGTCGATCGGCGCGATCACCTTCATGCTGGCGTTGTCCGGCTGCTGCTGCAGCTCCACGCCGATGCCTTCGTAGGCGCCGCTGGCCTGTTCGTCGAAAGCCTGCGCGTCTTCCTTGTTGAAATAGGTGCTGTGCGGATCAAGGTCGAGCAGCAGGCCGCGCACCGCCGACTGCATCAGCTTCTTGTCATCGACCGGGTCGACGTAGGCAGCACGCACCGCGTTGTACACGGCCACGAAACGGCGGATCTCCTCCAGCGGTACCTTCGAGGTCACCGCCTCCTCGCTGTTCGCCGCCTGCCCGCTGGTTTCCTGGCTCGGGGCGGGCGCGGTCTGCTGCGCCCAGGACAGCGCTGGCAACAGAGCCAGCAAGAGGGTGGCGGTACGGGCTGCGCGCATGGATCACTCCTGTCGACGATGGCATCGTGCCCAAGGCACATGCGCCGATTATGCGCGAAGCACAGCTAAATTCCCGTTGAATCCGCCATGCCTGCGGTAGCGCTGGATTCAGCGCCGCTGCAGCCAGCTGTCCGGATTGACCGGCTGCCCGCCACGCCGCAGCTCGAAGTACAGCGCGGTCACGCCCTGGCCGCCGGAATTACCGACCTTGGCCACCGCGTCGCCACGACTGACCCGGGCACCGGCATCCTTCAGCAGGGTGTCGTTGTGGGCATACAGGCTCATGTAGCCGTTGCCGTGGTCGACGATCAGGATCATGCCGTAGCCGGTCATCCAGTCGGAGAACACCACGGTGCCATCGGCCACCGCAGTAACGGTACTACCGGCCGGTGCGCCGATCAGCACACCGCTGCTGGTGCGACCGTCAGGCAACTTGCCGCCATAGCGCGCCAGCAGATTGCCGGACAACGGCCAGCCCAGGCCTCCTACCTTCGGGGCGGGCGCCGAGGCCACGGCAGGCGGCACCTTGGTGGGCGGCGGCGGCCGGCCCTGCGCGGCGGCCTGCCGTGCCGCACGTTCGGCAGCGGCCTTCTCCGCTGCCGCACGGCGCGCAGCCGCGCGACGCTCGGCCTCGGCACGGGCGGCGGCCGCACGCAGATTGGCCAGCAGCGTTTCCAGCGCCTTGGCATCCTGGCCCAGCGCCTGTTCTTTCTCGCGCTGGTCCTTGAAGCGCTCGTCCAGCGAGGCAACAGTCTTTGCGCGATCGCGGCGGTCGACTTCCAAGGCCGCTGCCTGCTGCTTCTGGTCCTGCTGCGCGCCCTGCAGCTTCTGCTTGCGCTCAGTGATCTGCGCCTGCAGCGCCTCCAGCTCCTTCAGGTCAGCAGTCAGCGCGGTGATGCGCTTTGCCCGCTCGCGCTGCAGGTAGCGGTGGTAGGCCAGGGCGCGATTGGCATCGGCCACCGTGTCCTGCGACAGCAGCAGCTTCAACGGTGCGTGGTTGCCCAGCTGGTAGGCCGCACGCAGCAGGCCGGCCAGCTCGCGATGTTGCTGGGCGAGGTTGGCCTGCAGCGTGCTGCGGCGTTGTTCGGCCTCGGCCAGGGCCCTTCCCTGCTCGCGCAGCGCGGTTTCTGTCTGCGCAAGCGCACGGCCGGTGCGGGCCACCTTCTCATCCGCCTCGCGCAGCTGCTGTGATGCCTGGCCGCGCTGCCCTTCGATCTGCCGGCGCTCCTGCGCCACGCCCTTCAGTTCGGTGCGCAGCTTCTGCAGCTTGCGCTCGGTCTCGCGGGTGGTCTGCGCAGCACCGGGCAACGGTAGGGCCAGGGCCAACGTCAGCCCCAACAGCAGGCAGCGCCCGCCGCGGATGGCGGCGATGTGATGTCGGCGTGATGGGAAGGCGTTGTCGCGCAAGGGCTTTCCAGTGACTTCAGGCAGTTGCAGGGGGTACCAGGGAATGGTGACATCTCCGCACGCGGCCTGCCAGCCGCACATCCATCGAGGTCCCCATGAAAACTCTTTCCATTCCGCTGCTGTTGGGCGTGCTGCTGGCCACCGGGCCGGTTGCGGCCCAGGAAGACATCAGCAAGGTCAACGGCAGCATCAGCGCCGACGCCGGCCAGCGCTACGGCAAACTGGATACCGTCAACGGCGGCATCCGTGTCGGCGAAGGCGTCGAGACCGGCAGTATCGACACCGTCAATGGTGGGGTGAAGGTCGCTGACCGCGCACGCACCGGCCAGATCGAGACGGTCAACGGCGGCGTGCGCCTGGGCCGCGAGGTGATCGCCCGTGGCGACGTCAGCACGGTCAACGGCAGCATCTTCAGCGATCGTGGCAGCCAGATCGAAGGCGGCGTCGAAACCGTGAACGGTGGCATCGGCCTGGTCGAAAGCCGCGTCGGCAAGGACGTGGAGACCGTCAACGGCGATATCACCGTCGGCATCGGTTCGCAGGTGAACGGTGGCGTGCATGTGCGCAAGCCGAACTTCAGCGTCTCGCTCACCGCCAGCCGCAAGCCGCGCGTGATCATCGGCCCGAACGCCGTGGTCAACGGCCCACTGCAGTTCGAACGCGAGGTGGTGCTGTACGTGCATCGCACCGCTCGTATCGGGCCGGTCACCGGCGCCGAGCCGATCCCGTTCGACGCCGAAACCGCTCCGGCGGATTGAGCGCACCGGGCCGTTCGGTTCGGTGATACTCGCTGTTACCGGCCACGCACGAGGTGTGGCCGCCCTTTGTTTTCCAGGAATCGACGATGCCCCGCAAACTCCTCCTGTGCCTGGCCGCTGCGGCCGCGCTCAGTGCCTGCAAAGGCGAAGATACTCCGGCGCCCGCGCCGGCCACCGACACCACCGCTGCGAAGCCGGCCGCCCATTCGTTCTCGCCGGAAATCAACGCCAGGGACTTCGCCGAGATGGTCAAGACCCTGGCCTCGGATGAATTCGAAGGTCGCGCCCCGGGTAGCAAGGGCGAAGAACTGACGGTCAACTACATCCGTGACCAGATGCAACGCATCGGCCTGCAGCCCGGCAACGGCGACAGCTGGTTCCAGGACGTGCCGATGACTGAGACCACGGCCAACGAATCGACCGTGCTGAAGATCACCCAGGGCGGCAAGACCACCGAACTGAAGTTCGGTACCGATATGGTGGTGGGCACCCGTACCGGCCAGGCCGAGGTGAAGGTCGACGCCAGCGACCTGGTGTTCGTTGGCTACGGCGTCGATGCGCCGGAGCAGAAGTGGAACGACTACGCCGGCCAGGACTGGAAGGGCAAGACGGTCGTCATGTTCGTCAACGATCCGGGCTTCCACGTCGATGACGCGAAGCTGTTCGACGGCAAGCGCATGACCTACTACGGCCGCTGGACCTACAAGTTCGAGGAAGCCGCACGCAAGGGCGCCGCCGCCGCGCTGATCGTGCACGACACCGCCGGCGCCTCCTATGGCTGGGACGTGGTGAAGAACTCCTGGGCGGGCCCGCAGTACGACCTGCCGGCCAAGGACGACCCGGAAGCCCGCATCCCGGTGCAGGGCTGGCTGAGTGCGGAAGCCGCCAAGGCACTGTTCGCCGGCGCCGGCCTGGACCTGGCGCAGGCGTACAAGGACGCCAGCAAGCGCGGCTTCAAGCCGGTTCCGCTGAAGGCCACCGCCGCGGTCGACCTGAAGAGCCAGATCGCGCAGAAGCAGTCGCGCAACGTGGTGGGCGTGCTGCCGGGCAGCAAGCGTGCCGACGAGGCCGTGCTGTACATGGCGCACTGGGACCACCTGGGCAAGCACGAGGGCGAGACCGGCGACAACATCTACAACGGTGCAGTCGACAATGCGACCGGCGTGGCCGGCATCCTCGAGGTGGCTGAAGCAATGGCCCACCAGGATCCGAAGCCGGAGCGTTCGGTGGTGTTCCTGGCGGTGACCCTGGAAGAATCCGGCCTGCTGGGTTCGAAGTACTACGTCACGCACCCCACCTTCCCGCTGGACAAGATCGCCGGCGTGATCAACATCGATGCGATGTCGGTGGCTGGCCGTGCCAAGGACGTGACTGTCACCGGTTTCGGCAGCTCGGAGCTGGAAGACATTCTCAAGCCGCTGGCCGCGGCCCAGGACCGTACCCTGCACGGTGAGACCTCGGTGCAGAGTGGCTTCTACTTCCGCTCGGACCACTTCAACTTCGCCAAGGCCGGCGTGCCGGCCCTGTACGCCGATGGTGGCGAGGACCTGCGCGAGGGTGGCGTGGACGCCGGCCGCAAGGCTGCAGCCGACTACGGCGCCAACCGCTACCACGGCCCGAAGGACGAGTTCGACGCGGCCACCTGGAAGCTGGACGGGACTGTCGAAGACCTGCAGCTGATGTACGGCGTCGGCAAGGAACTGGCCGGCGGCGATCGTTGGCCGAACTGGTATGCAGGCAACCCGTTCAAGGCGGCCCGCGATGCAATGATGAAGGACAAGGCACCGGCTGCGGCGAAGTAGCGTCGAGCCTGCTCGACTCAGTACTGAAGCAATCCAAGGCGGCGCCCGCAAGGGCGCCGCTTTTTTGTGCGTGCGATTGCAGCGCGGTGGTAGATGCCAACCTTGGTCGGCGCCGCTCTTTGCGGGAACAATCCATCCACGCATTGCGTGGATCTACTGTGGGTTCGCCTGCCCTAGGTAGCTGCCAACCTTGGTTGGCGCCGTGATTCCTCGCGGAGGGCATCCACGCATGTCGTGGATCTACCGGGTGATGTAACGCCATCGGGTTGCCGGCCAGCGGCCGGCACTACCCGCATTTCCTGCGCACAAAGAAAAACCCCGCTGCGTGAGCAGCGGGGTTTTGGGTGTAAACCCTGGCGATGACCTACTCTCGCATGGCTTAGGCCACACTACCATCGGCGCAGCTACGTTTCACTTCCGAGTTCGGGATGGGATCGGGTGGTTCCATAGCGCTAATTTCACCAGGGAGACGGTTGCAGCAGCGCTTGCAGCGCCAGCATCGCGATCTTGCCCTCGGGGCGGAAGCCACTCAAAAAGCAGTGCCTTCACTTAATAAGAAAAACCCCGCTGCGTGAGCAGCGGGGTTTTTGGGTATAAACCCTGGCGATGACCTACTCTCGCATGGCTTAGG
>NZ_JBWKOO010000017.1:0-105028 GCF_059416125.1 Stenotrophomonas sp. GW821-FHT09E08
TGCGGCGAAGGGTCGCCAGGCAGGATCAGAAGGTTGCGGCTCTTTTAGAACCGTCCGTGATATCGGGGTAGAACCCGTCGGCTGGCTCTCCGCCAGCGCGGATTCTTGCATAGGCGTCGATTGCTCCGTCCATCTCTCCGCTATTGCTGAAGAGCAGCAGGGCGCAAAAAGCGGATACTAGGCTGTAGGAAGCCTTACGCTCATCCTGGAGTAACTTGGGGGGCCATCTGGATGACCTGTCTTGATCTACTATGAAATGAGCCAGTTGTCTTACTTGCTTATATTCTCGCCCGGCGGAGGAGGGGTCGAAAATCAATGCGCCAGCACTCCTTTTGATGCGCGCCACTATGGTGCTGTGATTCTGGCGCATAGAGTGGAGAGCATGGCGATCGCGATTGATGGCTGCGTAGATGTCTTGGTTCTCTTCGATAAATCGCTGGTTCCCGAACTCGTTCGGATTGAAATTGGGGAGCTTTGCCATTGATGGCGTGAACGTGGGTGACCGTGATAGGTAGTCATAAGGGAGCTTCAGGACCTCCTTGATGAACGCTTCGTCCACGTCGCAGCGATAGGAGTGGTCTTGTCTACGCTTAAGGAACCATTGGCGCATCTCACGCATGGTTTGTTGGTCAAATATTCCAAGCTCGATACCCTTGGAAACCCAGTCCCCAATCAGTCTTGTTAAAGCTGAGTTGGTCGAGGTAAACGTGACAAGATGGTCATCCAAGGACGAAGTGGTGCTATCGGTCTCGAACTCGCACAGCTCTAGATGTTCCGGGAAGCGGAAATGAGGCTGGCTTGTAAGGCGTCTTGGGTTGGACTTTGAGCGGCCAGAGACAACCACTGCTGGGCCGCCTAGGCCGCAGCCAGGACAAACCACGTCGCGAGCGATGAAGTCTCTATCCGTTTGCGCTATGTGAGTCGGGTCAAGCTTTGTGGCGCTGCCGGGATGCAGCCAGCCAAGCAACTGTACAACATCGTATTCGCCCTTCATGCTCTTGGAGTAGGCAGAGATCGGCATAGGTCATGGCTCCATGGATAGGCGCTTGCGTGCGTAGCGGACGAAATCATCGTATTGCGGAGCAAATTTTCGAGCGCTGTTGTTCAAGATGATTGCGCTTTGCTTGACCGAATCTGGCCGTTCCCCGCCTCGTTGCTTCCAAGGATAAACCGTTCTTAGCTCTGGATTTCCATCATTAGGAATGGTTTCGCGCATGAAATCCTCGTATAGCCCGTGGGCGGCTTCGTAAAGCGCCTTCCGCTTCCGTTCGATCCTCTTGTCCAGAAACTCAAGCTCCGGCCGATCCCAGTCGCGAACGAAGTCGAGCAAGTGTTTCAAATCCGAGGCGTAGTAGTCTCCGCCGAAGTCATGGTGCTTCAGTAGTTGGATGCTAGGGTTGTGAGGGAAGTTGCTTAGGAACCTGGAGTAGATATCACGGTCATGGCGGACGCTCGCTTTTTCCTTCGAGACGCCTAGAGATGTTGAAACGATAGCCACGATGCCTGCGGCAATGCTTGACCCGTCGGAAGGGTTAAATGGTTTGCCGTCGACCAATGAAGTCACAATGCTGTAGATCGGAAAGGCTATCGCCGCGAAGCCTGAGGCAAAGAAGACGATTCTGAGTATCATCGAATAGCCTCCTCCCCGGTGTCCCGCATTCGCGTTAAAGGAGATTGTGGCGCTAGTTGCGATTTTCTAAGTTCAAATCTGGCGGCGTCCTTTGGCCTCTTAAAGTTGAGCCAGTCCATGTGCCTATCACTCCCTCGGTTCTTCTCCAGAGGTAGAGGATGTTAAATGATCTATGGTGCTGCTTGGGGAGATTTATTGAGCCGGAGAGGAAGCAAGAGCGCACTTAGGCATCCTGACGGATGCGTGCGCCAAGGACTCCGCCCCTGGAACCCCAAGCCTCTGCGAGGCTTGCCAACGGCAAAAGCTGGTTCATAAAGAACCTGTCTTCACAGGAATCTTTATGGCCATCTTCCACACCTCAATCAAAACTTTCAGCCGCGGCCGCGGGCAGTCGGCCGTCGCTGCGGCGGCCTACCGGGGCGGGCTGCTGCTCATGGACTTGCTCACCGGGCAGCAGCACGACTACCGCCGCCGTAGTGGCGTCGTTGAGAGCTTCTGCCTCGCCCCGCCTGATGCTCCCGCGTGGGCCTTGGACCCTCGGGAGCTCTGGGCAGTCGCAGAGGCTGCGGAGCGGCGGAAAGACTCGACTGTGGCGAGGGAGTTTGAAGTCTCCTTACCCCATGAGCTATCCGAAGAGCAGCGGGCGCACTTGGCGTTTGTCATCGCCGACGCGCTGGTCGATCGTTATGGGTTCGCTGTCCAGGCCAGCATCCATTCGCCTGGCACGCCTGATGGGCTCAACCACCATGTCCATATCCTGGCCACCACGCGCCGCCTCGGACCTGAGGGCTTTGGGGACAAAACCCGGGAGCTGGACGTGGGGCCGTCTGGCAAGGTCCAGGTGCAGTGGATTCGGGAGATGGTCGCGGCGACTACAAATGCCCACTTGGAGGCGGCCGGCCTGACCAGCACCATCGACCACCGAAGTCTGGCCGAACAGGCACGATCTGCGATGGAGCGAGGCGACGACTTGGCGGCAGCGGCGCTTTCGCGCGAACGGACCCAGCACCTAGGCAAGCATGCTGCGGCCCTAGCTGGGAAGGGTGTGACGACCGACAAGGCAAGCACGAACGACCAGATCGCCGAAGACAATCGGGAGCACTATGACTTCCTCGTGCGCAAAGCCGGGCTGGAAGGAAAGCCCGCCCCAGTGCCTGGTCACGAGCCCGTAAAGCGAGGTGGGCGAGTGTTCAATGCGGAAACCGCAGGACTACCTGGGGGGCTGGAGATGCGAGGCGTATCCGGGGTCCGGCTGCAGAACCTGCTCCTTTCGTCTCACGGGCATACGCCGGAGCAGGCGCCGATCAGCCTTGCCGAAAAGATTCTCGATGCATTGCGCGACGTGGAAGAGATTTCCCGGGCTAGGGCAGACTTGGCCATGGAAAAGATTCGCGATGCCTTGAGGTGGGCTCAGCGTCAGCTTTCCTCTCAAGGAGAAACCAGCGAGCTTCGACAGTGGATCACGGTGGCTGTGGTTCAGATCCGTGCCCTCAAGCACCTCATCATTGGGCGGGCTCGCAGGCTACTTAACGTGAAGAGTGCAACCAGGCTGCGTCACATGGCCGAGCAGGAGTGGGAGCGGTTCAACTCCGATTGTCCGCCGGGGTCAACCAGATACTCGAGGTCGGAGTGGACTCTGCGCCGAGGGCGGCGGCTTTCGGTTCTTGAGAAACATACAGCGGAGTTGAAGGTGGCTCAGGAGAGGGCGTCAGAGGGGGAACTGAGCGCTATCGATGCCGAAATCCTTGCGAAAGCTGAGCTGCTTGCTGGCTTGCCTCATCCCTCAGCCGCAACTCCCAAGATCGCTGAGCCCAAGCCTGTGCCGCCTGGTGTCCTGGGTTCCGCCCCGTCTGTCCCCCGAGGGCCAACGTTTCACTGACCCTACAAAGAACAAGCCCCGCGAATGCGGGGCTGTTGTTCAATGGGGGCCGGTGGCCACCGATGGTTTTCGAGCCGGCTGTGGTTTCGCTGGCGGAAGGCCGCGAGACGCACGCCAAGCATCGGGTGAAGGGAAGCGTATCGGCGCTTGGCTTCGGTCCACGCTCGCCGCTTGCGATGCATTGCGGCTCGTGGGAGCGTAGGCGAGGGGCTGACCACCTTGGCCTCCCTGCGATTCCGCGAATCGACGCAACAGTAGTCTTGCGACATCCAGTGCATGTTGAACATCCAACTCACGCTCAGCAGCGTTGCGGGTGTTATTTTCAGGCAGCAAGGCTTGAAGAACCTGGCTGGCGATACGAAGTTCGACGTTTGCTGGCATTTGTAAGTCATCTGATGAAGGGTCTTCACATCGAAGCACCCAGGCGGAAATGCGCAAGCCTATGATGACGCAGCGCGTCACACATTTGCCGTTTGGATGCCTTGCCTTAAGCGTCGAGAGTTGCTGCGTCAACGCCTCTTGAGCATCGAGAGCCGGGGCAATGTCGGAAGTGGTTTCTTCCAGAGGCGTATTGGTATTGGACGCAAGGAGTAAACGCCTGTTGGACGAGCACCTCCTGCCAGCGGTTGGCCAACGTGGCGTGGTTTCCATGCTCGCGCCGCAGCACCACGCAGCCAAACTGGGTCACCATCAGCAGGCTGTACTGTTCGGTTAATTGCCTAACAATCGGTGCATCAAACCGGCTCTCCACAGCTGAACGCATGGTTAGCGGTGTGGGGGCGTGTTCGTTTGAATGGATGGCCGGCGAATGGCTCGCGTCACCACCGGGCAACACTTTAGAGACTGGGTTTGGGAGCTCAAGAGATTACCCTGCTTTGAGAAGCTTGATATCTGCAATGCGCTGGAGCTGTTGAAGATGGTCTGGCTTGTTCTTGGCCAGCCATCGCACCACCGCTGCATTTTCCAGCAGGGCCGACCCAATGTGGGTTTTGACGATTTCGAGCTGGAGGCTGGCGGGACCGTAGTTTTCCTCCAGCAGCTTCGTATCGGCTTGTAGTGCTGCCAGCTCCCTCTCTAGGCGTTGGAGAGCCTCGATAGGGGCGCCGTTGGCCAGCTTTACCGCAGAAGGCTCTGTCAATTGTTCCGCCGGCGTGTTTTGGAGAAGCGCCGTTGCAAGCTTGATCGAGTAATCCCCCAGGTTGACCATGGTCTGGGCAGCATCGATCTGTCGGAAGGGCTTCATTTTCCGCAGCAACCGAAAGACGCCTGCGGCGGCGGGTTTGTCGGCCAGGATGGCGGTCGCTTCGTCGCAAACGCCATCCAGAAGCCGGAATTTGTCCCGGATGGAGCTGGCCGAGATGTTGAGCACCTCCGACAGCTGTTCCACGGAAACCCCTCGCTCTGCTGCTCTGAGGATCATCCGATGCTCTTGGACTACCGAAAGACGGTTTACCTGCTTGTTGTAGGTGTAGCCTTCGTCGTCCGTCGAGATGAGGCAGGGGGCCACGGATGCGCCCAGTTCCCTCAGGGCTTCCAGGCGCATTCGTCCATCCAGGACCAAGAACCGCCCGGCAGTGCCCCGGTCCAGGGTAACCACGATGGGTTCGACCAATCCTACCGTCCTGACCGAGCTCACGATCTGCTGATACTTGACGGAGGCCTTGGTCCCCGTGGGCATGGCCACGCTGTAGTGCAACTGGGCCAGCTGAATGTCCACGCAGTCCTTTTCAAAGCCCAGGCGTACGCCCGAAGATTGCTTCTTGCTCATCGGGCCAACCCTCTGCGCGGCAGCAGGTCAGCCAGTGGTTGCGGGACGCTGGTCAGCCCTTCCGATTGGAGAAGTCCGCAGAACTCTTTGGAGGCAAACAGTTCTTTGAAGATCTGGCGGGCCAGGAGGAGCGATTGTTGCGTGAACTCGGCCTTCTTCTGGATGCGTTGGTGCATCTCCACGTCGCGCTTGTAGAGCTTGGCAAGGTCCTCGGGGGTAAGCTTCTTCCGCGGCGTGCCGTGCGCGTAAGTGCTGGTTCCCTTTTTGCCGCTTCTGGCTCGATGGGCAAGGATCTGTCGGACGACGGTCACCTTCTTTCCCTTGAGCTCACCGGCCTCGTAGGCGTCCATCAGCAACTGTTGCGCATCGCGATCATTTGCCCGGGAGATGTTCACGGCAAGCGCCAAGGAAATGTGACCCGCTTCGGCGGCGGCGAGCAGACGTCGCTCTCCTCGCTCCATGAGGTTAGCCACGCTGTTCACCCAGGACGGAGTGCAGCCCAGCTTGGTGGCTATCTCCGGGTCTGAGTAACCGCGCTCTCTAAGGACCTGGACCTGTTCCATGGTCTCGGCCGCCCTGGGCGTGCGGCGAGCCACATTCTCCACGATGCTCATGACGTGGCCTGTATGCTCGTCCACGTCCAGTATCAGGGCGGGAATCTCGCGGTGGCCCAATAGCTTGCAGGCCTCAAGGCGGCCTTGGCCACAGATCAGTGCATATGGGAGCGACGTTTCATCGGGAGATGCCTTACGAACGCTAACGGGGCGTTTGAGCCCCACCGTTTCGATGCTTCGAGTGATGCCACGGTGGATGCGTTGGTTTCTGACACGCGGATTGGCGACATGGATGTCGGCAATGGGGATCATCTGAACGCTTGTGCTTTTGTTCGTCATGCGGCCTCCAGCAATGCGGCCCGACCGGCCAAGGCGAAGAACTCCTCCAGCGTGTCCATGCGGTAGGCGTCCAAGGAAAAGCCGTTGTCCTCCATGGAGGGCATGCCATCGGGAGTGAAGTCGATGGAGGGAAGCACGTAGTAATCGTGGGCATGACGGTTACCGGGATCCATCCGGATCACTACGGTCAGATGCGGCGTCAGGCTCGCATCCAGTCGGATGCGCCAGCGGTTAGAGCCAGCGGGTGTGGGCTTGCACCGTGCGATGACGACGGACGTGAGGAGCTCACCGTTCACCCGCAGCAGGCCGGTATCCCGGCATGGCTCGACCCACCCACCGTGTTGGGCGATGCCATCCACCACCAGCTGGACCATCTCGGGATGCCGCTGCCGAAGGGCGCGGTTGATCTCCAAGTAGGCGTAGTCGCGTTTGGGGGAGTAGCCAACCAAGCTATACGCCCGGAGCAGGCTACCAAACCGATGACGAAAGGCGCTGCTGGAGGGGACGCCCTCTTCTTCGTCGATCAGCATCCCTGACAGCGCGCCATGCCGCTCGAGCAGTGAGCGCAGAGCTTCCAGCATCTGGCGGTCGTCTAAGTGGACCGAACGTGCCGCGATGACTGCTTGAACGCGCTCGAACAGATCAAGCGGAACAATGGCTTCAAACGCATGTTCCTTTCGCACCCACGCCTCTGGCGGGTTCTGAACGTGTTGCAGCTTCAGCTTGAACGAAGTCCGGTTGTAGACGTTGTGGCCGACGTATTTCTCATTCGTCAGTATTTGATGGATGGTCCCTCGGCTCCAGAGGCCACCCACCTCATTGGGGATGCCTTCTCGGTTCAGGACGGAGGCGATGACCCGTTCGGGCATGCCGTCCGTCAGAAACAGCCGATAGATGCGCAAGACGATTGCGATTTCATGCGCAGGCCCGGGCACCAGGATCACCCGATCGGTCTGGATGCTCTTTTGTTCTCCTCGAGCGAGCACAGCCTTGGGCTGGAGATGCTCGTCGACGAGTTGGCGGCGCAAGCCATACCCCGGGGTGCCCCCTTGTCGGAACCCGTGCCGCACGATGTTGCAGGCCCCTTTGAACACCTTGTCAGATAGCTCACGGCTGTATTCGGCGGCCATGCTGCGCTTGAGGCCAATCATGATGGTGGATGGCAACGAGCCATCGTTGTTGAACGCTTCCGCGCAATAGATGACCGGCACACCATGGCTCTTACAGGTGTGAACGTAGGCGGCGGCCTCGTCGGGGTCGGGGAACCGTCCCCAACGGCTGACGTCGTAAACCAAAATGGCGTTGAAGCCAGGGGTGGGGAGCTTCACATCCCGGAGAAGGGCTTGAAGAGCGCTCCGACCTTTGAGGTTTAGTCCACTCTTGCCGGAGTCCTCGTAGGTTTGGACGATCTCCATGCCGTGCGCCTTGGCATATTCGGCAATTGCCGCAGCCTGGTTCTCCGTGGAGTAGCGCTGATGCTCGGTCGACATGCGCACATACTGGGCAACCGGAAGGAGCCGATCAGGAGACTGAATAGCATCGGTCACTGCGTGGTGCGAGGACACGGCCAGCGCTTCCCATCTAAGACTATGTATTCAGCGACCGTAGGCGGGCAGTTTGACGGTCTCGTTACGCTTGGAGTTCGTGGCTGAACCAATCAAGTTCGTGACGCATAGGTGTCGATAGTCGATCGAGGTGGTCAAGGCGCTCTGGGAGCGCGGGTGATACGACTACGCGTGCTCATTCGTTTCAGGCCGCGCGAGACTGACGGTCCACTGGCCTCCTTCCTGCTGGCGTAGGGTCAGCAGGTCATAGGTCTTCAGCATGCTGAGTAGGCCCGAATGCCCATATGCATTGGGAGAGAAGGACGGGTCTGTTCGTTTGAGGTATTGGCCCAACGGCCCCAGTCCTACCTCGCCTTCCGAGGTGTCTCCAGCCAGGAGCGTTACCGCTTCCACCACGAACTTGGGACGGCGCTTGGGAAGCGGCTTGGTGTCCGCCGCGGTGGGCTCAGCTTTGTTGCCCTCGGCTTTGGCCGGTGATGCATTGGGCCGGTCCTCGCATGGTTCGGTGATTGCTTTGCGCTCCCATTCGAAGAACTGATCGCAAGCGTTTCGCAGGGCCGCCGGCGTCTTGGGCTCGCCGACGATACAGACAGTCGCTCCGCGCTCCCGCAGCTTCCGGCACAGGTAAGCGAAGTCGGAGTCACTGGTCACCAGGCAGAAGGTGTCGGCGCGATGATCGAACAACGCCTCTTGAGCATCAAGAGCCAGGGCAATGTCGGAAGTGTTTTTTCCAGAGGCGTATTGGTATTGGAGGCAAGGGGTAAACGCCTGTTGGACGAGCACCTCCTGCCAGCGGTTCGCCAACGTGGCGTGGTTTCCATACCCGCGCCGCAGCACCACGCGCCCGAACTGGGCCACCATCAGCAGGGCGTGCTCCACGATCTCGGGACTGACGTTGTCGCAATCGACCAAAACGGCCACTTTGGTGTCGTGAGGGACTGATCCGTTAGCCATTTTCTTGTCCTTAAGCTGCGATGCGTGCATCCAAGCCGGCGTGTTCCCTCAGCAAATAGAGCAGACCACCCCCGTCGATCAGCTCAATGGGCTTGTCTTTGGCAAAGTTGAAGGCTTCGGTGCCGTAGCCGCTGGTGCAAACCAAGATACCCTTGCTGGCGCCTTCGTTGAGCATGGTCCCGTAAAGGTCGCGGACCGCGCTGACCCCTACGGTGTCCCGATAGCGCTTGGCCTGTATGACGACCTTCCCGCCCAAGACGGGCCGGGTGTCAAAGGCCACCGCATCCACTCCACCATCGCGGGAGCTCCGGGTCAGTTTCGTGTCCAGCCCCATCCGACTGAACAGGTTGGAGACGAGTGCTTCGAACTCGCTGGGGGTCAGATCCAGAAGGTTGGGGCGCGATTCAAGGCCTGAGAGCACGTCCGATTGCGCGATGAAGCGCTTGTCGACCATGTTGAATTCGACGATTGGTTTGATGGCCTGCAATTCATCGGGCCTGTTTGAGACCTGAGCACCCAGGCTGCGCAGGCATGCAACCTTTTCCACGCGTTCAAGGCGCAGCTGAAGAAAGGCGGCCTTTGTTGCCCGGACGGACACCACCGGCACCCGAACCTCTTGACCGGTGGTGGGATCGTGGGTGTCCACCACACCATTGAAGGTGACCAGCGCCAATGCGTTTGCTTGATCGGCCTCAAAGGCTTCGTGCAAGGTCCTCAGCGCGATTGACGCAATGATGTCTTGGTAGAGCGTTTTGATGTCGCTGGCCTTGCGCGCCTTGGAGTCGATCGCATCGCGTGTTTTGACGTAGCGATAATCGGCTTCGGTGGGGACGACGCCCACCTCGGGCAGGTCATACTCAATGACCAATTCCTTGGATGCCTCGGCATAGGCCAGCCTGAACGCCTGAGGGAAACCCTCGGAGGGGTATTCGGAGCGCGTGAGCACCATGTCGTTGTAGGCCACGACGGCATCAGGTTCGTTAGCCAGGTAGGCGCTCTGAAACTCATCCACTTCAGCGTTTCGGCGACCAACGTCAGCCTCATAGAGCGCTCGTTCGGTCTCGTGTTGGGCCCGTAGATCGGCCAGCCGTTGCTTCTTTTGCGCTTCTGCGCGATGGAACTGTTCGAGAGCCTGCTGGTGGGCATGATGGGCCGCCGCCTGGGCTGCCAAGTGCCGCTTTGCGGCGCCGGGCCAAAAGCGTGAGAAGCCGGTGGGGCCCGGAACCTCGACCTCGACCGGCGCCAACCCCGGAACCAAGTCCTTGGGCACCTTGAAGCCGGGATAGGGATCGGTGTGACGCAGGCTGTCGAAGCTGATGGTGTCGTTCACCGACAGGGTGTGTAGAAGCAAGCCTTCCAGCTCCTCCAGCCGGTCTTTGAGCTCGGCGTTGAGGTCGTCCGCTTCAGCCTGGCGGTCTTGGAGGTATTCGGCTTTGGCCAAGCGCGCAGCTTCCTTCTCCTGCTTCTCCAGGGCGCGCAGCTCCCGCATCTGCTGTGCAGCGGCCATGCGTTCATGGCGCTCCAGCTGCCTCAGTTGTGTCGCTTGCATTCGCTGCTGGCGCTTGCTTTCGCGCTGCGCTGCCGCCGCTGCCCGGCCGGCTGCCCGCAGAAACCCTTCTAGGCCGCTCCGTCGTCCCATACATCCCCCTGATGTCGAATATCTAAAGACTAACCTGTCGACGTCCTTCTAACGCGCCTTCTGGGCGTTTGGTCGTTCAAAAGGGCGCGCAGCGCAGGCAGGTTCAAGCCAAAATCTAGGACCGCCAGGCCCGGGGTGTTCTTTCCAGGCCCATGCAGCTTCTCGTCGGCGGTGAACTCGCGGCTATACGTGGCGTGGTGCTCGTCGTCCAACTCGTGTCCCACCACCTGGGCCCGGAGCTCGGACGGTACGCCCGCCCCTTGGAGCGACTGAATGACGGTTTTCCGGAGCGAATGGAAGCCGCGCTTGCCGGGCGTCCAGTTCTTGCCCACGGCTTCCAGGTGGCGGCCGAGCGCCTTGGTGATCCAATTGCCGGCGCCGTTCTTGGCATCCGGTTTGGCGGCCGGGAACAACCGTTTTGCATCTGCCGCCCTTAATCCCTCAACCCATTCCTTAAATCCAAGCGCCAGCAGATCAGGGTGAACCGGCACGGTTCGGATGCTGGCATCGGATTTGAGCTTCTGGTGCTCCCCTTCGTCGGACATGTGGATGCAGAGCAATCCCGCCTGCTCGGTGACATCGCTGGGAAGCAGTTGGCCCACCTCAGCGGCGCGAGCGCCGGTGTAAAGACCAATGACCGCCGCCCAGCGGGCAGAAAGCGCCAATTGCTCGAAGGCGGCTGGCGCAAAGAGGGCTTGGACTTGGTGGGCGTCGTAGGGCTTGAAGCCAAATTTCCGCCGGGCTCGCTTCTCTCGGATGGAGTAGGTGACATGCCCAGCGGCAACATTGTCACCCCTGGGGTAGTAGCCCGAGGCCATGGACCACTCGAAGAAGCCGCCCTTGCCCCCAATGTAAGACTGCTTGTTGGTCAGGGTGGGGGTGGACGAGCCCTCTTCGCGCATGTGCTGATACCAGCGGGCCAAGTCCGTGCGCGTCAGCGTGTGGAGCTTGGTCTTGCTCCCGAGGAAGCCGACCAAGGAAACGATGGCCGTGCGCTTGATCGTCCAGGTCTTGGGCAGCGTGTTGCCCTTGAGCGTGGCCAGCCAAGCATCGCAGGCGTCTTCGAGGGTGATGGGGGTCAGTTTGGACTTCGGGACTGGCGCCGGGGCGGGGGAGGGGGCGCCATTGACGGCGTCCAGCAACGGGTCTGCGCCCTGGTGTTGCATCTTCTGGAAAAGCCGCAGGTCTTCCTCGTTGTCGATCTGCCAGCGCTCGGTGACCGTGCCATCGGCGGCGCGGGACCGGTGAAGGATCAATTCCTTCAGGTTGTCGGATTGGGTCAGGCGGGCGATCAGTTCATCGGCCTCGCGCTTGCTCAGCTTGTCCACGCGTTGGTCCCTCAACACATCGAAGGCCTGAGCATAGCCCGCAGCCAGGGCCAGTGCGCGCAGCCTAGCCGTGGGCAGGTCGCGGGTGCGCAACGTGCGCTTGAAGACGCGTCGGCCAACCACGCCTTGAAGGTCGGTAGGGACGCGTTGCCGGAAAGCCCAAAGGCCGGTGGGAGAGCGGGTGAGGTGATGGGGGATGCGCATCGAGAGATGTGTCCCGATTTGTGTCCCGCCGAAGGTCACTCCAGAAAAGCAAAAACCCCTGCGTAAACAGGGGTTTGCGTAATCTGGCGGAGAGAGGGGGATTCGAACCCCCGAAGCGCGGTTTAGACGCTTACACACTTTCCAGGCGTGCTCCTTCAACCACTCGGACACCTCTCCAGATCCCTGCCATCGGCAAACGCCTCAGCAGGGGCGCAGATTCTAGCGGGCTGCGCGGCACTTCACAAGCACCCCAGTCAGGAACCTGCGAAGGACGCGCCGGAGGCGAGGGGGCTGGACAGGCATGGCACAATGGAACATCCGATGGAAAACGGTGGCCTGATGTCCTATCTCGTCCTTGCCCGCAAGTGGCGTCCGAAGCGTTTTGCCGAGCTGGTGGGCCAGGAACACGTGGTCCGTGCGCTCAGCAACGCGCTGGACAGCGGCCGGGTCCACCACGCGTTCCTGTTCACCGGCACCCGCGGCGTGGGCAAGACCACCATCGCGCGCATCTTCGCCAAGTCGCTGAACTGCGAGCAGGGCACCAGCGCCGATCCGTGCGGCCAGTGCGCGGCCTGCCTGGACATCGACGCCGGCCGCTACATCGACCTGCTGGAAATCGACGCCGCCTCCAACACCGGCGTGGATGACGTGCGCGAGGTGATCGAGAACGCGCAGTACATGCCCTCGCGCGGCAAGTACAAGGTCTACCTGATCGACGAAGTGCACATGCTGTCCAAGGCGGCGTTCAACGCGCTGCTGAAGACGCTGGAAGAGCCGCCGGAACACGTGAAGTTCCTGTTGGCCACCACCGATCCGCAGAAGCTGCCGGTCACCGTGCTCAGCCGCTGCCTGCAGTTCAATCTCAAGCGCCTGGATGAGGACCAGATCCAGGGCCAGATGACCCGCATCCTTGCCGCCGAAGAGATCGAGGCTGACGGCAGCGCCATCGTGCAGCTGGCCAAGGCCGCCGACGGCAGCCTGCGTGACGGCCTGTCGCTGCTGGACCAGGCGATCGCCTACGCCGGCGGCGCGCTGCGCGAGGATGTGGTGCGCACCATGCTGGGCACGGTCGACCGCACACAGGTGGCAGCGATGCTCGATGCGCTGGCCGAAGGCGATGGTCCGCGCCTGTTGCAGGTGGTGGCTGCGCTGGCCGAATTCTCGCCGGATTGGAGCGGCGTGCTGGAAGCGCTGGCCGAAGGCCTGCATCGCATCCAGGTGCAGCAGCTGGTGCCGGGCGCTGCGGCTGCCGCCGAAGGCCTGGACGCGACAGCCTTTGCCGAACGCCTACGCCCGGAAGTGGTGCAGCTCTGGTACCAGATGGCCTTGAATGGTCGTCGCGACCTGCCGCTGGCGCCGAGCCCGCGCGCCGGCTTCGAAATGGCCGTGCTGCGCATGCTGGCGTTCCGCCCGGCCGCGGCGGTCCCGCCGGTGCCGAAGTCGGTGGACGGTGCAGGCAATGCGTCGGGCGGCAATGCTGCCGGTGGCGGCACCGGTGCGGGTACCCATGAAGCGACGCCGGCGACTGCCGCCGCTTCGGCAAGCCCGGCCGTGGTGGCGCAGTTGGCCGCTCCGGCGCAGGCCGCGCCGCGCGAGCCTGAACCCGAACCTGAGCCGGCCCCGCAACCGGAGCCGGATCCGACGCCGGAACCCGAGCCGGTTCCAGTGGAAGAGCCCGTGTCGCCGCCGCCGGTAAAGGCCGAAGCAGCGGCGCCGCCGTCCGCTGAAGCAGATGCGGGTGATGACCTGCCGCCGTGGGCCACCGACGAAACCGGGGCGCGTGACGAGGCGCTGGCGGCCGAGATGGCTGGTCCGGATGCGGCGATGGTCGCGCCCTGGCATGAGCCGCCGGCTCCCGTCGCGGTCCCCAGCGAGCCTGCGCAGCCCGAACGTCCGTTCCGCGCCGAAGGCATTGCCATCGCGCCGGCCGAACCGCCGGGGCCGGCGCGTGATGCCCCGCCGCTGGAAGGTGTCAGCGATCTGGCCAGCGCCGAGGACTGGCTGGACCTGGTCGCCAACAGTGGCCTCAGTGGCCCATCGAGGCAGTTGGCCGCCAATGCCGCGTTCATCAGCTGCCAGCACGGGACCTTGAAACTGGGCCTTTCGCCCGGATTTGAATACCTGCGCTCGGAGCGCGCGCTGGCTGCGCTGGGCGAGATGCTGGAGAAGGCCCTCGGCCAGGCGCCGAAGATCGTGGTCGAGACCGTGGAAACCGAACACGTTCCGGCCGAGACCCTGCACCAGCGTGCCGATCGCCAGCGTGGCGAGCGGCAGCAGGTGGCAGAGGCTGTTTTCATGGACGATCCGGAAGTGCAGGTGCTGATCCAACAGCACGGTGCCCGGGTTGTTTCCGATTCCATCCGTTCTTTTGACGAGTAAGACACTATGCGCGGCAACATCGCCCAACTGATGCAGCAGGCCCAGAAGATGCAGGAAAACCTGCAGAAGGCCCAGGAAGAAATCGCCAAGATCGAAGTGACCGGCAGCGCCGGTGGCGGCATGGTCAGCGTGACCCTGACCGGCGCCAAGGAATGCCGCAAGGTGCGTATCGACCCGTCGCTGGCCAGCGACCCGGAGATGCTGGAAGACCTGATCGCCGCCGCTTTCAACGACGCCTCGAACAAGATCGATGCCGAGTCGAAGTCGAAGATGGGGTCGGCCACCGCCGGCATGCAGCTGCCGCCAGGCATGAAGCTGCCGTTCTGATCTTCAGCGGGGTGCCTGTTGTTGCGGGCACCCCGCACAGTCGAGCTTGCTCGACTGTCTGCAGCAGTCGAGCAAGCTCGACTCTACACATACCCGTCGGGCATGCCCGGCACGATCGAAGCACCCTGCCGTGTCCGCACCCCTGCTTGAACAATTGATCGACGCACTGCGGGTGCTGCCTGGCGTTGGCCAGAAGACCGCGCAGCGGATGGCCTACCACCTGCTCGAGCGCGAGCGCGAAGGTGGCCAGCGCCTGGCTGAAGCGCTGTCGCTGGCGGTGGAGCGCATCGGCCATTGCGCACAGTGCCGAGATTTCAGTGAAACCGAGCTGTGCCCGACCTGCGCCAACGGCAGCCGCGAGCGCAGCCAGCTGTGCGTGGTGGAATCGCCGGCCGACCGCCTGGCGATCGAGAACGCTACCGGTTTCCGTGGCGTGTACTTCGTGCTGCAGGGGCGGCTTTCGCCGCTGGATGGCATCGGCCCGCGCGAGCTGGGCCTGGAGCAGCTGGAGCGGCGGCTGGCCGAAGGCGAGGTACGGGAGCTGATCATCGCCACCAGTGCCACCGTCGAGGGCGAGGCCACCGCGCATTACCTGGCGCAGCTGGCGCGCGCACGAAAGGTTCAGCCGAGCCGTTTGGCGCAGGGGCTGCCGCTGGGTGGTGAACTGGAATACGTCGATCGCGGCACGCTGTCGCACGCGTTCGGGACGCGCAGCGAGTTCCGCGATTGAGCGCTGGCCGGGCATCGTCCGGCGCGGCCGGCCTACAATGCGGGAGACATTCCCGCCGAGGCTGACCATGAGCAACGAAACCCTCTTCAGCAAGATCATCCGTCGCGAGATCCCGGCCACCATCGTCTACGAGGATGACGAGGTGCTGGGCTTCAAGGACATCGCACCGCAGGCGCCGGTGCACGTGCTGTTCATTCCGAAGAACGAGATCATCCCGACCCTGGACGACCTGCAGCCGTCGCAGGCGCACCTGATCGGCAAACTGGCGCTGGCCGCTGCCGAGTATGCGCGCCGCGAAGGCTTCGCACGGGACGGCTACCGCATCGTGATGAACTGCCGTGAGGACGCCGGGCAGACCGTGTTCCATATCCACATGCACCTGCTGGCCGGTGGGCAGCTGGGGCATTTCGGTACGCCGGGGCGTTGAGCGCAGGGCATCCATGCCATGCGTGGATGAAAAAAGGCCGCCCGAGGGCGGCCTTTTCCGTCATGCCTGTGCGGTGACGATCACCACCAGCCCCAGCGTCCATAGCCACCCCAGTACGGGCCATACGGGCCCGGGCCCCACGGGCCGTAGGGATAGGGCACCACATCGACCTGGCGCTGTTCCGGCCACAGGTAGATCACATCGGCCGACAGCTTCGGCAGGCGGTAGTCATAGTCGCCGATGCGGGTGTTCTGGTAGCCGTCGATCTTGCCGATGAAGGTCACGTCACGGCCGGCTTCGAACACGGCCGGGTCGTAGAAGCCGGCGCGGCAGGCGATGAAGCGGCCGTCGCTGGCGTCGGACGAGGTGGTGTTCGGGCGGCCACTGGCGTTGAGCGGGCGCGAGATCATCTGGAAGCAGGTCTCGCCCTGGCCGGGCTTGGTTTCGATGATGCGGCCGCCCCAACGGACGGGCGTGCCGACCTGCTGGGTGGCGACCGAGTCGCGCGGGGAGACCAGGCTGAACTGTCCCTGCAGCGGCTTGGGGGCCGTGGCGCAGGCCGACAGGGCCAGCGTGGCCACAGCGGTGAGGAAGAACTTGGTGTTCATGGGGAGGCTCCGGAAGTCGGGCGATGCCTGCGCAGGTCCCGCAATAATGAAGCGAGGTCGGTGCAAGTTCCAGCGTAGCGCGCGTCGTCGAAACGCTGGCTGAGCGCCAGCAGTGCAGGATCGGGGCGGCGGGCATGTACCCGACGCGCCCAGTCCTGTGCGGTTTCATGCGGTTCGCGGGCCAGGCCGAGGCGGGCGTAGCGGCGGCCCAGCCGGTGCCAGGCGCGCAACAGCGGATCACGTTCGCGTTCGCCGCGGGCCAGCAGCCAGGCCATCCACGCCAGCGCCATCAACGCAGCCGTCACGAAGCCGGCTATCAGTTGTGCCGGCCCCAGGTCATCCAGCCCGAGCGGCTTGAGCAGCTGCTGCTGGCGGCGGGCATCGAAGGACAGCACCAGATCGTTCCAGCCGCGGCGCAGCCAGTCGCCCATCTGCCCCAGTTGCAGCCAACGCTGTTGCAGCGGGCTGTCCGTGCCGGCCTGCAGGCGGTCGTCGAGGGTGTCGAGAATACGTTCGGGGGCGACGGCAGCGGTGGGGTCGACGCGCACCCAGCCACGTTGCGGCAGCCACACTTCGGCCCAGGCGTGGGCGTCCATCCGCCGTACGATCCAGTAGTCGCCAAGGCGGTTGCGGGTGCCGCCGGCGAAGCCGGTCACCACGCGTGCCGGAACGCCGGCGCCGCGCATCAGCACCACGAAGGCGGCGCTGAAGTGTTCACAGAACCCGGCTTTGTAGCCGAACAGGAACTCGTCGACCGGATCGCGTCCTGCCGGGGGCGTTTCCAGCGTGTAGGAGAAATCGGTGGTGATCCATTGCAGCGCGCGGCGGACGATGGCTTCGTCATCGCCACCGGCGTCCTGCCGCCATTGCTGGGCGAGGGTTGCCGTGCGTGGATTGAAGCCGGCGGGCAGCTGCAGCGTCGCGCGCCGGAGGTAGGGCGAGAGCGTGCTGTCGAAGTGCTGTGGTGGTGCCGAATGCAGTCGCCAGCGGCTCAGCGAGGCCAGCGAGCGCTCGCTGCTCAGGCTCATGTCCGCGTCCAGCGTGCTGCCGGCAGGGGCGCGGCTGGGCAGGTCCAGCGCCACCAGCTGACGGCGGTCGGTGGGCTCGTAGTCGATCTGGTAGTCCCAGCCCTGCACACCGGCAACGACGACTGCCGCAGGCCGCCGTGCGCTGGCGCGGTCGCGCGTCCAGCGCCGGCCATCGAAGGCAGTCAGCACCGGGCCACGCCAGTAGCGTTGCGTCGGCTCGGGTACGGCACCGAAGAACTGCACACGCAGCGCCGGGGTGTCGTCGGCCATCAGGTCCAGCCATTGGCCGGGTTCCATGCTGTCGGACAGCCCCGGCGTGCCGACGGCACGTTCGGGAACACCCCACAGCGGCGTTGCCAGGCGCGGGAACAGCCAGAAGCTGGCCAGTGCCAGCGGCAGGCCGATCGCCAGCAGACGACCGACACTGCGCAGCTGCCCACGCAACGGCAGGCGGCCAGCATGGCCTTCATCCTGGGCCAGGCGTTGCAGTGCAAGCAGGGCGCCGACACCGGCCAGGGCGGCCAGGGTCGTGGTCAGTGGTCCCTGGTCGAGCAGGAATGCGGCAAACGGAGCAAACAGCGCAAAGCCGAGCAGGCTGCGCGCGTCACGCAGGCTGCGCAGTTCGCTGGATTTGATCGCCAGCATCGCCGCCAGCAGGGCGCAGCCGGTATCGCGCCCCGGGCGCACCATGCCCATCTGCCAGACGATGGCGGCGAGCATGCCCAGCACCAGCAGCAGGCGTATCGGCATCGGCAGCACGCGTCGCCAGGACAGGGCAGCGGTCAATATCGCAGCGATCGCGATCACCACCGCCAGCAGCGGTGGCAACTGCAGCAGCAGTGGCAGCAGGGCCAGCGCCGCACAGGCCAACGTCCAGGCACGTGTGCTGCGATCCAGTTGATCGAGGGGATCAGCCATATGGCATCAGCGCCAGCGCGCGCAGGCACAGGTGGTGATGGTTCGCGCCCTGGCCGGGCCCGAACGGCGGGTGCGCCGGCAGCAGCAGGGTGTAGCGGCGGCCCTCGCGTTCGGCCATGCCGACCCAGCGCGCCAGCCGCGCGATGCGTGCTTCGTGGCCCAGCGGTGCCAGCATGCGCCAGTCCAGCACCACTTCGATGCCGGCCGGCTTTTCGTATTCGCGCACCAGCAGACTGTCGCGGCGTGCCGAGTGCTTCCAGGAAATGCTGCGTGGCGCGTCGCCGGCGCGGTAGGGGCGCAGCTGATGCAGTTCCTCACCACTGGCATGGGCACGCGTGTGCAGGGGATCGTTGCCACTCTCCGGAAGTGCAGGTGCGGTTGTCTCGGCCAGTGGATAGACCAGCAGCGGTTGTTCCGGCCACACCCACGACCACGCCCGCACCAGGCCCAGTGGCTGGGTGGTGGACAGGCGGATGCGCGGCAGCTCCAGCCAGCCGCGGCGTTCGCTCGGTACCTCCAGTTCCACCTCACCGCGACCGTGTGCCGGCAGTGAGGTCCAGGTTTCGCTGTCGCCCAGCTGCAGGTGCAGGCCATGGCGCGCGCGCGGATCGCGCAGCGACAGGTCCACGCGCAGGCGCAGCGGTTGCCCGGCCGGCACCGGCTCGGCGGAGATCGCATCGATCTGCACGCCGGACAGCTGCAGGTGCGCGGCAATGGCACTGGCGATGGCCGCTGCCGCCAGCAGCAGGGCCAGCAGCAGCGCTGGATTGTTGTTGTAGTTCAGCGCGCCGAGGAGCATGGCGGCCAGCAAGGTGGCAACGAACAGGCCGAAGCGGGTGGGCAACACATAGATGCGATGGCGATCCAGTCGCTTCGGCAAGGCTTCTGGCCTGCGCGGCCGGGCCATCAGCTGCAGTCGTGCCCAGCGTGTGGCCACGTTCAATCCACCGCGACGGTCTGCAGGATCGCACGCGCCAGTGCCGGCCCCGAGCTGGATTCCGCCTCCGCCACCAGCCGGTGGCCGGCCACTGCCACGAACAGGGTCTGCACGTCTTCGGGCACTACATGGCTGCGGCCAAGCATCAGCGCATGCGCCTTGGCCGCACGTAGCAGGGCCAGGCCTGCACGCGGTGACAGGCCGACGCGTACACCAGCGTGCTGGCGGCTGCGGGTCAGCAGCGCCTGCACGTAGTCGATGAGTGCGTCGCTGGCATGCACCTGGCCGACCGCATCGCGCAGCGCACGCACCTGGGTATCGTCCAGCTTCGGTACGGCGCGTGCGATCAGGTCGCGGCGGTCGGTGCCACGCAGCAGCTCGCGTTCGGCCTGTGCACTGGGGTAACCCATCGCCAGCCGCAGCAGGAAGCGATCCAGTTGCGAATCCGGCAGCGGGAAGGTGCCGGACAGGTCCACCGGATTCTGCGTGGCGATCACGAAGAACGGATCGGGCAGCGGATGGGTCTGTCCATCCAGAGTGACCTGCTGCTCGGCCATTGCCTCCAGCAGTGCGCTCTGCGTGCGCGGTGGCGCGCGGTTGATCTCGTCGGCCAGCAGCACGTGGGTGAACACCGGGCCGGGATGGAACTGGAACTGGCGGCTGCCCGCTTCATACACCGAGACGCCCAGTACATCGGCGGGCAACAGGTCGGAGGTGAACTGCACGCGCTGGAAGCTGAGGCCGAGGCTGCTGGCCAGTGCATGTGCCAGCGTGGTCTTGCCCAGGCCAGGCAGATCCTCGATCAGCAGGTGCCCACCGGACAACAGCGCGACGAAAGCCAGCCTGACTTCCGGCACCTTGCCCAGCACCAGTGCATTCACCTGATCCTGTGCCTCCCGCAGGGCCTGTCTCAATTGATCGGTTAGCATGCTGGGGTTGGGGGACGAAGCTGGCATGATCGTCTCAGTTCTGGAATCCACTCGATTATCCATAGAGCGATGCAAGGCGAACAGCGCGCACGAACGATATTTCTCTGGTTATGGACGCTGGTCACAGCGGCCAAGCTGGTGGTGGCCGCGCGCCTGCCACTGTTTGTCGATGAGGCGTTCTACTGGCAGGAAGGCCAGCATCTGGCGGCCGCCTATTCCGATCTGCCCGGGTTGACTGCATGGCTGGCACGACTGGGCGTGGAGATCGGTGGCCACCACGTCCTGGCGTTGCGCCTGCCGTTCCTGGCCATTGGTGCATTGCTGCCGCTGCTGGTGGCGCGCATCGCCACGCGTTGGTTCGGCAACGTTGCCGGATGGCAGGCCGGCAGCCTGACACTGTTGATGCCGTTGTCGGCCACGCTGGGGCTGCTGGCGGTGCCGGACGTGCCGATGGCACTGGCGGCCGTGATCTGCCTGCACGCCGGTGCGCGCCTGCTGCACAACGTCGATGCGTCTTCGGCGATGAAGCTGGCGCTGGGCCTGATGATCGGTGCGCTCAGCCACTATCGCTTCATCGGCGTCATCGGCGTGGGCTTTGTTGCCTTGCTGGCGCTGCCGCAGGGACGGCGCATGCTGGCTGATCCACGCGTATGGGTGGCGCTTGCAGTGGGCGTGCTGGCCTGGCTGCCGCTGCTGGCGTGGAATGCGGACAATCACGATGCCGGGCTGAAGTTCCAGGTGGTTGAGCGCCATCCCTGGACTTTCGAATGGGCCGGGCTGTGGTTCCTGCTGATCCAGCCGATGCTGGTCACGCCGATCCTGTGCATCGCGATGTGGAAGGTGGCGTTGGCGGGCACCCGCAGTGGTGGCGGCGCGCGCGTGCAATGGCGTTATTTCGGCCTGGTCGGTGGTGTTTCGACGCTTGGCATCTTCCTGCTGGGGTTCTTCACCGATGTCGAGCGGATCAGCTTCCACTGGCCACTGCCGGGCTATCTCGCGCTGCTGGTGGCGGTGCCGGTGGTGCTCAACGGCTGGCCGCGCTGGCTGCGCCGTACCGGCTGGTGGCTGGCTGGCGCCGGCATGGTGCTGGCATTCGGTTATTACCTGATGGCATCCACGCCTTCGCTGCGTGAGCAACTGGCGGGCAGCAAGTACTACCCGCGCAACTTCGCCGGTTGGCAGCCGCTGGCGGTGGCGGTGCGCGATGAGCTGCAGCAGATGCCGGCCGGCACGCGCGTGCTGGCCGGCAACTTCAAGGTCGGGGCCGAACTGGGCTTCCAGCTCGGCAATGGCGATATCGAGGTGCTGCCGCATCCGCTCAACGACAAGCACGGCCGCACCGCGCAGCTGGCGCAGTGGGGGTTGCTGCACGAGGGCGAGCGTGCGGCGCCGATGCTGTTGGTGCTGTCGCCCAGTGACCAGCGTTACCGCGATCTGCTGGCGCGCTATCACGCCATCTGCGGGCAGGTCGGGCCGTTGCCCGCGCCGCGGGTGGTCAGCAGCGACCACGGCTTCCAGCGTTTCCTGCTGTTCCGCCTGCCGGCACAGCGCGCGGCGGGTCCGTGCGTGACCCCGGCGATGGCGTGGCTGGATGCGCCATCCAACGGTGAAAAGGTTTCGGGCACGCTTGCCATCAAGGGCTGGGCGTTCAAGGACGGCGTCGGCCTGGCGCGTGTCGAGGTGCTGGTCGATGGCCGCTCTATCGGTAGTGCGCAGTACGGGCGTGTGTTCGACGTACGTCACACCTGGCCGGACAGCACCGACCCGCGGCATCCGGCGGTGGGCTTCGATGCGTCGCTGGATACCGCCACTCTGGCACCGGGCCGGCATTGGCTGGGCCTGCGCCTGCATGGCAACGATGGCAGTGTGGAAGAGTGGCAGGAGCAGCCGTTCGAGGTTCGTTGAGTCCGGCTTTTGCAGAGTCAAGCCATGTTCGACTGCTTCTGTTCCAGAGTGCAGGTGGCCAGGGAAATGCAGTCGAGCATGGCTCGGCTCTACAGTTCAGGGCACCGCGAATCCCGCTCTGCGCAGCAGCCCGCACAGCGCGATCAGCGGCAGGCCCACCAGTGCCGTCGGGTCGCGGTTGTCGATCGCCTCGAACAGGCTGATGCCCAGGCCCTCGCACTTGAAACTGCCGGCACAGTCCAGTGGCTGTTCTGCGGCTACGTAGCGGGCGATCTCGTCCTCGCCCAGCGCGCGGAAACGCACTTCGGTCAGGTCGATCGCCGTGAAGGATTCTCCGTCTCGCGTGAGACTGATGCCGGTATGGAAGCGCACGGTGTGTCCGGACATTGCCTTCAATTGCGCGCGGGCCGCCTCGACCGTGCCAGGCTTGCCCAGCGGCTGGCCGTTCAGGTCGGCCACCTGGTCGGAGCCGATCACCCAGGCGCCCGGATGACGGGCAGCCACCTCGGCGGCCTTGGCGGCCGCCAGTCGCATGGCCAGGGCCAGCGGGGGCTCACCGTCCAGCGGGGTTTCATCCACGTCCGGGCGTGCGCAGTCGAAGGGCAGGCCCAGCCGTTGCAGCAGTTCACGGCGGTAGCGGGAGGTGGAGGCCAGGATCAGCGGCATGCGACAATACCGGGGCAGGGCGCGGCAGTCTGGCCCGTCCGCAACGCCAGCGGCAAGTCCTGTATGGCGGGCATTTGACAGCCGCCGCCCCGATCCTTAGTATTCAGCGGCTTATGTCCGCGAACGTGCCCGAAACGCTGGATGCCTGGCGGATGGTTGTAGCGCGAAGGCGCTTCGACGGCCAGGTCTCTCTGGCTGAATTGACCCGCCTGCAGGGGTTGGTCGCCGATACCGACGGTGAGTGTGCCTACTCGCTTGAATTCGGTCGCGACGACATCTTGCGGGTATCCTATGTGGAACTGACCATCGACACCGCGTTGCCGCTGACCTGTCAGCGCAGCATGCAGCGATTCCTGTTGCCGGTGAAGGTGACCCAGAGGCTTGGCCTGATCCGCGACGAGGACGAGGAATCGTCTTTGCCGGAGGAATACGAGGCGTTGCTGGTGCCGGAAGATGGCCAGCTGCGTCCGCTGGACCTGGTCGAAGACGAGTTGGTGCTGGCGGTGCCGGTGGTACCGCTGTCGCCCGATGGTGAAGCAGTCGACAAGGACTGGGCACCGAGCGAAGAAGAAACAAAGAAGGCCAACCCGTTTGCGGCGTTGGCGGCCTTGAAGAAACAATAGCAGCCGGATTGTCGTCGGCGGCTGCGGCGAAAGCGAAAGTGTGCTGGGCGCTGGCGTCCTGCGCGACGATACGACGAAGCAAAAACGAACCGAGTTTGGAGCAATCCCATGGCTGTCCAGAAATCCCGTGTCACCCCGTCCCGCCGCGGTATGCGCCGTGCGCATGACGCCCTGAGCGCCAAGCAGCTGTCGACCGACCCGACCACCGGCGAAGTGCATCTGCGTCACCACATCACTGCCGATGGTTTCTACCGCGGCAAGAAGGTCATCCAGACCAAGACCTCGGCCGTCGAAGAAGATTGATGTGCCGGGAAGGCCGCTGCCTCCGGGCAGCGGCCTTTGCCTTCTTTCCCGGGCTTGCCGGTGATCGGCGGCCTGCGCAACAGGAAACATGATGAGCAAGCGGATCTATTCGAGGATCGCGGGCACCGGCAGCTATTTGCCGGAAAAAGTCCTGACCAACGCCGACCTGGAAAAAATGGTCGAAACCTCGGATGAGTGGATCCAGTCGCGCACCGGCATTCGTGAACGGCACATCGCGGCCGAAGGCGAAACCACCAGCGATCTCGGCTACAACGCCGCGCTGCGCGCGCTTGAAGCGGCCGGCATCGACGCTTCGCAGCTCGACATGATCGTGGTCGGTACGACCACCCCTGACCTTATTTTCCCGTCCACCGCGTGCCTGATCCAGGCAAAGCTCGGTGTGGCCGGATGCCCCGCCTTCGACGTCAACGCGGCCTGTTCGGGTTTCGTGTTCGCGCTGGGCGTGGCCGACAAATTCATCCGTTCCGGCGACTGCCGGTACGTGCTGGTGATCGGCGCCGAAACACTGACCCGCATGGTCGACTGGAACGATCGCACCACCTGCGTGCTGTTCGGTGATGGTGCCGGCGCCGTCGTGCTCAAGGCCGACGAAGAGACCGGCATCCTCAGCACCCACCTGCATTCCGATGGCAGCAAGAAGGAGCTGTTGTGGAACCCGGTGGGTGTCTCGACCGGGTTCAAGGACGGCACCAACGGTGGTGGCACCATCAACATGAAGGGCAACGACGTGTTCAAGTACGCCGTCAAGGCGCTGGACTCGGTCGTGGACGAGACCCTGGCTGCCAACGGCCTGGACAAGTCCGACCTGGATTGGCTGATTCCGCACCAGGCCAACCTGCGCATCATCGAAGCCACGGCCAAGCGCCTGGACATGTCGATGGAGCAGGTCGTGGTCACGGTTGACCAGCACGGAAATACCTCGTCCGGCTCAGTGCCGCTGGCGCTGGACGCTGCAGTGCGTTCGGGCAAGGTCGAGCGCGGCCAGCTGCTGCTGCTGGAAGCCTTCGGTGGCGGCTTCACCTGGGGTTCGGCCCTGCTGCGCTATTGATAGTGCAAGTTACGACAACGTGAAGTCTGTCGTTACGGCCCCTCTGGGGCCGTAACGCGTTTAAGGAGGACCTGTCATGGTTGAGCCCATCGTCATCGAAGGGCAGCGTGCCTGGCTGAAGCAGTACGGCAAGGGAAGCCGGGCGCTGGCTCTGGGCCTGCTCAATTTTGTTGCCCGCCGTTTCCATCTCGATGCCCTGCGCCCGCCACCGCATCGCGGCGGTGATGCTGCACGCGAAACCGAAGCCCGTCGCTTGGCTGAACTGCAGGCGCAGGGAGTAAACGTGCCGGATGTGCTGGGTGCCGGTCATGCCGCGCTGGTGATCGGCGACAACGGCAGTTCGTTCAATACCTGCCTGCGCGAAGCCGACGAGGCTGGTCGCGACCGGTTGGTGATGGCGGCGATGCTGGCCATTGCCGAGGCGCATGCGCGCGGGGCCTATTTCGGCCAGCCGCTGCCGCGCAATCTCACCTGGGACGGCCAGAACGTGGGCTTCATCGACTTCGAGGAAGATCCGCTGGAAGTGATGGATCTGTCCGAAGCGCAGGCCCGTGACTGGCTGATGTTCGGCTATGGCGTCGCCAAGTATTACGCTGACCGCCCCGAGCGCCTGCAGGCGATGATGGCCGAGGCGATGGGCGACGTTCAGGCACCGGTGCGCGAACATGTGCATGCGGTCAGTGGCCGCCTTCGCAATCTGGCCAGGGTCTGCATGAAGCTGGGTCGTTCAGCGCGCGCGCTGGCGCATTCGATCTTCATCGCCCATGGCGCCAGTACCGCTGGCGTGCTGATGCTGGTGGGCCTGTGCGTGGATTTCCTCGCCGACGGCGATCTGGACGTCCTGCAGCTGTTCTGCTGATCGTCGGCTGGGGTCAGATCCCTTTTCCATGGGGAAAGGGATCTGACCCCGGATCTCCAGCGCCCTGCGACCACCATGGACCATACGCGTGCATACGCGCACGTACAGACGACACGGCATGTTCCCCCTTATCATGGCCCGCTTCGATTGCAACAAGCGGATGACCGCGTGACCGTATCCACCCTCGCTTTTGTCTTCCCCGGCCAGGGCTCGCAGTCTGTGGGCATGCTGGCCGAGCTGGCTGAACTGCACCCGCAGGTGCGTGAAGCCTTCACCGAGGCATCCGATGGTGCCGGCGTCGACCTGTGGGCACTGTCCCAGGGCGGCCCGGAGGAAATGCTCAACCGTACCGAATACACCCAGCCGGCCCTGCTGGCCGCAAGCATCGGCGTGTGGCGCGTCTGGAATGCCGTGGGCGGTCCGCGCCCGTCGGTGCTGGCCGGTCACAGCCTGGGTGAGTACAGCGCGCTTGTCGCCGCTGGCGCGCTGAGCCTGCACGACGGTGCGCACCTGGTGCGCCTGCGCGGCCAGCTGATGCAGGAAGCCGCGCCGGCCGGCGTCGGTGCCATGGCCGCGGTGCTCGGCGCCGAGGACCAGCTGGTACTGGACGTCTGTGCCGAAGCCGCGGGCAGCCAGGTGGTGGTGCCGGCCAATTTCAATTCGCCGGGCCAGATCGTGATCGGCGGCGACGCCGATGCGGTCGATCGTGCGCTGGCGCTGCTGGCCGAGAAGGGCGTGCGCAAGGCGGTCAAGCTGGCGGTCAGCGTGCCGTCGCATACCCCGTTGATGCGTGAAGCTGCCAACCGCCTGGCCGAAGTGATGGCCGGCCTGTCCTGGCAGGCGCCGCAGCTGCCAGTGGTGCAGAACGTCGATGCCAAGGTGCACGACGGCGTGGACGCGGTCCGTACCGCGCTGGTGCAGCAGCTGTACCAGCCGGTGCAGTGGACCGGTTGCGTGCAGGCGCTTGCCGCCCGCGGTATCACCCAGATTGCCGAGTGCGGTCCGGGCAAAGTGCTGACCGGCCTGGTCAAGCGCATCGACAAGGCCATTGACGGCCGCTCGCTGGCCACTCCGGGCGACTTCGAAGGCGCCCGCGAGGCGTGGTCGGCCTGATTGCCCCTGTTCCTGCCGACCGTGCCGGTCGCCGCTGCAAGCGGCATTGGCGCGGCGGCCGTCCCAGCCTGAGGAAAACATCATGAGCAAGCCCCTGCAGGGTGAAATCGCACTGGTCACCGGTGCCAGCCGCGGCATTGGTGCCGCCATCGCCGATCTGCTGGCCGCCCAGGGCGCCACCGTCATCGGTACCGCCACCACCGAGTCCGGCGCTGCCGCGATCGGTGAGCGCCTGGCTGCCCACGGTGGTCACGGCCGTGCCCTGAACGTGACCGACGCTGCCGCACTGGACAGCGTGCTGGACGGCATCGCCAAGGAATTCGGCCCGATCTCGATCCTGGTCAACAATGCCGGCATCACCCGCGACAACCTGCTGATGCGCATGAAGGACGAGGACTGGGCGTCGATCATCGACACCAACCTGACCAGCGTGTTCCGCACCAGCAAGGCGGTCATGCGCGGCATGATGAAGGCACGCAAGGGCCGCATCATCAACATCGCATCGGTGGTGGGTGTGACCGGCAATGCCGGCCAGGCCAACTACGCGGCTGCCAAGGCCGGCATCATCGGCTTCAGCAAGTCGCTGGCCAAGGAAATCGGTTCACGCGGTGTCACCGTCAATGTGGTCGCTCCCGGCTTCATCGACACCGACATGACCAAGGCGTTGCCGGAGGAAGCGCGTACCGCGCTGATCAACGACATCGCCCTCGAACGCCTGGGTTCGCCGGAGGACATCGCCCATGCGGTGGCCTTCCTGGCCGGCCCGGCTGCCGGTTACATCACCGGCGAAACCCTCCATGTGAACGGTGGCATGTACATGCCGTAAGCAAGGGGCGCAGGGATTGCGCCGCAAGTGGTTGATCTGCTGAGGTTTTTGCTGCGATGCAAGGCCGCGCTGGTTTCCACTACACTATCCCACGGCCATCGCCTTTGATGGCGACCACTTTTGAACCACAACTCCATCTGGAGCGAGATCCCATGAGCACCATCGAAGAACGCGTCAAGAAAATCGTCGTCGAACAGCTTGGCGTCAAGGAAGAAGAAGTCACCACCAGCGCATCGTTCGTCGATGACCTGGGCGCTGACTCGCTGGACACCGTCGAGCTGGTGATGGCGCTGGAAGAAGAATTCGAGTGCGAGATCCCGGACGAAGAAGCCGAGAAGATCAGCACCGTCCAGGCCGCCATCGACTACGTCAAGGCCCACGTCAAGGCCTGATGTCAGACGGCAGTGCGCGCGCGGGCTCAGGCTCGCCGCGCACCGCACCCCATGGGGCCGCTGTTGCGGCCCCGTGTGTTTGGGCATTACATCGAAGCAAACCGAGTTACCCGTAGAAACCATCCGGGTCAGGAGAAACAGCAATGAAGCGTCGCGTCGTCGTAACCGGCCTGGGTATCGTCTCGCCGTTGGGCAATGATCTGGCCAGCAGCTGGGAAGGCATCACCCATGGTCGTTCGGGCATCGGTCCGCTGACCAACGTTTCTGATGCCTATCTGGATCGGTTCACCACCAAGATTGCAGGTGAGGTCAAAGGATTCGACATCACCGCCGACAACGAACTGTTCGGCAAATTCCGGGTCAGCGGCAAGGATGCCAAGAAGATGGACCCGTTCATCCATTACGGCCTCGGTGCCTCGTTCATGGCCCTGCATGATTCGGGCCTGGAGATCACCGAAGCCAATGCCGATCGCATGGGTGCCATCGTTGGCGCCGGCATCGGCGGCCTGCTCGGCATTGAAGAGCAGACCATCGAGTTCCACGAGGGCAAGAAGATCTCGCCCTTCTACGTGCCCAAGACCATCATCAACATGCTGCCGGGCCAGCTGAGCATCATCACCGGCCTGAAGGGCCCGTCGTTCTCGGCGGTGTCGGCGTGCGCGACCTCGAACCATTCGATTGGTACCGCGATGCGCATGATCCAGTACGGCGATGCCGACGTGATGGTGGTCGGTGGTGCCGAGCGCGGCTCCTCGCCGACCGCGGTGGGCGGCTTCTGCGCGATGAAGGCCATGAGCACCCGCAATGACGCCCCGGAACAGGCCTCGCGCCCGTGGGACAAGGACCGCGACGGCTTCGTGCTGGGCGACGGCGCCGGCATCCTGATCCTGGAAGAGTATGAGCACGCCAAGGCGCGTGGCGCGAAGATCTATTGCGAACTGGCCGGCTTCGGCGCCAGCTCCGATGCGTACCACATGACCGCGCCAAGCGAGAACGGCGAAGGTGCCGCGCGCTGCATGGTCATGGCCATGAAGGACGCGGGCGTGACCCCGGAGCAGGTGGGCTACCTCAATGCGCACGGCACCTCCACGCCGCTGGGCGACCTGGGCGAGACCATGGCGATGAAGACCGCCTTCGGCGACCACGCCTACAAGATGATGGTCAGCTCCACCAAATCGATGACCGGCCACCTGCTGGGCGCTGCCGGCGGCGTGGAAGCGATCTTCTCGGTGATGGCGCTGCAGGACAACGTCATTCCGCCGACCATCAACCTGCAGCAGCCGGGCGAAGGCTGCGACCTGGACTACGTGCCCAACGAAGCGCGCCAGGCCAAGGTCGATGTGGCGATGTCCAATGGCTTCGGCTTCGGCGGCACCAACGGCACGCTGATCTTCAAGCGCGTCTGACCGAGTTGTAGAGTCGAGCCATGCTCGACTCCACGTTCTACGGAGCCGCCGCAAGGCGGCTTCCGTGCATCTGAACCCCCGAACTGGCTGCCATGACCCACGCACCAATGATCCACCCGCTGCCGCATCCGATCGACCTGCTGGCCCTGCAGCAGCACGACCCGGTGCGCTTCCCGCTGCTGATGGAATCCACTGCCTCGGGCACCGCCCAGGGCCGCTGGAGCCTTCTGCTGGCCGCGCAGGGCGATTGCCTGCGGCTGGATGCCGATGGCCGGGTGCGTGATCAGCGCGACGTGGTGCAGGCCGGCAGCTTCCTGCAGGCACTGGACCGTGCCTGGCAGCACGAACGCCTGCCGCATGATGGCAGCCACAGCCTGCCGTTCCGCGGCGGCTGGGCGTTGATGCTGGACTACGAAGTGGCCAGCCAGATCGAAACCGTGCTGCCGGCGCGTGCACGCGATGACGGCCGCCCGACCGCGTTGGCGCTGCGTTGCCCGGCGGCGGTGCTGCACGATCACCACAACGACGCCAGCTTCGTCATCGCCGAAGCCGGTGAGCACGCGCTGCTGGATGCGCTGGTGGAACTGGCCTCGGCCGCACTGCCCGATGCAGGGCAGGGCTGGCTGCCGCCGCAGTCGGTCGGCGAGGACGCGCCGCAGCGCTTCACCGACGGCGTGCGCCGGGTGATCGAATACCTGCGTGCCGGCGACGTGTTCCAGGTGAACCTGTCGCGACGCTGGAGCGCGCAGTTCGCCGCACCGGTCAGCCCGCAGGCGTTGTACGCGCAGCTGCGCCGTGCCAACCCCGCACCGTTCGCCGGCCTGTTCAGTGCGCACGGCCGGCACGTGGTCAGTTCCTCGCCGGAACGGCTGGTGTCGGTGCACGCCGGCCATGCGCAGACCCGGCCGATTGCCGGGACGCGTCCACGTTTCGAGGGCGACGACGATGCCGCGCGCATCCAGGAGCTGGTCGGCCACCCGAAGGAGCGTGCCGAGCACGTGATGCTGATCGACCTCGAGCGCAACGACCTTGGGCGCATCTGCCTGCCTGGTACCGTGGTGGTCGATGAACTGATGACCGTGGAGAGTTACGCGCACGTGCACCACATCGTCAGCAACGTCAGCGGCCATCTGCGTCCGGACGTGACCCCGGGTGAAGTGATCGCCGCCACCTTCCCTGGCGGTACCATCACCGGCTGCCCGAAGGTGCGTTGCATGCAGATCATCGGCGAGCTGGAGCAGGTGCCGCGCGGCGCCTACACCGGGGCGTTCGGCTGGCTGAACCGCGATGGCGACCTGGACCTGAACATCCTGATCCGCACCGCCGAAGTGGACGGCCACGAGGTCAGCTTCCGTACCGGCGCCGGCATCGTGGTCGATTCGGATCCGGACAAGGAACTGGACGAGACCCGCGCCAAGGCCCGTGGCCTGCTGCGCGCGCTGGGCCAGCAGGGCTGAGGGCAGGGCCTCCCGCCGGGCATGGCCCGGCGCTACCGATTCCGGTTTTGATGGGTGCCGACCTTGGTCGGCACGGATGCGGGTGTCTGCCACCCCGGTCATGACCCCACACCACCGGCACGGTATCCTGCACGACGGAATCGAGTTCAGAGGTAGTCCATGGCGGGAGCCAAGCGCGGGTGTCTGTTCGTGGTAACGCTGGTGGTGGTGCTGGCCGCCGTCGTGGCCGGCGCGGGCGCGTGGTTCTTCTACCAGCAGACCCGGTTCGCCGACACCCGGATCACCCCCTCCGCCGAGAGCGTGGTCATCGCCAGTGGCGACGGCATGAACACGGTGCTGCGCAAGCTGCGCGACGCCGGCGTGGACGAGGGCCAGGACGCGCAGTGGCAGCTGCTGGCGCGCCAGCTCGATGCTGCCGGCAAACTGAAGGTGGGTGAGTACGCGCTCAGCGGCGACCTGACCCCGCGTGAGCTGCTGCTGCGCATGCGCGCCGGCAAGGTGCTGCAGCATCGCGTCACGATCATTGAAGGCTGGAATATCCGCCAGCTGCGTGCGGCACTGAAGCGTGCCGAACCGCTGCTGCACACCACCGACACCCTTGATGACGCAGCGCTGATGGACCGCCTCGGTTTCGCCGGCCAGCATCCGGAAGGCCGCTTCCTGCCGGAGACCTATGTCTATCAGCGCGGCGACAGTGACCTGGACGTGCTCAAGCGCGCCCACGGTGCGATGGAGAAGGCGCTGGACGAAGCCTGGGAAAGCCGTGCGCCGGACCTGTCGATCAACACGCCGTATGAACTTCTGATCATGGCGTCGATCATCGAGAAGGAAACCGCGCTGGCCAGCGAGCGCCCGCAGATTGCCGGGGTGTTCATGCGTCGCCTGAAGATCGGCATGCGCCTGCAGACCGACCCGACCGTGATCTACGGCATCGGTGCTGCGTACGACGGCAACATCCGCCGCCGCGACCTGACTACCGATACGCCTTACAACACCTATACCCGTGCGGGCCTGACCCCGACCCCGATCGCCATGCCCAGCCGCGATGCGCTGATGGCGGCTGCACAGCCGGCCGCAGGTGACGCGCTGTACTTCGTCGCCGTAGGCGATGGCAGTGGCGCGCACGTGTTCTCGCCCAGCCTGGACCAGCACAACGCCGCCGTAGCCCGCTACCTGCAGCAGCTGCGCCAGCAACGCACCAAGGAGACCCCGGCGCAATGAGTCCCGCGCTGCTTCGCCATCCCCGTTTCGTCAGCCTGGAAGGTGGCGAGGGCGCGGGCAAGACAACCGCCATCAACGCCATCCGTGACTGCCTGCGCAGCCACGGCCACGAAGTGGTACTGACCCGCGAACCGGGCGGTACGCCGTTGGCCGAGCGCATCCGTGGCCTGGTGCTGAAGCCCGATGCCGAAATCGCTGCCGAGCCGCTCAGCGCCGAAGCCGAGCTGCTGCTGGTGTTCGCTGCACGCGCGCAGCATGTGCGCCAGGTGATCCAGCCTGCACTGCAGCGCGGCGCCTATGTGCTGAGTGATCGCTTCACCGATTCCAGCTATGCCTACCAGGGCGGTGGCCGTGGCCTCGACCCGCAGTGGATTGCCGACCTGGAACGCCGCGCGGTGGGCCTGCTGCCGGGACTGACCCTGCTGCTGGATGTGGACGTGGCGGTAGGCCGCGCGCGTGCCAACGGCCGCGACCTGTGGCCGGACCGCATCGAAAGCGAACAGGACGACTTCTTCCAGCGCGTGCGCGAAGTGTTCCGCAGCCGTGCGCAGCAGGACCCGCAGCGCTTCGCGCTGATCGACGCTGGCCAGGTGCAGGCGCGCGTGGCCGCGGATGTGGTGGCGCGTGTCGAGCGTTGGCTGCAGGACGGGGAGGGCGCATGAGCACGTTCTCGCCCTGGCAGCAACGCGCGTTCGAACAGACGGTTGCCGCGCTCGATGCTGATCGGCTCGGCCATGGCCTGCTGATCTGTGGCCCGGCCGGGCTGGGCAAGCGCGAGGTGGCGTTGGCCCTGGCCGACCACGTGCTGGCGCGCGGCGATGCCGCGCACGCCACCCGCACCCGCCAGCTGATCGCCGCAGGCACGCACCCTGACCTGCAGCTGGTCAGCTTCATCCCGAACAAGAGTGGCGACAAGCTGCGCACCGAGATCGTCATCGAGCAGGTGCGCGAGATCACCAACAAACTGGCGTTGACCCCGCAGTACGGGGTGGCGCAGGTGGTGATCGTCGACCCGGCCGATGCCATCAATCGTTCCGCCGCCAACGCACTGCTGAAGACGCTGGAAGAGCCACAGTCCGGCCGCTATCTATGGCTGATCAGCAGTGACCCGGCGCGCCTGCCGCAGACCGTGCGCAGCCGCTGCCAACGCCTGGAATTCAAGCTGCCGCCGCGCGATGAAGCGCTGGCGTGGCTGCAGCAGCAGGGCCACAGCGAAGCGTCGGCGCGAGAAGCGCTGGACGCCGCGCGCGGCCATCCCGGCCAGGCCGACAACTGGCTGCGCGAAGATGGCCTGAGCCTGCGCCGCGAAGTGGGCCGCGAGCTGGAACAGCTGGCCGCCGGCAAGACCGGCGCGGTAGAGCTAGCGCAGAAGTGGTGCGCCGATGACAACGCGGCGCTGCGCCTGCGCTTCGCTGCCGACCTGGCGCTGGCCCAGGCCAGCACCGATGCCTTGACCACGCCGGAGCGATTGCACAAGCTTGCAGCCTGGTTCGATGCGGCCAACCGCACCCGCGACCTGCTGCGCACCACGGTGCGTGCAGACCTTGCGGTGGTCGAGTTGCTGCTGGCCTGGAACAAGGTGAACGAGCGGCCTGCCGCAAGGGGAAATCGATGAGTGCCAGCAACGCCCGCCAGGGCATCCTGTCCCTGGCCGTGAAGGACAAAGCCGCGCTGTACAGCGCGTACATGCCGTTCGTGAAGAACGGCGGCATCTTCGTGCCCACGCCCAAGCGTTACTTCCTGGGCGACGAGGTGTTCCTGCTGCTGACCCTGCCCGATTCCAGCGAACGCCTGCCGGTGGCCGGCAAGGTGATCTGGGTGACCCCGGCCGGCGCCCAGGGCAACCGCACCGCCGGTATCGGCGTGCAGCTGGCCGAGGGTGCCGAAGGCGAGGGCGTGCGCCACAAGATCGAGACCCTGCTGGCCGGCCTGACCGGCTCGGACAAGCCGACGCATACGATGTGAGGTGGCGCTGGGCCACGCCCGGCTGCGCACACCGAAAACGCCTGTGAACATCCATGTGAAAATGTGTTGACGGCCTCTGAAAAGCCCCTATAATGAGCGGCTCAGCAACACCGGGCGGTTAGCTCAGCGGTAGAGCATTGCCTTCACACGGCAAGGGTCACAGGTTCGATCCCTGTACCGCCCACCAATTAAGACCCTGATTTATCAGGTGTTATGAAGAAGCCGGCCTTGAGCCGGCTTTTTCGTAAGTGCGTGATAAGTGCATTGGACCGGATGTCTAACTCTCTTGGGAGAGACTCGCATGGGCAAAGCAAGAGTTTCTCTGGAAGAGGCGCTGCACGCGGTGACCGCTGCTCACGCAGCCGTTTGGCAGGCCATCGCCGGCTACCGCTACATGACCGATGTTCATGACAAGGGCGAGCATTTCGAGCTGACGATCTTCGGGGACATGATTGTGTCCAAGCCGTTTCCAGGTCTAGCAATTGACTGGCGATACACTGTGCACCCCGAGCGGCTACCCGAGCGCGCTCAGGAGGTGGTGAGGTATACAGCTCGTCAAGCAATCATCGATACACACGATGCCGTATGGAAATACCTCGAATCTAATCGCCTGAAGGATCAGTATTTGGCGAATCCGGTCTTGGTTCTCCTGCGCGCCCTCAGCCGAATGGCAGCGGGCGGGGCTAGCCTCATGTTCAGCGGTTACAGGCACAACGTCGATAAGTACTTCAATGCGCTGCTTTGGGACCCTGACGCCCCGAATCCGCTTCGCCAGAAGATGCCGGATCGACTGCGTGAGCTGATAGATCATGTTTCGCCGAATGAATTGCCAGGTGTGGCTCGCATGGTGGCGGCATTGCTAGACCTATCCGGAGAGGCTAGGCAGCAACTGCTCGAATACGTTGATATGGCGCTAGAGGATTGGTCGCGAGCCCGACCGTTCTCGATAGGCGGCGATGGGTGCATTACCCTCAGCGTGTGGAAGCACGACTGGACCGAAGCGGATCTACACCAGGCTCTTTTGGTTGCACGTGCCAATTCCCTAATTGGGAGAAGCCGTGGCAGATTGTGCTTGTGCTTGCGGTACTCGGCAGAGTCTGCCCTTCTCGAAGCTCGGTGGAGCTTTGTTGATGAATTGCCTGAAGAACTGGAAAGCGATCAAGATACGGCGGAATTGGCTGCGCACTTCGTAGCTCGAAGAGTTGGCCAAGCGAGAGGATCAGGCAAAATTGGACGCAATGACCTTTGCCCATGCGGTAGCGGAGATAAGTACAAGAAGTGTTGTCTTGGAAGGCCTTGAGATTTTTCCATTATTGTCGGTCGCTCCTCAACGAGTAAATATTCTCAACTTGTTCCAAGGTGTGGGGGACATCAAGTTCCAAGGTGTGGGGGACATCAAGCACAGGGCTCCTCCTTTCTGAGCTGCCATTGTTGGTTCAGTGAAAGAAGCGCTCATCGTGGTCATGTTCATCTTGCGGGTGGCTGACCTTTGACTCATCCGTCGGCGTGGCCCCGAGCTTGGAGAGCATCGCGCTGAGCGCGTGAGTGGGTGACACGCTGAGATCCTGGCCTGTCTCCATGCGAGCGGCCAGGATGTACACCTGGCGGCGGTGTGCCGCGTTAAGCCAGGGCATGTTGGTGGCGCATTCCTTCCAGACGCGCACCTGAGCCACGGTCATGCTCTTGTAGGCGGTGCCTATGCGGTCGGGATTGGCTGGCTCAGTTGAGACGGCCGCCAAAGAACTCGCTGCCGCTCTCATCGTCTTCAGAGCCGTGATTCACCTTCGATTCGTCGGCGGGAGTTGCCCCCAGTTTGGAGAGCATGGCGCTCAGCGCGTGAGTCGCGGACACGCTCAAATCTTCCCCCGCCTCCATCTTGGCCGCAAGAATGCAGACTTGGCGCAGCAGGATGCGGTGGCCGACCGGCACGGCCATGATCTGGATCGGGGGCAGGTTGTAGATCGGGCTGTTGGTCGGACGGCTCCAGCCGCCGGCAACGTACTGGCCATCAGCGGCGCGCTCGGACGAGAAGTCGAAGTGGTCCAGCGGGTTATGTGCCCTCCGGCACCTGCCCGTTGTGCGGTCCGTCACTGATGGCGCACAACGCCGCCCACTCCGACCGTGCATATGACGACTCCAGAGCGGCGCCGCCATGGCAATTCCGTCACCCGGCGCACGCGGGCGGGAATGTATCGCGGATGAAGGCAGAGGGTTCCATCCCTGCGCTGTCCCACCGCCCCGGGCAGGCGTAGTCTCAGCGCATTGCCGTGCCCATCCACTCTGGAGTGCCACCATGCCGCTCGCCCGCATCGATCTTCGCAAAGGTAAATCCGCCGACTACCTGCAACGCGTCGGCGAAACCATCTACCAGGCCATGCGCGCGGTGGGCGTGCCGGAAAACGATCGCTTCCAGATCTTCCAGGAACACGAGCCCGGCACGCTGATCTACGACCCGAGTTACCTGGGCGTGGACCGCACCGACGACTTCATCTGCATCCAGATCACCTGGAACGAAGGACGTACGCTGGAGCAGAAGAAGGCGCTGTACGCCGGCATCGCCGATGGCCTGCACGCGGCGGTGGGCATCCGCCGCGAGGACGTGTTCATCAACCTGGTGGAAGTGAAGAGAGAGAACTGGTCGTTCGGCAATGGGCAGGCGCAGTATGTGACTTGATGCGGAGAGCATCCACGCATGGCGTGGATCTACACCTCGCTGCCCACCTGCTCGTCCTCGGTCGCTGCGGCGCTGCTGGCCGCTTTCACTGCGTCGGCACTGTTGGGCTGTTCGCATTGGATGCTGGTGACGTAACCCTCGCTGCCGATGCTGTGCTCGGCATGCTTGACCAGCCACCGCCCATCCACGCCGTCGCGGAAGCCCTGCATCACCACCGTGGCTTCGGCCATCAACGTCTGGCGGCCGGGCAGGGTGTAGCTCAGCTTGCGCGTCTGCCGCGCCTGTTCGCGTTGCTTGGCGCGGGCTGCTGCTTCGGCGGTCGCGCGGTCGGCGTAGGCCATGCGCAGGCGCACGATCGGTTCACCGCTGCCCACCTTCACCTCCTGGCGGTTTGCGCCGCGTACATCGCGGTAATAGGCGATGGTGGTCCCGGCCTTCTCGCGTGAGGCGATGGTGACCTTGTAGGCACTGCCATCGGCGGGGGTAAGGGTGACGTCGGGAATGCGCTCGCCACTGGCCGTGGTGGATTCGCCGCGGGTGACGAACATCAGGCGTCCGCCGCCCGGCTTGGCGATGGCGTCATGCTGTTTGCCCAACCGCAGCAGCAGGTTCATGTCCGACTCCTGCGACTGCACGGTGAGCGGCAGCACGATCGACGCCAGCGATTCACTCACTGCTGCGCTCAGTCCGTGCTCGCCCGCCATGCGCTGCACCATGCCGCCGATCGTCGTGCCCTTTTTCCAGGTGCGCGTCTTCTGCGTCTGAAGATCGTTCTTGCCACCCTTGCTGGCCTCGAAGGGCGCCGCGCGTGCGCGCAGGGTCATGCTGCCTGGATAGCCGGAGATTTCCACTTCATCGCAGATGTACAGGCCCATGCGCCGCACCTCGCCGTCATAGCCGATGAAGGCCTCCAGCTCGGCACCCACGGGAGGCAGCTGGATCGGATCGGACGGATCGTGGTCAGCCAGCTGGAGCTCCAGCGTGTCGGCGGTGTTGCCGGTTTCGTCCGTGATGCGCAGCGACTTGAAACGCGACATGATCTTGTCGGTGATGTCTTCGCTGTTGGCCACCACACGGAAGGCCGGTTCGACGTTCAATCCCACAGCGATACTCCCGAGCGTTCATTGGCTGGACGCTGTACATCCGGCAGGGTGATCACCAGGCCCGCAGGCAGTACCGCGCCGCGTGCGGCCAGGCCGGGGTTGGCATCGAACACCGCGCGCAGGATGGCCGGTGATTGCTCGCCGTAGAGCACGTAGGCGATGCGGTCGACGACGTCGCCGTCGCGGGTGTTATACGTTCGTGCCATGGCTGTGCTTCCGCAGGGAGAGGGTGAAGGTCTGCTGGCGGATGTCGCCATCGGGCGTGAAGTGCTTGCTGGTGGCTTCGATCTTGTCGATCACCCACAGGCCGAGGTTGCCACCACGGCCGGTCAGCAGCCGCTGTGGCTTGCCCTGTGCGGCCAGCCTGCGCAGCTCCGACATCTGGTTGCCCTTGCCACGGAACTCGTGGTTCAGCACGCCCGGCAGTGTCATGGTGGCCTGGCCCGGACCGGTGTACTGCAACGCGGCCAGCTGGCCGACGCGTTCCTGTGCCTGCCAACGGAACTCGTTGGATTGCTGGATCTCCTGGAACACCGCAGTGTTGAGGCTGAACTTGAAGCCGCCCAGCATCAGCAGCACGGGTGCGTTGCCTGAGTCGTTGCTCTGGAAACCGGACAGCAGCTTGTCGAGGGTTGCGGTTACGAACTCGCGCTTCATGCTTAGTTCCTGTCTCCGAGGGTGGCGCGGGCCTGTACGGCCTGCTGGTGCTGCAATGCATTGGCGGTACGCCGCGCCAGTGCCTCGCTGGATTCCCCCGGTTGCTGGTGGATGGTGATGTTGTTGGTCTGTTGCTGCTGCACGGTGGTGGGCATGCGTGGAGTGCCCGAGGGCATCGACGGTGCCTGTCGCCCCTGCTGCGCGCTGCCGAGGTCTGCCATGCGCCGCTTGAGGCCATCGCCGTCGTTGGTGCCGACCGCGTACGCGACACGTGCCATGTCACCAATGCCGCCGCCGCCGTTGGCTGCCATCGCGCCATAGGCCGCCTTGCCCACGTTTGCGCGGTCAAGGGCGATACCGGCGCCTTCGACGGCCTTGTCCTTGAGGAAACCCAGGCCACCGCCCACTTTGCCTGCCACCCAGCTGATGCCATCCAGCAACGGCTGCAGCTTGCCCATGATCCAGTCGATGGCCGCGCCTGCCGACGCCATGATCGCGTCCCAGGCACCGCCGAGCGTGACGGTGATCCAGCCGGCAGCGATGCCCAGCGTTTCGCCCAGCCAGACAACGGTCTGCACCACGCCACCGATGACCTGGATGACCATGCGGAAGTTGGCCAGCAGGGCCTCACCCACCAGCGAGCCGATCTCGGCCACACGCGAAAGCTCGTTGCCGGTGTACTGCGCCGGCTCCAGCATCTTCGACAGCCAATCCCAGGCCTGCCCGATCAACCCGCTCATGACTTCCCATGCCGGGCGCAGCGGTTCGACGGCGCGCATCAGTTCGCCCATGGCGGCAGTGCCCGCGCCACTGAGACCGTCCCAGACGCCACCGAGGAAGGCCTTGATGGGTTCCCAGTACTTGCGTACCAGCAACGCGCCGGCGGTGATGGCGGCGATGGCCAGCGTGATCGGCCCACCGCCGATGGCACCCACGGCGGTGGCCACCACGCGGAAGCCGGACGCCAGGCGCATGGCGGTCGGTCCGAACTGCCCCAGCTGGGCCAGCAGGCTGCCGCCGCGGAACAGTTCGAACGCCTTCTGCACGGCCAGGATCGGGCCCTGCAGGAAGGTCCAGGCATAGCGCACGCCGAGCACGGCGGTGCGCATGCCCATCATGCCGACCACTACCTGGGTGGTGTTGGCAATCAGCTTCGGGTTCTCCTGCACGAACGAGGTCACCCCGTTCAACAGCTCGGTCAGCTTCACCGCTGCTTCGCCCACCGCCGGCAGCAGCGCGCTGCCGAAGGCCTTGGACAGATTGTCGACGGCGATCTTCGCGCCTTCGATCTTTTCCGGATCGCTCTGGATCTTTGCCGCGAAACCGGCATCGGTGGTGCCTGCCGATGCGTAGAGGGCCTTGTCGCGGATGCGGGTGTATTCGTCCCAGTTCTGGATCATCGGGCGCACGAAGTTCTGCGCCTGCGCATCGCCGAACAGCTTGCCGATCTTCGCCTGGTCACCCGAGGTGGCCTGGATGATGCCCTGCATCGCTGCATCGAACGGATTGCCGCCGGTGCTCTGCGCCTCATTGATGATCCTGCGCAGGTCCAGCTTGAAGCCCTTCTTGGCCTTGGCCTGCAGGTCCGGCGAGAGGATGCTGGCCATGAAGCGCTGCATGTTGCCGGCGGCTTCGTCGGCGCCACCGGCACCCTGGCGGGCGACATCCAGCGCCGCGCCCATGGTGGCTGCGGCCGCATTGCCATGCATCTGCAGTGACTGGAACGCGCTGCCCAGCACCGGCAGCGCGCCCGCCATGTCCTTCAGGCCGACACCGCCATCCTTGCCCGCCACGACCAGTACGTCCAACGCCGATTGCAGCCCGCTGGGATCGATCTTCAACGCCTGCTGCAGGCCGGACGCAGCAAGGGTGACATCGTCGATGCTTTCGCCGGTGGCGGTGGTGGTGCGGCCGATTGCACCGAGGCTGGCCTGTGCGGCCTGCGCGTCGATGCCGGCGCCGACCAGCTGGCCGATCGCGCGCTGCAGCTCGCCGGCGCCCTGATAGGTGCGCCCGGACTCGGCCAGGATGGTCTCGCCCAGTGCCTTGACCTGGGCGCGGGTCAGGTTGGCGGCATTGCCGATGGCCTGGTTCTCGCGCACGAAGCCGGCGGCGTTCTCCACCGGCTTGGCCAGCGTGGTGATGGCATTGCCGAGCATGCCACGTGCATCGCCGAACGCCGATCCGAGTTTCTCGCGCTTCTCGAGATTCGCCGTGCGCTTGTCTTCGATGCGCTGCAGTGCTTCCTGCGACGCTCGCAGCGCATCAGCTTCGATGCGCATGCGGGCGAACTGGCTGCTCGACCTGCCCATGACATTGAGCTTGCGCTCGAGCTTGTCCGCTTCATCGCCAAGGCGCTTCAGGCCATCCCTGCTGAAGGACAGCGCGTCCTGCAGCGACTTGGAGACCGAGCCGCCGATCGTGATCGTTGTCGTTTGAACGTTACTCGCCATGTACCGGCAATCCCTGTATCCACCAGATGAACTTCGACACCCGCAGCGTCATGATCTCGCCCAGGCCCCAGCCGGTATGCCCGGCCAGGGCGAGTGCTCCCTGCCTGATCTGCGGCAGGGTCAGGTGGTAAAAAGCGCGACACCGGCCTGCAGGCGGGCGTAGTCGCGCAGCGGCATCCTGCGCACGTCGTCGGGTGCGATCTCGCACAGGTTGGCGATCATCCGCACTTCGCGCTGGGCATCGGTGCCCTTGTCGTCCTGGTAGCGCTCCATGTCTTCCACGGTCGGCTCGCGCATGCGCAGCACTGCGGTGTCCATGCCATTGACCTGGCGCGGGCGGGAGAGGGTGATTTCGGCATAGCCGTCGCGCTCGATGACGGTGTCGGCGGTGGTCTTGGTCTTGCTGGACATGGATGTGTTCCTGGGTATCGATGGAGTGCGGTGGATGCGGGGGCGCGATGCGCCCCCGTGTACTTCAGTGCGGGGTGGGCTCAGATGCCCAGTGCACCGCGGATGCCGGCCAGTGCGTCCACGCCGCCCTGGCGGGCGATCATGTTGGTCACGTCGATCTCCTGCACTACCTGCGCGCCATGGGTCAGCTTGTAGTAGCTCAGTGCCAGGCCGACCTTGACCGTGCCCTTCTCGCCGACCTTGGTCTCGCCGCGGTCCAGCGACTTCACCTTGCCGCGCATGTTGTGCACGACCTGGGAGACCGTACCGTCGTCGGCTTCCAGCGCCTCGCGGGCGGTGAAGCCGTACTCCTTGCTTTCGATGACGTGGAACTTGGACATGATCTCCGCGTCATCGGAGGCGAAAGTCACTTCGGCAGTCAGCTTTTCGTGGCCGAGGACGATTTCGGTCGGTGCGAGCATGCCGCCGGCCTGGAAGTCCTCGGTCTTCAGCGTCAGCTTGGGAGCGGTGAAGGACATCACGCTGCCGGCATAACCCTTGCCGTCGACGTAGAAGTTGAAGTTCTTGCGGATCTTGCGCGCCATGCTTAGAAGATCTCCGAGACGTAGTTGTTGTTCATGTGCATGCGGAAGGTCAGCTGCTCACCCGGGTAGGTCGGAGTGAAATCGAAGTCCCAGTAGAAGCGGCCCTGGGCCACGCTGTCCGCTGCGTTCAGTTCCGGGTCGATCCAGCAGTTGCCGCCGAGGATCGCGCCCTGGGTCTTCAGGCCGCGCAGGAAGGCATTGACGCCTTCGCGCACGTCATCGACGTAGGTCTTGCTGATGCCGCGGTCGACGGCCCACAGATGGGCGGCCTCGAGGCTGTCGGCGATGATGTCGGCGGTGCGCACCACGCACAGGAACTGCCACTTGGCGTCGATGCTGGCGGTGCGGTTGCCCCACAGGCGGAAGCCACCTTCGCGGATGATGGTCGCCACGTTCGACTGGTTCAGCAGGTTGGCGCGGCTGCTCGCATCGGACAGCCCGAAGTCGATCGCACGTGCGGTACCGACCACACCGTTGAGCTCCAGGTTCGACGGCGATGCCCACCAGCCACGTTCGTTGTCGCTGCGGGCGATGGCGCCGGCCACGGCACCGGAGGCGTAGCGGGTGACGATGGCATCACCGGACTGCACCAGCAGTGCCGGGTCGACCACGTAGACACGCTTGGAGCCGGTCAGGGTGGTGGTGCTCTTGGCCGCGTCGTCGTTGCTGTTCGGGCCGTCCTTGATGATCACCGCGCGCAGCTTGTCGGCGATGCCCAGCAGTTCGGCCACGACCGGGTTGGCCAGCAGTTCCGTGTCGCGCTTTTCGTGGGTATGGGTGAAGCCCGGTACCGCCAGGATGCGCGGCTTGATGCCGACCACCGACTTGGCAGCCAGCAGCGCGTGTACGCCGGTGTAGGCACCGGTCTGCGCGTTCACGCCGCCCAGCACGTTGGCCAGGGTGTCGTTCTCGGTGGCGCCCTTCTCGACGCGAATGACGACGACGACGGCGTTGGACTGGTCGAAGATGGCGTCGAGCTGGCCCGGAAGGGTACCTTCATCGACTTCGGTAGCCGCGTTTGCGAGCAGCTTTGCGGCCTGCGAACGCGAGGTCACCAGGACCGGGGTGTTGTACGGGAAGGCGTTCTTGTCGGCGCGGGGCGCGGTGCCCACGATGCCGATGACGCTGGTCGAGGCAACAGCGATCGAGCGGGAACCACCATCGATGTTGACGACCTGCACGCCATGCAGAAATTCGGCCATGCGTTGTTTTTTCCTTGGTTGGGTGGGTGCTGCGGTCGCGATCTGCGCCGCATGGGTACATGTTCGTATCTGGCCGCGGCTGGATTAATTGCAGCCGTGGTCCGGCATCACGGTTGCGGCAGCGGCGCCACTTCGGGTTCGGGTGCAGCCACCATCACCCACGCGGTGCTGGCTTCGTCGAAGGTGACCGGGTAGCTGCGGTCGCGGGGCGGTGCAAGGTCGGTGACCGTGGACGGCAGCGCAACGCCGCGGGGTACGGCGGTGGCGAAACTCGCATCACGCTTGTTCCACAGCGGCCGCGTGCTGTAATCCGGCAGCAGGGTCCATTCGCGGCGGCTGGCATTCCAGGCGTTGTACTGCGCAGTGGTGCCATCCAGCTTGAACGGTTCCGAAAGGGTCACGTCCTGGGGCAATGGCTGGCCGAGCGCGAGGCGATTGGGCACCGCCATCGCCGTGCGCGTGTCCCACAGCATGCAGTTGCGGAAATCGGCCACCGTTTCCCAGCGTGTGCCGTCGTCGGCCAGGCGCAATGCCTGGTACTCGCCTGCAGGTTGGCGGGGGGCGACATTCACGGTGAAGTCGGGCAGGTTCCATGCACCATCGGGCGATGGCTGCAGGCGGACCTTGCCCATGTAGGCGCGGGTGGCGGGATCGTAGGAGTGCGCGAAGCGCGGTTCGGTAGGCAAGCTCATGTCCTCAGTACGCGATGCAATAGATCATCCGCAGGCCGGCCGGCAGGTTGCGGTCACCACCGGCGTTCTCCACCACGATGGTGTGGGTGTGTGAACCGGCGTCGGCGGCCGAAGCGGCATGGCCGTGGTCACCGACCTGGGCGATGGAGATGGTGTGCGAGTGGGCGCCGGCGCCGTTCATGCCGATGTTGTGGCCGTGCGCGCCTGCACCGTCGGTGGTGAAACTGTGCGCGTGGCCACCGGCCGGGCTGGTGTACGGCCAGGGGTTGTCGTAGTCCAGGTTGCCGCGCGAACCGGCGTGATTGTTGTAGTCGGCGCCCCACGGATAGGTGGTGCCGGATTCGGCGAATGCGGTGAGATGCTGGTGATCACCCACCCACGAGGTGCCACCGGTATGTCCATGGTGACCCTGCGAATCGGTCCATGCGCCGTGCGCGTGGTCACCGACGGCGCTTGCGCTGGCACCATGGGAATGAGCACCGCCTGCACCTACCGAAATGGCATGGCTGTGGTTGCCTGCCGCTGCCGTGCTTGCACTGTGGGCGTGGCGGATCACCTCACCCTGGGTGAAGCTGCCGACAGCGTCCGGATTCAGCGTGTGGGTGACCACCGTACCTTCCTGCATTGCAGGCAGGTTGAAGGTGGTCGCACCATCACCGGCGCCGTAGCGGGTACCGATGGCGGCAAACAGTGCCGGATAGCTGGCACGCAGCACGGCGGCACCGTTGCACAGCAGCATGCCGCTCGGTGCGGTGGCACCGGCGAACAGGATCACCTGGCCGGGCACGTGCACGCTGGACGGCACGCCGGTCATGTTGCGCCAGTCCAGGTAGTGGGTGCCGTGCCGGCCATCAAGCAGGTCGGCGTCCAGGCCCTTGTCGGCTCCCTCGTCCTTCAGCGCCGCCGATCTCAGGCCCAGAGCGGAACGGAACGCGGCATCGGTGGCGATCGACAACAGCGTGCGCACGAACTGGGTCGGTGCGCTGGCGCCGAAGCGCTTGTCGATGAAAGCGCGCAGGCCACGCGGGGTGACAGCGCGTTGTGCATCGGCACCGTCCTCGGTTTCGGTGGAGGTGGCCAGCTCGACCACGCCCTGTACCTCGGTGGTGGAGGGCGGGTAGATGAATTCGGCATTGCCGAACTCGATCAGCGCGGTATCCACTTCGCTGAAGCGGATGTCGGTAGAGAGCAGCAGCATCGAGGCCGCGGTCTTCTCCATGATCGGATCGGCCTGGCCGAAGGTTGCGAACAGCGTGCCGTCGCCCAGGTACAGGCCGAAGCCCCGCAGGCTGTAGGCCGTTGCGCTGTCGTCGCGGATGGTCACGTGCAACGTGTCATCGCCCACGGCCTTGCCGCCGAAGGTCGAGACGCGCTTGATCTCGCCGGGCAGCATGGTCTGCCCGGCCGACGGCGTGAACGCGGTGGAAGTCAGGCCGATCTCGGTGACCAGTACGGCGCTGGTGCCGGTATTGGGTGGATTGACCAGCTTGGCGAAGCCGGCTTCGGTGATTTTCAAGCGCATGCGGGGTTTACTCTCCGATCAGTTGGATGCGGCGGAAGGTGGTGCCATGGGCGCCGGCAAGCGCACCGATACCGGCGCTGGCCTGCATGCCCTGGGTGAAGGTGAAGTGCGAACGCACCGGCTTGGTGCGGGTGATCTCGCCGATCACGTCGTCGACGAACTTGGCGGTGGCGGTCTCGCCGCCCTGGTTGGCAATGGTCATCACCGCTTCGAAGGTGTGTGGCGCGCCGGGCGGCTGCATCTCCCACCATTCGCGGATCAGGATCGAGCCACCGAAGGCGGCGACCACGTCGCGCACGCTGCCCCAGGTGCCTTTGCGGCGCTGGATCGCGATCGCGGCGCGAACGCGTGCACGCTTCACTGCCTCCGGCCAGTAGGCCTTCCATTCGTCGACGGACAGCGCCCAGGCCAGCCACGGCAGCAGCGCGGCGGGGCAGCGATCGGCATCCCAGAGTGCGGTGATGTCCACCGGCAGGGGACGAGTCACCGCAGCACGTGCCAGCGCCCGCTCCGCCTGGGTGGCGTTGGGCGGCAACAGGTTGGCTGTGGTCGGTACCCTGACCAGTGCATCGCCGTCGATGATCGCGCCGGGCACGGGCAGCTGGCTGAGTGTGATCACGTTGTTGGTGACGCTGTAATCAGTCACACCCACCGGCACTGGCATGGTGCGGATGTAGCTGGTTGCCTCACGACCTTCCTCCACTTGCACGCCCCACAGATGGATGCGGCTGTCCGGCTTCAGGTCGGTGTTCCCGGTTGCCCGTCGATCCAGCACGATGCTCACGCCCCGTGGTGCGTCATCCGCGGTTGCGGCATAGGTGTAGCTGTAGCGCTTCCACTCGGTGCCCACCCGCAGACGTGTCCTGCCTGGGCCGGTCGTGCGCATGCCGAAGTCGATGACGCATGGCTCGGTTGCACGCAGCCAGACGCTGATGGTGCGCACGGCACCATTGGGAAACACGCTGCTGTCCTCGTCCACCAGGCCGGCGAAGTTCTGTTCCGGACCCCCGGTCGCGTCGGAAACGGGGAAGGACCAGGCAGTGGGGCTGCCATCTGGAGCGGGATGATAGAACGACAGGTTCGCCGGCTTGACGTGGAAGCCTTTCCACCAGGTGTGACTGAAGGCACCCGAGAACCGCTGCAGGTTGCGCCGCAGCGTATCCGACAACTTAATCCGACCTTGCCAGTCGGTGCGGTACACCGATTGCAGGGTGGCCAGCGAGCCACCGGGATGGCGGAACTGCAGGTTGTGCCCATCGACCGCGCCGCGCAGGCGCGCATTGACCAGTCGCGTGGTGGTATCACTCATCGTTGCCGCCATGGGTCAGGGTCACGGCGGTGCAGTAGGTGGCCTGGGTACGGTCCACCACCACGTCGGCTGCCGGGCTGGCAATCTCCACGCGCTGCACGCCCTCAGCATGCAATGCGGCGAACAGGCCCGAGCGGGTGACGTCGCGACCGAGACGGTGCGATTCGGCGATGTAGCGGTCCAGCCGCGTGCGCGCTTCCGCCAGCACGACCTGCGAATCCGGACCTGCGAAGGTGTAGAGCGTGGCACTGACCATGTAGTTGACGATGGCAGCGGTACGCACCAGCACGTGGTCGGTCAGCGGACGCACATCGGCTGCGCCCAGCTTGGCTTCGACCGCGTCGAGCAGGCCCTGGGTGGCAGTGCCATCGGCTTCGCGCGACAGCACCGATACCACCACCTCGCCGGGCGAGGAGCTGGTCGCGCTGGCATCAAGCACGCGCGGGTCCGCGCTCAACGCGTGGAAGATGTAGGCGCCTTCCGGTCCAGCCACACTGAAGCCTTCCGGACCCAGCTGGATGCGGCGACGGAAATCCTCATCGTTCTCGTAACGCGGCGGGATGCCCTCCTGCGGCTTGCCAGGGTCCAGCATCTGGCGGCCGATGCCGAAGATCGCGGCCAGCTGGTCCAGGTCACTGCCGACCGCGTAGGCCAGCATCACGCCGCGCGCCGCATCGTTGACGCGCTGGCGGTCGAGCAGGCGCAGGTAGGTGCAGACCTCCAGGATCTTGAAGGCCGGGTCCGACGGCAGCAGCGCATCGAAGGTGGGATCCAACGCCTGCAGCGCGGTCAGTGATTCATCGAACAACGTCTCGAAATCGAGCACTTCGATGACCGCCGGTGCGGGCAGCTGGGAGAGATTGACACTGGTGAACGAGCCGGATGCCACGGTTAGCGAACCTCGATTCCTTCGATGGTGATGGCCTCGCCGTCGGGCAGATGGATTCCGGTCACTGCCAGGATCATCACGCCGGGGGCGGGGAGGGAGACGTCGACGTTCTCGACGTGGAGCCGCGGTTCCCATCGCGCGAGTGCGTCGACGGTGGCCGCGATCAGGTCCATGCGCAGCGAGCGGTTGGTCGGCGCATCGATCAGTTCGAATACGCGCGAGCCATACTCGCGACGCAGTACGCGGGAGCCCAGGGGCGTGGTGAGAACGTCACGCACGGATTGATGCAGATGGGCCAGCCCATCCAGTGGTTTGCCGGTGTTGGCGTCGATTCCTCGCATGGCCTCTATCGTCGTGGAGTGCGGGTTTTCAGGGCATTGCACGCGTGGCCGTTCAGGGCTGCGCGGGCGTGGTCGGTGCAGTCGGTCCCTGCGCGGTGTGCGTATGGGCCTTGAGGCCGATGGCGCCGGCCCTGATCTCCGCCGGGGTGCTGATGTCCTTGCCAGCGGTGATCGTGCCGGCAACCTCGAGGTCGCCGGTGGCCTTGATCGACGGCGTATCGAGCAGCACCGATTGCGTGGCCATCACCTGCGCATTGCTGCAGTGGACAATGACGTTGCCACTGCCGGCGTGGACGGTCAGCGTGGTGGTTTCCTGGTCGTACTCGACAAAGCTGCCGTCGGCGAATTCAGTGCGCTGCCGCAGGCGCGAATCGGCCGGCGCCGGGAAACGATCCTGGTACAGGCTGCCCAGCACCAGCGCCTGGCCTGGATCACCGTAGGGGCAGGCCAGCACCACCTGCTCGCCCGGCTCCGGTGCACACCAGCTGCGCACGCCGGGCCCGGCACGCCGTTCCAGCCAGGGAATCCAGTCGGTGAGCATGCCGTCGGCATCAATGCGCACGCGGCCATTGGCCTCATCCAGCTCGCGCACGACGCCGATCATCAACAGGTTGGCGATCAGCCTGGCGTGTTCGGCGCTCATGGTGCCGCTCCCTCGATGGACTGGTAGCGGGCCTGGTGATCGCTACCGATCTCCGGCACGAAGCTGTAGAAGGCCTGCGGCACCACGCCACCGGTTTCTTCCCAGCTGTTGCTGCCCAGGGCGACCGGCAACGACCACTCGACCACCCAGGTGCGAAGCCCCGGCTGTGCCGTTGCGGCATCCTCGGGCAGTGCGGCGATCACTTCGATCGCTCCACTGGGTGCGCCTGGGAATCGGCCGAGCTGATGCAGCCAGGTCGCCAGGCCAACAGCGGCGTTACGCAGCTGCAGCGCTGCGCCTGCATTGGCGGAAGCCACGACGATGCGCGCTTCGAAACGCAGCACGGCCTGCAGCTGACCGCTGCCGTCGTCGTTGTCCTTGCCGCGATCACAGCGGGTCAGTGCCAGCAGGCAGGCCGGCGTGGCCGGTCCTTCGGCGCTCGCGTCGCGATAGAACTCGACGGTTGCGAAGCCCGGAAAGCGCGCGCGGATCGCGGCTTCGATAGCGGCATGCAGCGCGTCGAGAGTGGAAGGTTGGGAGTCGTTCGCCATGTCAGCTCGTACGTTGAATGGGAGGACGCGCGCGATCAGGGGCGACGCGCGCTGTCTGCATGTAGTGTTGCCATCACCCGGGGTGGGCGGCATTGCAGGCGTGGCCGTGGGCCGGCTCAGTTCGGGCCGTGCCCACCGTCGGTTTCACCGGTGGCGCGCCATTGAGGGTGAAGCCCTGCTGGCTGCCGAGGCTGCACAGCAGGGCGCGCAGCTGGTCGGCCAGTTCGTGGTAGTACCGCGCCACGGCGACGTGGTTGCGCAGCAGCGCATCGTCGTCGGCGGCCTGCAGGTCCGGCAGCGCACGCGGTGCGCGCAGCTGGGCTGGCGCGATGTGCAGATCAATGCTGAGAGGCGCCGGCGTTGGCTTCGCGCCAGATGCGCACGAACTCAGCATCAGCATTGCCGCGATCACGGCGAGGGGTCTTGGCATGGGTCTCGATGTCCTGTTGCAGTGCGTTGAATTGCTGGCTGCGCGCGGCCTGTGCGGCGACGTGCTGTGATTCGGCCTGTGCTCCGGCACGTGCGTTGGCCTGGTCCTGCTGGTGGGCGGCCTGGGCGATGCCGGCGCGCAGGGCCTGCTGCGCCGCCTGCGCCATGGCGACGGCACGGTCGGCACTGCGGTCGCGCAGTGTCCAGCCCAGCCAGGCGCAGACCACATGGCTGGCGACCAGTGCAAGCAGGGCGATGCGCATCCGGAGCAGGATCGGCATCAGGAAAGGCTCCCACCGGCGGCGCGATAGGCCGCGCGCAGCGTCTCCAGCGCATGCTCCTTCTGCCCATATCCGGCGCCCGGCAGCGAGGCCCAGATCCCCCGTGCCGCGCTGACGGCGGCGTCGAAGCGGCCGAGGCGGACCAGTTCGTAGGCACCGCATTGCTTGAGCAGGGCCACCGCAGCACGGTCCTGGGACACCGGCCCGAAATCGGGCAGGGCCAGGCGAGCGCGCAGGTCGTCCCAGGTACTGCGCAGGAACTGGTAGCGGCCGGCCGCACTGGACTTGATGCCGTAACGCGGCAGCGATACCAGCACGCGCGGATGATCGCGGTAGTCGCTGAGCAGCTGGCCACCGACGATCACGTCGTAGCCACGGTCACGCGAACGCTGGCGCGGAATATCGGTGCCTTCGGACACGGCCAGCATGTCCAGGAACGCGGCGACGTTGGTGCCGCCGAGGGCGCTGGCTGCAGCGGCGGTCATGCGGCTGCTCCCGGCTGCTTGCGCACCAGGTCCAGCAGCGCAGCTATCTGCACGCTCTGCTGGGTGACCTGGGCACGCAGGGCGCTGACTTCACCGCGCAGCTGGCCGATCTCCTGGGCCATCGCTTCGCGTTCGTGCATCAGCTCATCGGCACGCGTGCGCTCGGCCGCCAGCTGCTCCTGCAGGGTGCGCAGGGTGTTGCTGGTGGCCTCGTCGGCGGTACGGTCGACCTTGGCCGAGGACAGCCATTGTCGAAGCCACAGCGATACCGCGATCACCACGCCGGAGGTACCGCCCAGGTACTTGGCCCAGTCCGGCACGCCGGCCAGCAGGTCGCTCTCGTTCATGCGCGTGCGTACCCCTTGAGCAGGGCCGGGTGGACCGGTGGTGGCGGCGTGGAACGGGCACCGCGCAGCGCGCGCTTGATGGTGGTCTGCGAGACGCCGAACTCGCGCGCGACATGCTCGCGGGGCGTGCCGCTGGCCACCGCGCGTGCGATCTGCTCGCGGCGCTCATGTGCACTGGCGGCGAAGCACGATGCCAGGAACAGCAGCTCGCCACCGAAGTGAGCAACCAGTCGCTGCGCGACCTCAAGGCCAAGGATGTCGATCAGCCGGTGCTGGTCGGGCAGCCTGGAGGGGACGTAGACGATGACGCGATGGCGTCCGGTGGTACTGGAGGTGGAAGGCGGCCACGCACGCACAAGCGTGAGGGCTGCGGATTCGCCGATGACCTCGGCCAGGGTCTGGATGCTGTCGGGCAGGGCGTTCATGGGAAGACTGTTCAGTGGCATGGATATCCACTGTTGCCATCCCGAGCTCTTGGTCAACACCTTTCATCTACTTTCAGCGCGGCGTGCTGAAGGCGTTCAGGGCCGGCGGTGAGGATCGGTGAGTGCCTCCAGGTGCAGGTTTCTGAAGCGCTTTTTCAGGTTGTCCCGCTGTGTCCGGACTTCTGCCGCTTTGCAGTACTCCTTGTCCTCACCGCGAGAAAACAACGGCAGGGCAAGGGCAGGCGGCAGGTACAGGGTGAGCATGACGCAGGACGGCCCATCCTCATGGTGCGTGACCCCTGAAACGAAAAAGCCCCGGACGATGCCGGGGCTTCAGGACTGCAGGTCAGGCTGGATCAAAGATCGAACACCAGGTTGCCGCCGGTCTTGCGCGGTATGTAGCCGGCATCGCGCAGCCAGCGCGCCGCGTTGACCTGGTCCATGCGCTTGACCGGGAAGCGGTTGGCGAACATCAGGAAGCGTGCAACGGTGATCGACTCGCCCTTGCCCTTGAGAGCAGCCAGGGTTTCGGTGAACCATGGCGCAGGCGGCTGCTGGCTGCCCGGACGGGCGGCGGTACGCGGCTGCAGGGCATTGCCGGTCCCGGTTTGGGCATTGGCCAGCGAGCACAGCGAAATGAAGATCGCATCCAGGCTCACGATGTCCTTGCCACCCTTGGGCTGCGACTTGAACAATTCGATGGCCTTCTGGCGCGTCGACGTGAACTGTTCGACCTCCATGACATTTCCTCTTTTCTAAAGCGGTTGGGGATGCAGGGTGACGGCAGGTGCCGTCGGTGTTGGGGGACGACCTTACCGCATTTTCGCCGATGATGGGCCACAGGCCGGCATCAGGCCGGGATCAAGAGGCGCTGCGCGCTTCATCATGCAGGCATCTGCGCCATGCGTTCAGATCCACCCGCGGCGCATCAGCTGGTCCAGCGTATTGCGTACCAGGTCGGCTGGCGTACGGTCGTTGCATACCTCGATGTCGATCAGTTCGTCCGGCAGTGGTTGCTCACTGGCGTGCAGGTCGCTGCTGTGCTGGCCGGGGCGGACGACGCGGATCACGACGCCCCCGCGGCGACGAATGGCCTGGGCCTCGCTGGCGAAACGGACATCGGGAACCAGGCCACCTTCTGGCAGTCGCGAGAACAGCGAGCGCACCCACAGCTCCGGGTGGACGCGGTCGCGCCCGCATTCAGTGCCGGCACTCTGCATCATGTGGCGAGGCGTGAGGTCGGCCAGCCAGTCGATGGCATCCTCCTTGCGGCTGTCCAGTTCGCGCAGGGACATCCCGAGGATGGAGGCGACGAACTGCCGCAGCGGTGCGGCGAAGCTGTCGCATGGCAGGGCCAGCGCCGAAGCGAGGCCATTGGCAAGGGTGTCCTTGCCGGCACGCTTGCCGCCTGCAACACCGATATAGAGCGGTGGCCGCGCCAGTGATGCGCTGCGCAGCGGCACGCGGCCGAGTGCGGGGCCGGCGCGGAATGCGGCCAGTGTGGCGGCGATCATGCGGTGACCGTTGTCGAGCGAGGTGGGGATCATGCGGTATCTACTCCTGGGAGGATGCGACAGGCGCGGCGGCGATCAGGAATCGCGGCTGGCCACACTGCGGGCGCGAAGCATGCGCTGGGTGATGCGTCCGCCACGTGCGGCAGCGGCGATCGGATCGAAGCACAGCATGGCGGAGCGGGTGCGACGGCCAGCCGCCAGGTGGTCGCGGATGGTGCGCTCGGACAGGATGGGGACGCGTTGATGGATCTGCTGCACGGTCAGCTGTTCGCCTTCGAAGGCATGCAGGTGGGCGCGAGGCATGGCGTGTGCTCCTGGAAGGTGGCGTAGCCGGTGCATGCATCTTGCCCGCCGGGATAGCTTTAGTCAACACCTTTCATCTACTTGCATCCTTGTGTGCATTGTCCGGATGGGCGGAGGCCCATATCCGCAGTGCCAGCGCCGCAAGACGGTCGCGCTCGGCATGGCCACGGATTGCCTGCACACGTTCCAGATACTGCTGACGATGCCGGCGCGGGCTGACCATCCTCCAGCGGCCACAGGCATCAATGTAGCGGTAGCCCCCAAGCTGCAGCAGGCGGCGTGCTTCGCAGGCGAGTCGCCAGTCCGTGGTGTCGGTGCCGGCCTCGCGACCATCGTGGGTGCGTGGCATCAGAACGGGCCCGCCGCGTATTCGGCGAGGGTGAGCTTGCGTGCCGGCATCAGCCAGACCTTGGCGCGCTCCTTGCCCACCACTTTGGTATGCACGCCATGGCGCTTGACCACGTAGGCAGCAGCCTCGTTGACCTCGCGGCGATTCGGTTTGTCGATGCCCACCGCGAGGGCGATCTCGGTGGCGCGGTACTGCGCGCCCCAGTGCTCTGCAGGGAGGGACCAGTCGAAGTGACGGTCGATCAGCTCGGCGATCGGCGAGATCGGTTCGTGCTCGCTGTTGGTGGCATTGAGCGCATCCAGCTCCTCGCTGGACAGGTGCCAGGTCTCACCGTTGCAGTACAGCGCGTGGGCCTCGGCCCAGACCTGCTGCATGTCGATCCGCGCCGGTTCGCCCAGTGCCACGGCATGCACGGTCCACCAGCGGCTGTTGCCGGTGGCATCACGCAGGAAGCGCTCATCGTTGACACTGGCGAACAGGATGGTGCGCCGCGCATAGCGCGATTCCGTGCGCGCATAGGGACGGCGGAGCTCGTCGTGGCTGCGCGAGATGAACGACTTCAACGCCGCGATGTCGGTGCGGCGGAAGGTCGCGTCGACCTCACCCAGTTCGACGATCCACTTGGAGATGACCTGCTTGACGCTGTCCTTGTTGGCCGGATCAAGCACCACGCCGTCGGCGATCAGATGCAGCCCGGCGGGCGCCAGCTGCCGCGCCCAGCGCGTCTTGCCCAAGTTCTGTTTCGACACGAAAGTAAGCACCCCACGGGCCACCACGCCGTCCGGTTCGAACGCCGCGGCCACGCCGGAAATCAACCAGCGCCGCATCAACACCTCTTTCAGGATGCGGCCATCGGCCATGCGGGTGGGTTGGGCTTCCTGCACGGTATCGAAGAAGTCCTGCAGGCGCGACCGGCCATCCCATGGCTGCGAGGTGATCCAGCTGGCGACCGGGTTGTAGGGATTGGCCTCGGCCACCTGGCACAGGTTGGTCTCGAAACTGGCCGTGGCCATGCCGGCACGGTGCATGCAGTCCATCACTTCGCCGGCGGCGACCTCCTTGGCATTGTCCACCGTGGTCTGCAGACCCGGTACCAGGATCTCCAGGTCCTTGCGGATGACGTTGTAGCGCACGGTCACCCCGGTGCGCCGGCACAGTTCGGCCAGGTTGCGTGCCGTCGGCAGCGGACGGCCACGCGCGTTGCTGTCCGGGAACGGAGTAAAGGTGTCGAACGCGGACAGGTTGCCGGGCACCAGGTAGCGCGCGGCATGCGCTGGCTGCGGCTCATCCTCTGCCGGGCATGCCTCCGGTGCCGTCGGTGGCAGGGGCAGCAGCTGGGCGCGTAGTACCTCCAGGCCTTCGCGCAGATGCAGGTCGTTGAAATCGGTGGGGCGGTCATCATCGCCAAGCACAACGGCGAACTCCGGCCACACCACGCGTGCGTCGATCTCCGCCGCAGCATGGGAGGCCTGGGTGACGCCGGGGTTGTCCAGTGGCTGTCGGGTCCATTGGTCGTTGTCGGCGCAGAGTACGAAGCTGGCGTCGGCCACGGCGTTGCGCCAGGCGCGAGCCACCGATGCAAGGTTGCCTGCGTCCCAGGCGACCACTACGCACCAGCCGGTGGCCTGGTGGATCGATTCTGCGGTGGCATAGCCCTCGGCGATGGCGATGGGGTGGCCCGGCTGTGGCTTGCCGATGACGTGGAAGCAGCCTTGCTTGCGGCCGCCCGGCAGGAAGTCCTTGTCGCGTGCGAGTGCGGGGTCCACGCGAGGAAAGATCGCCTGCAGCGAGACGATCCGGCCCGCTGTGTTCATCACCGGCACCAGCAGCGCGTTGTCGATGTGACGGAACACCAGCCCGTCACTGTTGCGTACCGGCCATGCTGCCACGCGCAGGCCATGCGCCTGGATGCCCTTGCGCACGAGATAGGGATGGCTGCCATCGGCAGGCACGGCACGGTTCCACAGTACGTTGGCGGCCTTGGCTGCTGCATCCTCGCGCTCGCGCTGCTGCTGTTCGCGCTCGACGCGGGCCCGTTCCTGGCGCTGGCGGATCGCACGCTGTTCGGTTGCGCTCAGTGTGGTCGGTGATTTCGCGCACCAGGCATGGCGGGTTCCGGTACGCCAGCTGCCGAACTCACCTGCGGGGACGTTGTCACCGAACAGGACGGCCCAGCCGTTGCGGGTGCCGCGGCGATCGCCCTCCACATGGAAGCGCACCAGCGTGCCGTCGGCATTGAGTGCATCGCGTCCGCGCGCGTCCGGCACGATGCCGTGTGCATGCATGGCCTGCAGGAACGCGGGAACGACGTTCTGTGCTGGGTGCGGTGTGTGCATTCGGCGGGATCCCCTTGAAACATGGTTCGATTCACAGCGACCGGTGGCAGCAAGGGTGCTGTGTGTTGCCTGCCGTGCGCAGGCCATGCGGCGGCTGCCCGACGCGAGGTGGTCAGTAGGTGGTGGGAGGTGCTGAGGCGATCATGGTGTCGGATCACCCTGCCTTTTGCAATCCCTTTCAGTACCTTTCATCCCTGTTGCTTGCGTGGTGTGGAAGCTCGCTTGGGAGATGCGATGGCGGTCGCAGATCGCCTTCATCAGCGTGTTCCGTCGCAGTTGGCGAGAACCGGTTTCCCGATGATGGCGTCGCCGTGCCGCACGGCCGCTTTTCCTCTCTCAATCGCCCTGTCCGGGCGTCCATGCACAAGGAGCCTGCATGCCTGAAACCGACCTCGCCGAAGCACACCGATCCGATGAAACGCGCGCGTCGTGCATTGCCGCCGCAGCGTTCTCATTCGGTGCGACCACCCCTCGATAAAATACGACTGGCATGACGGACACCATCGACGAATCGCAGGAACTGGAAGCGCGCCACCTGCAACGCGCATTGGCCCAGCACGCAACGCGGGCCAGCAGCGTTGCCCCTCTCACGCCCATTGGGGAATGCCACAACCCGGACTGCAGCGAAGACTTCGACAACGATCCGGCCAGGCTGTTCTGTGGGCCTGCCTGTGCCGAGCGTTTCGAAGCCATCCATCAACACCGCAACGCATAGGAACAGGGGACATGTCTCTGAACAGCAACGACGCTGGCTTCACCGAACGCATCGCCGGATTGTCGGCCGAGCTCGCCATGCTGGTGAGCCTGGTTGAGAACCACATCCATCTGCAGCTGGCCGATCTGGCGGATGCGGGGGACGTGGATGCACAGGAGCGATTCGCGATGGCCGACCCGGAGCGCTGGTTGGAGAACGCCCGCAACAGCCTGCAGGCGGGTGTCATGTTCCTGGAGCGCGCAGTGCAGCAGCCGGTGCGGTTCTAGCGTTGCCGATCGGGGGCGGAAGGGGCCGGCCAGGCTGGGCGCCCTTCCGTCCCCTCCGGGGTGATCAGTGCGCCTCGCGAGCGAGGCTGCGTCATAACGTCGCACCACCTGCGGAGCAACCCTGAACGTGGTCCAAGGTTGGCTGCAGCCCCGTAGAATGGCGGCGTGCGACGTTCTGCTTTCCACCGCCGGTTCCAGGCCCTGGCATGGCTTGCCATGCTGCTGGTGCTGCTCGCCCCGCTGGTGAGCCGCTGGCTGGCGAGTGGTCACGTTGCGGCCACCGCACCGGTGGCAGCCATGAATCACGCGATGCACGCAGAGCATGCGCAGCAGGCGATGGAAGGGCACCACGACCATCACGCGACGGCAATGCAGCACGGTGAGGCCGCGCCAAAGGCACGTGTCGATCCACATGCTGATCACGAGATGGGCGTGGACTGCGATTACTGCCTGATCGCCGGCCGGCTGATCACCCTGCTGGTGGCAGCGCTGTTGCTGTTGGCGCCGATGGCACCGGTGTGCCGCGCGCTGCGTGGTGCGGTGCGGACGTTGCCGCAGCGGATTGCAGGAACGTTGGGTGCACGGGGACCGCCGGTGGCTGCGGCTGTCTGAGCCGAACACGCGGTCATTCATTCGATTCGATTGAAGTCGCCGGGCATGGCCCGGCGCTACCGCGTGCACATTTCTTTCTGCTGCCCGGCCGACCGGGCGGCCCTGCATGCCGTGAACAAATGAAAACGAGCCCCAACTCCGTGCGCCTGCGCAGGGCGGCGTTGCCTGTCCTGTGCGCGTTGCTGCTGCACACCGCTCCCCTGCTTGCCGCCGACACGGCTCCCCCCACCACGTTGGATACGGTGCGCGTGGTCGACACCCGCAGCGGTGAACTGTCTTCTGCCGCCAGCGCCGGCTCTGCGCTGGGCCTGAGCGTGCTGCAGACGCCGGCCAGCCTGACCATCGTTTCGCGCGATCAACTGGAGCAACGTGGTGACAGCAACCTCAGCGAGGCGATCAGCCGCGCCGGCGCGATCAGTGCCATGCCGCACCCCGGCAACGGCCTGAGTGCACTGTCCAGCCGTGGCTTCACCGACGGCGCCTCGGTGATGCGGTTGTATGACGGGCTACGCCAGTACGGCGGCGTGGGCATCACCTTCCCGTTCGACACCTGGTCGATCGAGCGCATCGAAGTGCTGCGTGGACCGGCTTCGGTGATCCATGGCGATGGGGCGATTGGCGGCGTGATCAACATCGTGCCGAAGAAGCCTTCGCGCGGTGCCATCGAGAACGAGATCAGCGTGACCATGGGCAGCGAAGACACCGCGCGCCTGGGCTTCGGCAGCGGTGGCGCGCTGACCCCGGAGCTGGCCTACCGGCTGGATGTGAGCGGGAACTACGGCGGTGGCTGGGTCGACCGCGGCCGCAACAGCGATGCCACTTTCTCCGGTGCATTGCTGTGGCAGGCGAGCCAGGACCTGCAGCTGACCCTTACCCACGCGCAGGGTTACCAGAAACCGATGCGCTACTTCGGCACGCCGCTGGTCGAGGGGCGACAGCTGGAGGCGCTGCGCCACCGCAACTACAACGTGGAAGACAGCGACATCCGCTACCGCGATCGCTGGACCCAGCTCGATGCGCTGTGGACGCCGAACGCGAATGTGGAATGGCGCACGCGCCTCTACCAGATCGACAGCCAGCGCGATTGGCGCAATGCCGAGGCCTATGTCTACAACCGCGCCACTGGCTTGATCGATCGATCGGGCAATACCGAGATCACTCACAACCAGGACCAGACCGGGCTGACCTCCACGCTGCGCGTGCAGGGAACGGCGGGTGGCCTGCAGAACAGCTTCGCGGTGGGCCTGGACACCAACCGCGCGCACTTCAAGCACACCAACAACACCTATGCCGGCAGCTCGGGCCCGGTCGATCCGTTCGATCCGGTGCCGGGCCAGTTCGCCAGCGATGCGCCGAACCTGCCGCGCTACCGCAACAGTGCCGAGCAGTTCGCGCTGTTCGTGGAAGACCGGTTGGCGCTGAGCGAGCGCTGGTCGGTGCTGGGTGGGCTGCGCCACGACCGTGCACGTATCGATCGTACTGATCTGATCAGCGGCCAGAACGCGTTTTCGAAGACCTACAGCAGCACCGGCTGGCGTGCAGGTACGGTATTCGCGCTTCGGCCGACGCTGAGCCTGTATGCGCAGTACTCGCAGGCGGCGGATCCGGTCAGCGGCCTGCTGATGATCAGCCCGGCCAACGGAGCATTCGACCTGGCCAAGGGGCGGCAGATCGAGGTCGGCCTGAAGCAGGCCTTCGAGGGCGGGGAGTGGACGCTGGCCGCGTATCGCATCCGCAAGACTGGCCTGCTCAGCCGCGACCCGCTGGTGCCGGATCGCCGGGTGCAGGTGGGAGCACAGACTTCCCGGGGCATCGAGGCGTCGTTGAACTGGAACTTCGCGCCGAAGTGGTCGCTCGATGCCAATGCCACCGTGCTGAAGGCCGAGTTCGAGGATTTCCTGGAAACCACCGGCTCGCCGGCGGTACTGGTGTCGCGTGATGGCAACGTGCCGCCGAACGTGGCCGAGCGGCTGGCGAACGCATGGCTGAGCTGGCAGTTCCTGCCGGACTGGAGCGCAGGCGCTGGCGTGCGCTATGTCGGCAAGCGCTACGCCGACAATGCCAACACGCTGGAGTTGCCCGGCTACAGCACCACCGATCTGGCGCTGACCTGGCAGGCAGCACCGCGCACGCGCCTGACCGCTCGCATGTTCAACGTGTTCGACAAGGCGTACTACGCAACCGCGTACTACACCAGCACGCAGTGGCTGCTGGGCGCGGATCGCCGCGTCGAGTTCACCGTCGATCATCGCTTCTGAGGACGCGCACCATGTCGCTGCGATCGAAGGCCAAGCGCTGGACCTATCTGGTGCATCGCTGGCTCGGCATCGGCGGATGCCTGCTGATGCTGCTGTGGTTTGTCAGCGGCATGGTGATGCTGTTCATCGGCTACCCGAAGCTGACGCCGGGGGAGCGCTTGGCAGCCTTGCCCGTGCTGGGGGACGCCCGCGACCTGCAGGGGCTGTCGGTACTGCCTGCCGCGGTGCAGGCCGAGCCGGAGGCCGTGGCCCTGACCACGTTGCGAGGCGCGCCTGCATATGTGGTGCGCACGGGAAGCAACGTTGGGGCGTGGTCAGCCGTCACTGGCCAGGCCCTGCTGCCGGTGTCGGCACAGCGTGCCGAAGCATCAGCTGCACAGTTCGCCGGCGGCCAGGCGTTCGTGGGCGCGATGCGGGTGGACGAGGACCGCTGGACGCATTCGCGTGCACTGGACGTACATCGGCCGCTGTACCGGGTGGAAGTGGGAGGTACACAGCCGGGAGACCTGTACGTGTCCTCGCACACTGGCGAAGTGGTACTGGATGCACCACGGGTGCAGCAGCGCTGGAACTACGTGGGCGCGTGGCTGCACTGGTTGTACTTCCTGCGCATGCAGTCGGTGGACCCGGTGTGGACGTGGGTGGTGATCGTGTTGTCCGCGCTGTGCACGGTGGCGGCGGTCAGCGGCATCGTGGTCGGGCTGTGGCGTTGGCGTTTCCGTGGTCACTACCGTTCCGGCGCGAAGACACCGTACGTCGAGCCTTGGATGCGCTGGCACCACCTGATCGGATTGGTGGTATCCGCCTTCGTGTTCACCTGGATCTTCAGCGGGCTGATGTCGATGAACCCGTTGGGGGTTTTCAGCAGCACACGCGAGGCGATCGACAGCGGCCGCTATCGCGGTGCGGCGGCGGTGGATGGCGCATTGGGTGCCCCGGCGGCGCTGCTGGCGACGGTCGATGCTACGCGGTTCAAGCCGGTGGAGGTCCAGTGGCGGCGCATCGGAGGTGAACTGTTTGCGGTGCTGCTGGATGGACAAGGCGATACCCGCATCGTGTCCCAGGTTGAAGGCCAGCTGCAGGTTGCGCGCCAGCTGCCAGCGGCATGGCTGCTGCAGAAGGTGCGAGCCATGTCCGATGCACCGGTGCAGGGATTCGTGATCCGGCAGGCGCCGGATGCGTACTTCTATCCGCGTGCACCGGAGGCCATGAATGGTGCGGCGGTGCGCCGCTTCCCGGTAGCAGTGGTGGACTTCGGCGATGCCGAGGCGACGCGCGTCTATCTCGATCTGGCCACCGGTGACCCGTTGCTGACGATGGGGCATCGCGAACGGGTGGGGCGCTGGCTGTTCTACTTCCTGCACAGCTGGGACCTGCCTGCGTTGCTGCGTCAGGGCACCGCCCGCCTGGCTGTGTTGCTGCTGCTGAGCCTGGCGGGTACTGCGCTGTGCGCGACGGCCACGGTGATCGGCTGTCGCCGTCTGCGAATGAAGCTGCGGTGGCGCTGATGCTGCCAGTCAGACCCGCAGCCAGCGGGTCGACACCGCGACCATCAACAGTGCCACGGCGACGCCGATGAAGGCGGCGATCAGGCCGAAGTGGTTGGCAGCAAAGCCGATCAGTGCCGGGCCAGCAAGGATGCCGGCAAAACCCAGCGTGGACACGGCAGTAATCGCCAGCGCACCCGGCATGCGGGTCTGGTGCCCAGCCAGCGAGAACAGGGCCGGGGCGATGTTGGCGCAGCCGAGGCCGACCAGCACATAGCCCACCAACGACGCCTGCCACGGCGTGACCAGGGTCAACACCAGCACGCCCGCGGCGGCGAGCAGGGCGCCAAACACGATCGCGCGCTCACGGCCCACACGCGCTACCAGCGCATCGCCGAACAGGCGTGCGACGGTCATGGTCAGAGTGAAGGTCACATAGCCGATACCGGCAATGCTGGCATCGACGCGGCGCACATCGCTGAGGAAGACCGCACTCCAGTCCAGCATGGCGCCTTCGCCAAGGAAGGCGACGAAGGCGAGTACGCCGATGAACAGCACGATGCCGTGCGGAATGGCGAGCATCGGTGCGTCGTGCGGCATGCGCTCGCTGTGCCAGTACGCCGCCGACAGCAGCATCACCAGCAGCATGGCGCCGACACCGATCAGCACCGATGCCAGTGGCGGCAACTGTGCGGAGAGCAGCACGGTCATCGTTGCCGCGCCGAGGAAGCCGCCGATGCTGAAGAACGCGTGGAAGCCGGACATCATCACCCGCCGCGCTTCGCGCTCGACGATGACGGCCTGCACGTTCATCGTGCAGTCCATCGCGCCGACAGCTGCGCCGAACACGAACAGCACCATTCCCAGCGCCCAGGCCGAACCGGCGAGTGCCAGGCCGGGTACCGTCAGGCAGATCAGCAGGCTGCTGGCCACCATCACCCGGCGGCAGCCCAGGCGTGCGGCCAGCACGCCGGACAACGGCATGGCCAGCAGCGAACCGGCACCGAGGCAGAGCAGCACCAGGCCCAGCGTAGCGTCGTTGATTTCGGTGCGCGCCTTGGCGAACGGCACCAGTGTTGCCCACAATGCGGTGGCGAAACCGGGAATGAAGAATGCAGCGCGGGTCGCGTGCTGTTCGGCACGCGCGCGGTTGGCGAGGGACATGAGCGGTACGGTCAGGGCGGGGTGGGGTGTACCGCGATACCGGCGGCGCGGAAGCGCGCGGCCAGTGCGGGCGGTGCCGAGGTGGTCAACACCAGATCGTCGATCTCGTCGAGGCTGGCGATCTGCCAGTTGCCCCGGGCACCGAGTTTTTCGGTGGTGGCGGCGACGATGACGCGGCTGCTGCAGGCCACCATCGCGCGCTTCAGTGTGGCTTCTTCCGCATCCATCGCCCACACGCCGGTGTCGCCATCCACCGCGCATGGGCCGGGCAGGTAAACGTCGGCGCGCAGGCGCTGCACCTGGGCCAGTGCTTCGGCACCGACCGCGCCGCCGCCGCGGGCGAGGCGGCCGCCGATCAGCTGTACCGAGGCGCCCTCGTGCAGGCTGGCGGCGGTGGCGATCTGCGGGGCGTTGGTGATCACCGTCAGACCGAGGGCGGCTGGCAGCTGCTGGGCGATGGCCAGATTGGTCGAGCCTGCATCGAGCAGCACTACCTGGCCGGGCTGCAGCAGGGCACAGACGCGGGCGGCCAGTTCGGCCTTGTCGCCACGGTCGCGGGTCAGGCGCTCGCGCAGCGGGCGCTCCTTGGGCGGCGGCAGCACGGCGCCACCGTAGACGCGTTGGCACAGCCCCTGGGCAGCCAGCTCGCGCAGGTCGCGGCGGATCGAATCCTCGGAAACCGCATAACGGCGCGCCAGTTCAGCGGCCACCACACGGCCCTGTTGGTGCAGTTCGTCGAGGATCAGCTGGGTCCGCTGGGCGGGAAGGGGGCTGGGATCGGAACTCATGCTGGGAGTGTGCATGTTCGTGCATTAACGTGCAACAACGTGTGATCCGGGATAGGTGGACGCACGCCGGCTGGACTGCCGGTGAACCCGCCCACGTCCGGGTCTATGGATCACCTTCGTGGCCCGGCATCATGACGGGGCCACCGGCATGGAATCCCCGATGTCCCCCACCGTTCACCGCAAGCTGCGCATCGGCGCGGACCAGTACACCGGCCAGAAAGTGGTCGACCAGCAGTTCCACGAATGCGACTTTTCCGGCGCGGACCTCACCGCCACCGAATTCATCAACTGCAGTTTCTACGATGCCGACAGCCGCGCCGGCTGCCGCTTCAATGGTGCCACGCTGAAGGAAGCCAGTTTCCGCAGCTGTGACATCAGCATGTGCCATTTCAGTTTCATCAAGGCGTTGGGGCTGGAGATCAGCGAGTGCCGCGCACAGGGTGCGGATTTCAGCAACGCCAGCTTCATGAACCAGATAACCACGCGCAGCTGGTTCTGCAGCGCCTTCATCAAGAAGTCGAACCTGCGCTACGCCAATTTCTCGCGGGTGACTCTGGAGAAGTGCGAACTGTGGGAGAACCGCTGGGACGGCGCCAACGTGAACGGTGCCAGCTTCGCAGGATCGGACCTGTCCGGCGGCCAGTTCGAGGGTATCGACTGGAACAGTGCCAACTTCACCGACTGCGACCTGACCAACTCCGAGCTGGGCGAGCTGGACCTGCGCAGCACCAACCTGCGTGGCGCCACGCTGGACGTGCAGCAGGTGGCGCTGTTGATGCAGCGCATCGGTATCACCGTGGTGCCGTAGGCTTCATCCGGCGTACGCCACCCAGCCCTTGAAGCTGAAGCCGGCATAGAACAGCTCCACGTCGTCGAAGCCGGCCTCCTGCAGCAGCGCGACTTCCTGCTCGGGCGCCAGCAGCGGCAGCCGCTCGGCAATCGCTTCGATCGCGCGCTGCGCATCGGCGTGGGCAACCCCCGAGGCTTCCGCGAACGCCGCGTAGCGCTGCAACCAGCGCAGCTTGCCGACCGGATCCTGCGGCACGCTGTGGTGGGCGACAACCAGAGGGGCACCCTGGCGAAGTCGCTTGTGTAGCTCGCGCAACGTATGCAGGCGTTGCGTGGCGTCTGGGAAGTGCAGGGTCAGCAGGCAGCTGGCACCATCGAAGCGCACGTCCGGGGCATCGTCGATGTAGCCTTCCAGCAGCTCAACGCGTGCGTTCAACGGGCCCAGTGTCTGCTCGGCCAGGGCCAGCATCGGCGCAGCCGGGTCCACGCCCAGCAACTGCCAGCCCGGCTGCGCCACGGCAAAGGCCTTCAGCTCCAGCCCCCCACCCGCACCCAGCACCAGCACGCGGCCCTCCGTCGGGACGCGTTCGGCCAGCAGCAGGCGGCTCATCTGCTGCAACGCGAGGAAGCCCGGCACCTGGCGCTGCGGCGCTTCGGCATAGCGGGCCACCGCCTGCGGGTCGGAGAACGTGGACATGCGCGGATTCCTGCGGAGGGGACATACCACTGTAGCGCGCCGTGCAAGTGCCTTTGCGGCTGGACGCTCCCGCCTGCGCTGGCCGGTTCGCAACCAGCTCAGCGCAGTTCCCGCGTCAGCACCTGCCAGATCCGCGGGTCCTGGCACTGCGAGACGTTGAAACGTACATAGTCGGCCGCGCGCTGCGACTGGCTGAAGGCATTGCCCGGGGCCAGCACGATGCCTGCGCGCAGGCATCGCCGGGCCAGTGCGGCGGCATCGCGACCGTCTGGCAGCTGGCACCACAGGAACAGGCCGGCTTCCGGCTGCAGCCACGGCGTGATGCCCAGAGTCTGCAGTTTCCGCTGCGTTTGCCGGCGCGCATCGGCCAGCCGCGAACGCACCGACTGCATGTGGCGGCGGTAGCCGCTGTCGGTCAGCGCGATGTGCATCAATTGTGCCGCGAGGTGTCCACCGCCGAAACTGGTGGCCAGCTTCAGGTCGGTCAGCGCTTCGATCCAGTCATGGCGTGCGGCGATGTAGCCGCATCGCGACGATGCCGACAGTGTTTTGGAGAAGCTGCCGACGTGGATCACCCGTGACAGCCCATCGAGTGCGGCCAGCCGTGGCGCGGGGCTCAGCTCGAAGTCGGCGAAGATGTCGTCTTCGACGATGATCAGCTCGCTGCGTTCGGCCAGGCCAAGCAGACGATGGGCGGTGCTGGCCGACAATACGGCGCCGGTTGGGTTGTGCAGCCCCGAGTTGGTGATGTACAGCCGCGGCGAATGCGCCTGCAATGCGTGTGCGAATGCTTCAAGGTCCGGGCCGGTGGCAGTGTAGGGCACGCCGATCGCCTGCACCTGGTGTGCCTTCAGCAACGCGTGGTAGTTGAAGTAGCTGGGGTCATCGACCAGCACGCAGTCGCCGGGTTTGAGCAGGAAACGGCAGATCAGCTCGACCGCATGGGTGCCCGATTCGGTCAACAGGATCTGTTCCATGGACGCATCGATGCCCACGGCGGCCGAACGCCGCTGCAGCAGCTGGCGCAGCGCGGGCAGGCCGAGCGGGCCGGCGTAGTCGACCAGCTGTGACGCATCGGCGCGTGCCAGCCGGCGCAGGCCACGACGCATGCCGTCGTGGTACAGCCAATCGCTGGGCATCCAGCCACAGCCCGGTTTGAGATGGCCGGCCGGTGTTTCCAGCGATTGCCGCGACACCCACAGCGGGTCCACCGCGCGATCCAGCCGGGGCTCCATTTCGGCAAGGGCGAGTGGTGCAGCAGGCCCGCTGACGTAGAAGCCCGAGCCCGCGCGCGCGCTGATCACACCCTCGGCGGCCAGGCGCTCATAGGCCTCGACCACGGTGGAGACGGAAACCCCCATGGCGCTGGCCTGTGCACGGACCGAGGGCAGGCGCGAGCCGGGGCCATCGATGCGCGCGCTGATGCGGGTGCGCACCGCCTGGATGACGGATTCGATGCGGGTGAGGGGGCGTGGCATGGCGGACTGTAGTGGAAGTGTGGGCAGTACAGTTACTTGCGACTGTACTGGATTGTAGCTGGGGCCGCGCCGTCTCGGGTGCTTCCATGGAGATCCCGCCGGGTGCTGCCCGGCACGACAGGAGTACAGGCGTGGAACGGTCGGCGAGTGGTTGGATCAATGGCTTCATCGGCGTGGTGATTTTCGCGGGCTCGTTGCCGGCTACCCGCCTGGCAGTGCTGCAGCTGGACGCCGGATTCGTCACCGCTGCGCGTGCCACCATCGCCGCCGTGCTTGGCGTCAGCCTGTTGTTGCTGCTGCGCCAGCCGCGTCCGCAGCGCACCGATCTGGCGGGCCTGGCCGTGGTCAGTTTCGGCGTGGTGGTCGGCTTTCCACTGCTGACCGCACTGGCCCTTCGCCACGCTTCATCGGCACACACCATCGTGTTCCTCGGTCTGCTGCCGCTGAGTACTGCTGTGTTCGGTGTACTGCGCGGTGGCGATCGGCCGCGTCCCGCATTCTGGTTGTTCTCGCTGCTGGGCAGTGCCTGCGTGGTCGGCTATGCGGTACGCAACGGCATCGAGGCCTCGCTTCAGGCTGACCTGCTGATGCTGGCGGCAATCGTGGTGTGTGGGCTCGGCTATGCCGAAGGTGGTCGGCTTGCCCGTCACCTTGGGGGTTGGCAGGTGATCAGTTGGGCGCTGCTGCTGGCACTGCCGGTGATGCTGCCGTTGGCGGTGCTGATGCGCCCGGCCTCGTTCGCGGCAGTCGGTGCTTCGGCGTGGTGGGCACTGGGCTACGTGGCGGTGTTCAGCATGCTGATCGGTTTCCTGTTCTGGTATCGCGGGCTGGCCCAGGGCGGGATTGCCGCGGTTGGCCAACTGCAGCTGCTGCAACCGTTCTTCGGGCTGGCTCTGGCTGCGCTGCTGCTGCACGAATCGGTCAGCCTCAGCATGGTGCTGGTGACCGTGGTCGCGGTGATCTGCGTGGCAGGCGCGCGCCGCTTCAGCCGCTGAGCGAAAAAGGGGGCGGAGGGGATTAAGCCGTAACTTGCCACACTGTGCCTGAAACGCCTTAATCCTCTCCGTCCCCTTTTCGACGATAGCGTGCGCGTATCGTGGAGGGCGGCGAACGGTATTGGCTGCGGCCCGCGTGTTTGGTTGAAGCTGTGCGGATGAAGCCGATTTCGCGTATTTCCTTCGAAGGCCAGGTGGGCCTGGTGACCGGCGCCGCCGGTGGACTGGGCCTGGCCTACAGTCGCCTGCTGGCCGAGCGTGGCGCGCATGTGGTGATGCATGACGTCGGTACCGGCACCGAAGGCCGTGGTACCGATCCGCTGCGCATCCAGCACAGTGCCGAAGCGTTGCAGGCGCGGGGGCTATCGGTGCAGGCCGTCAGTGATCCCATCGACCATCGCGCGGGTTGCCACGGGCTGGTGCAGGATCTGCTGCAGCAGCACGGCCGTATCGATTTCCTGATCCACAACGCCGGCTGGGTCGAGTACCAGACGCTGGAAGCGATCGAGGACGAGGCGCTGGAGCAGATGCTGTGCCTGGCCGCGAAGACGCCGCTGTGGCTGGCGCAGACGGCGTGGCCGGCGATGCGCGCGGCGGGCGGTGGGCGCATCGTCATCACCACGTCCGATCGCGCGCTGTATCCGCAGTACGCACAGCGCGGGCTGTCCGCTTACGCGATGGGCAAGCTGGCCGCGCTTGGCCTGGTCAATGTGCTGGCACTGGAAGGCGCCGAGCACGGCATCGTGGCCAACGCCGTTTCGCCGGTGGCGAAGACCCGCATGTGGGGCGTCGACGGCGAGCCCGACGAGCTGCATCCGGATGCGGTCGCACAGGGCGTGGCCTATCTGGCGTCCACGCGCTGCCAGGACGGCGGATGGGTGCTGCGCGCAAGCAATGGCCAGTTCCACGCACTGCGCCTGCAGGAGGCCGAGCATGTGGCGTATCCGCGGGATCTGCGCGCGGTCAGTGCCGACAGCATCGAGTCGGTGGCCCTGCAGTGGCCGGCCATCGCCCGCGCCAGCGTCGACGTGCGCGGCTGAAGGCGTACCCTAGGCGGGTTCCCACTGCCTGCATCGAGATGATCGACCTGCGCCTGCTTCGCCAGTTCGTGGCCGTGGCCGAAGAGCTGCACTTCCACCGCGCCGCGGCCCGCCTGCACATGTCGCAGCCACCGCTGACGGCGGCGATCCGGCGGCTGGAAGACGAACTGGGCAGTGAACTGATCGTGCGCGGCAATCGTACCCTGGGCCTGACCGCGGCCGGGCAGACCTTGCTGGTTGAGGCGCGGGCAACGCTGCAGCAGGCCGAGCAGGCATTGCAGCGCACGCGCGAAGCCGCCGCCGGGCAGTCTGGCAGCCTGCGCGTGGGCCATGTGGGTAGTGCGCTGTATGGCCGCCTGCCAGGCCTGATCCGCCGCTTCCGCCAGCAGTACCCGCAGGTGCAGCTGCATCTGCAGGAAGCGACCTCGCGCCAGCAGCAGCTGTGGCTGCGTGAGCAGCGCATCGATGTCGGCGTGCTGATTCCACCGATTCCCGCGGCCGAGCTGGTACTTCACGACTTCGACCACGACCGCCTCGCGATTGCGCTGCCGCGTGCACATGCGCTGGCCGACGCACCAGAGGTCAGTGTGGCGATGCTCGCCGATGAGCTGTTCGTTTCATGGCCGGCGGGCGAGGGCATCGGCTTTCATGCGCAGGTGCTGGGCCTGTGCACCGCGGCAGGATTCACCCCGCGCGTGGTGCAGGAAGCGCATGGCATGCACGCGGTGCTGTCGCTGGTGGCGGTGGACGCCGGCGTGGCGATCGTGCCGGCCAGCATGGCCAGTTTCCGTTCGCAGGAAATCGTCTATCGGCTGTTGGCCGATGAAGCAGCGCGCTTCGCGCTGCAGTTCTGCACGCGGCCGGAAGCACCGTCGCCGGTGCTGCGCAATTTCCTGGATGCCGCGGCCGCGCGCTGATCCGGTGGATCAGCTGGTCCTGAGCGCTGCGGAGCAGATGCGCAACGGCTGCAGGCGTGCGCCAGGCCAACGTGCCGGGACCTGACCGCCGCCTGCGCTGTGCTGTTGCACCTGCTGCTGCGGCGGCCCGCGCTGGTCGCCATCAGAACCGATAGCTGATGGTGCCGCTCACCACGCGCGGGTAGCCGGCGAAGCAGTCGCCAAAGGTGCGGCACGGCGCGTAGTAGCGCTTGCCGGTGAGGTTGGTGATGTTCAACGCCATCGTCCAGTCGGTCACCTGCACTTCCATCAATGCATCGGCCAGCGTGTAGCTCGGAGTGATGATGCGCCCGCCATTGCCCAGCGACACCGTATTGCCCACATGGCGCACGCCCAGTCCCAGCCGGAGGCGTGCGGCATCATCCAGCTGGAAACCCTTCGACACCCAGGCCGAGGCCAGGTCCTGCGGGGTGTCGTTGAGGCGCTGGCCCACTTCCAATGCGAAGTTGCTGCGGCTGACCTCAGCCTCGTTGCGCGCAACGGCGGCGGTAACCGTCAGGTCGTTGGAAAACTGGAACTGGCCTTCCAGCTCCACGCCCTTGGAGCGGATCTGGCCGGTCTGCACCACATTCAACACATTGTCCGGATCGTTGGTCTGGCGATTGGTTTCGGTGATGCGGTACGCCGCCAGCGTCAGCAGCAGGTTGCGCGCGGGTTGCCACTTGATGCCGGCCTCGGACTGGCGGCCGCGCATCGGCTTGAAGGCGCTGCCGAACAGATCCTGCCCCGACACCGGCAGGAACGATTCGCTGTAGCTCAGGTAGGGCGAAACGCCCGCACCCAGTTCGCCGATCAGCCCGGCGCGATAGGTGGTGGCGTTGTCGGTCTGGCTGGACTGGCCTTCCGTCTTCGAGCGCGCATGGTCGCGGCGCGCGCCCAGCACCAGCGAGACACGGTCGGCCCAACGGATCTGGTCCTGCACATAGACACCCAGCTGGGTGGAGGTCTGGTCCGGCTGACGATCCCAGCCACGCACGATCGGTGCGACCGATACCGGGGTGTAGATGTCGATCGGTGTGCCGGTGGCGTCCAGCCGCTGCAGCTGCTCCTTGTACTGGCTGTAGTCCACGCCGGCCAGCAGCAGGTGCTGGAAGGCACCGGTGGCGAAGTCGAACTGCAGTGCATTGTCGGCGCTGAAGATCTGCACGTCGGGGCGGGTGCCGTAGGCGGTGCGGTTGACCACGCGCCGCTCGGCGTCGATGAAGGGGTTGGTCGGATTGCTGTAGCTGTCCACGTACATCTGCTGCAGGGTGGTCCTGCCATCGATGTAACGCACTGCCGAGCGCAGGCTGAGCATGTCGTTGAAGCTGTGGTCGAACAGCGCGGTCAGGCTGTACACACGCGAGTCGATGCGGTCGAAGCCGGGATCGCCGATGAAGGTGGACGGGTCGAGGCGGCGTCCGGGCGGGGCCAGCAGGGTCGCGGCCAGCGGCAGGAACTGCTGGCTGGAGCCGGTCTTGTCATGCTGGTAGCTGGCCAGCAGGGTCAAGGTGCTGCGTTCGCCGCGCCAGCTGATCGACGGTGCCAGGTAGACGCGGTCATCCTTCAATACATCGGTCTGCATGTTCGATTCGCGCACCAGCCCGACGAAGCGGCCGGCAAGCGTGCCGGCATCGTTCAATGCGCCGCTGATGTCACCCTGCAGCTGCCTGCGGTCGAAACTGCCGAGCTGCACGCCGACCTCGCCGTTGAGGGCGCCGAAGGTCGGGCGCTTGCTCATCGCATTGATGATGCCGCCTGTGGCGCCGGCACCGTACAGCACCGAGGACGGGCCGCGCAGCACTTCCACCCGTTCCAGGCCGTAGATCTCCGGGCGGGCGAGGGGACTGAAACCGTAGCTGCGGCGCAGGCCATCCTGGTACTGCACCGGGTCCAGCCCGCGCACCGAGGTGGCATCGTTGCGGGTATCCAGGCCCCAGGCATCGGCGGTGACGCCGGCGCTGTAGCGCAGCACTTCCTGCAGGTTGTGTGCGCCGCGATCGGTGAACAGCTGCTGGGTGACCACGCTGATCGCCTGCGGCGTCTCGGTCAGGGCGGTGTCGGTCTTGGTCGCAGTGCTGGCCCGCTCGGCCACCACCGTTACCTTGTCCAGGGTGCGCGCCTTCGGGTTGTCCTGGGCCTGGGCGAGGGCCGAGGCCAGCAGGGTGGGCAGGGCGAGCGTGTACAGCAGCGGACGCGACGGCAGGGCGGGCATCGGGAATGATCCGGGAAGGGCGGTGACGGCGGATTATCCGGCTGCTCGTCCTCAATTACAAATGATTCCCAAATGCAATTGCCGGTGACGAGCCCGCTTCAGGGCAGGCCGTCTGCGGCGCCGCGGATGCTCATCCAGGCGCCGCCGTCGGGGGCGCTGCCGGCGCGGACACGGAAGCCGTGCAGACCGGCAATGGCGGCCACGATCGACAGCCCCAGGCCAAAGCCGGGCCCTTGCCCGGCACTGCTGCTGCTGCCGCGGAAGAAGCGCTGGTAGATCAAGGTGCGGTCCTGCGGCGGGATGCCCGGCCCGTTGTCGATCACATCGATCCGGGGCGCGCCGTGGTCCTCCACCGCGCGCAGCAGGATGCGCCCGTGCGCAGGCGTGAACTGCAGGGCGTTGGACAGCAGGTTGGCGACCGCTTCGAACAGCAGTTCGCGATCACCGCGCAGCATGCCGATCTGCGGCGCCACCTGCAGCTGCAGATCCTGTTGCTTCTCTTCGGCCAACGGCAGGTAGAACTGGTGCAGCTCCTGCAGCAGGTCGGCGATGTCGACCTCGTCGAAGGCCGAACGGCGCTGGTGGCTTTCCAGCTCGGACACGCGCAGCAGGGCGGCGAAGCGCGCCATCAGCATGTCGGTCTCCGCCAGCGCCTTGTCCAGCGGGTCCGCATGCGGGTCGTGTTCGTCCAGGCCCACGCGCATGCGGTAGAGGTGTGCACGCAGGCGCGTGAGCGGTGTACGCAGGTCATGCGCGATGCTGTCGCACACGCCTTTGACCTCGGTCATCAGCTGTTCGATGCGTTCCAGCATCGCGTTGACGATGCTCGACAGCCGGTCGATTTCATCGCGGCGGTTGGACACCGGCAGGCGCTGGCCGAGGTCGCCGGCAATGATGCGGTTGGTGGCCGCTTCGATCTGTTGGATCCGCTTCAATGGGCGCCGGCGCAGCAGATGCCAGCCCACAAGCCCGGGGATGACAGTCAGTGACACGCCCCACAGCAGTGCATCGAGGATGATGCTGTTGACCGCCATCAGCTTGCCGTTCTGGCGCACGAACACCAGTGTCCGGCCATCCCGGGTCACCACGCCGAGCGCGCTGCCACCGCTCTCGTGGCGGCCATCGACCAGCGTCCAACCCGCTACCTGATGCGAGTTGCCATCCAGCGGCAGTCCTTCGGGGATGGCCGTCAGCGGGCCCGCCATCGCCACGCCGGCCTTGTCGAACAGCCCGTACGTATACACCTGGTGCAGGTCGAAGCGCTGGCTGTCGCGCAGCGCGTCATCCAGCGCCGGCCCGTCGAAGCTCATGAACAGATGGGCGCGCTGCTGCAGGCCCGATTCGGTCAGGTCGTTCAGGTAGTCCGAGATGCGCCAGTACATCACCCCCAGCAGCAGGCTGGACCAGGCCACGAACAGGATGCAGTACAGGCCCAGCAGACGGCTGCTGGATGAGCGCCAATGGTCAGGATTGCGCGTCGAAGACATAGCCGGTTCCACGTACGGTCAGGATCGGCTGCGGCCGGCCGGGTTGTTCGATGCGTTTGCGCACGCGGCCGATATGCACGTCGATCAGGTTGGTGCCCGGATCGAAGTGGTAGCCCCAGACTTCCTGGAACAACATGGTGCGGGTGACCACCTGGCCGGCGTTGCGCACCAGGAATTCGAGCAGCTTGAACTCGGTCGGCAGCAGCGCGATTTCATGCCCGCCGCGTCGCGCCGAACGGGTCATCAGGTCCAGTTCCAGGTCACCGGCGCGCAGTACGTTGTCGATGGCGCCAGTCGGGCCCTGGCGCCGGATCAGCACTTCCACGCGTGCAGCCATCTCATCGGAGGCGAAGGGCTTGGTCAGGTAGTCGTCGCCACCGGCGCGCAGGCCACGCACGCGTTCATCCACGTCCGACAGCGCGCTGATCATCAGCACCGGCGTGGTGATGCCTTCGCGGCGCAGCGTGGTGACCAGGGCCAGCCCGTCGATGCCGGGCAGCATGCGGTCCAGGGTGATCACCGCGTAGTCGCCTGCACGTGCCAGCGCCAGGCCACGGCCGCCGTCGCTGGCCAGGTCCACGTCGAAGCCGTGGCTGCGCAGTTCAGTGGCGATTTCCTCTGCGGTGACAAGATCGTCCTCGATGGTGAGTACGCGCGGCATGGGCCAGTATGCAGAGTGGGACAGGGGCATCCTCGCAATCGTGGGCAGCGACTGCAAATGAAAAATGTTTCATGCGTGATTTAGCAGGATCGTGCCGCCGCGTCTTCTATATTCGGCGCCGAACGCTCCCCCACGCGTGGAACCTGCAGCCGATGATCCCTCCGAACCCCTCCCGTCCGTACCGCGCTTGGCGGCTGTCGCGAACCGCGGGCCTGCCGCTGCTGGCGCTTGCCCTGGCCGGCCTGCTCAGCGCCTGCGGCAAGGACGCGCCCAAGCCGGGCGCCACGGCACCGGAGGTGACCGTGCTGACCCTGCGCAGTCAGCCGCTGGCACTGCAGCAGGAACTGCCCGGGCGCAGCGTCGCCTCGCAGGAATCGGATGTGCGCCCGCAGGTCGATGGCGTGCTGGTGAAGCGCCTGTTCGAGCAGGGCCAGTGGGTGAAGGCCGGGCAGCCGCTGTTCCAGATCGAGCCCGCGCTGTACCAGGCTGCGCTGAACGAGGCGCGGGCCAACCTGAAAACTGCCGAGGCCGCTGCGGTCACCGCGCGCCTGCGGGCGCAGCGCATGCAGGCACTGGGCAAGGACCAGCTGGCCGCGCGCCAGGACGTGGATGATGCGGTGGCCGGCGACCAGCAGGCCGCCGCCGCCGCGCAGGCCGCACAGGCCGCGCGTGACACGGCCAGCACACGGCTGGGGTTTGCCACGGTGACCTCGCCGATCGCAGGCCGCATCGGCCGCGCGCTGTTCACGCCGGGTGCGCTGGTTACCTCCGGCCAGGCCGATCCACTGGCACGGGTGCAGCAGATGGACCCGATGAACGTGGACATCACCCAGTCCAGCAATGAGTATCTGGCACTACGCCGCGCCATCGCCGACGGTGGCGTGCAGGCCGATACTGCGCCGGTACGGCTGCGCCTGTCCGATGGCACCGACTACCCGTTGCCGGGGACGCTGGAGTTCGCCGACATCGACGTGCAGCAGGAAACCGGCAGCATCACCCTGCGTGCGCGTTTCCCCAACCCCGATGGGCAACTGCTGCCAGGCATGTACGTGCGCGCGCTGGTGGGGCAGGGGACCCGCCAGCAGGCGCTGCTGGTGCCACAGGCTGCGGTGGATCGCAGCCCCAAGGGTGAGGCGCAGGCATGGCTGGTGGACAAGGACGGCAAGGCACGGCTGCGGCTGTTCCGCACCGCGCGTGCGATCGGCGACCAGTGGCTGGTGCTCGATGGCCTGACTGCCGGCGAGCAGGTGGTGGTAGCCGGCGCGCAGGGCCTGGCCGATGGCATGACGGTGCGGGTGAAGCCTGCGCCAGCTTCCACCGCGAAGGACTGAGCGCATGCTGCCGCGCTTCTTCATCCATCGCCCGGTATTCGCCTGGGTCCTGGCGATCTGCATCATGGCCTTCGGCACCATCGCGGTGACCCAGCTGCCGGTGGAGCAGTACCCGGACATCGCACCGCCGCAGGTCAACATCACCGCCAATTACACCGGGGCCTCGGCGCAGACGGTGGAAGACAGCGTCACCCAGGTGATCGAGCAGCAGATCAAGGGTATCGACCATCTGCTGTATTTCTCGTCCACCAGTTCCTCGTCCGGGCAGGCGCGCATCACGGTCACCTTCGACCAGAGCGCCAACCCGGATATCGCCCAGGTGCAGGTACAGAACAGCGTCAACCAGGCGATCAACCGGCTACCGCAGGAAGTGCAGCAGCAGGGTGTGACGGTCGCGAAGTCGCAGGGCGATTCGCTGATGGTGGTCTCGCTGTACGACACCAGCCGGCGCATGGAGCGGGTGGATGTTTCCGATTTCCTGGTCAGCAACGTGCAGGACCCGATCAGCCGCATTCCCGGTGTCGGCGAAATCAACGTGTTCGGCTCGGCCTACGCGATGCGCGTGTGGCTGGACCCGCACAAGCTGCGCGCCTACGACCTGATGCCATCGGACGTGCGCAGCGCGATCCAGGCGCAGAACACCCAGGTGACGGCCGGCGAACTCGGGGCGATGCCGTCCAGCCCGACGCAGAGTCTCAACGCTACGGTGACCGCGCAGTCGCGCCTGCAGACCCCCGAGCAGTTCCGCGCGATCATCCTGCGCACGTTGCCCAATGGTGCGGCGGTTCTGCTGGGCGACGTCGCGCGGGTCGAGATCGGCGCGGAGAACTACCAGACCAGCAGCTATCTCAACGGTTATCCGGCGGCTGGCTTCTCGGTGACCCTGGCCTCCGGCGCGAACGCATTGGCCACTGCCGACGCGGTGCGCGCGGAGATTGAACGGTTGCGGCCAACTTTCCCGCCCGGCCTGCAGGTGGCCTACCCGCGTGACAGCACACCGTTCGTGCGGGTCTCGATCGAGGGAGTCATCCATACCCTCATCGAAGCCATCGTGCTGGTGGTGGTGGTGATGTTCCTGTTCCTGCAGAACCTGCGTGCCACGCTGATCCCGGCGATCACCGTGCCGGTGGTGCTGCTGGGCACCTTCGGCGTGCTGGCCGTTGCCGGATTCACCATCAACACACTGACCCTGTTCGCGATGGTGCTGGCGATCGGCCTGCTGGTCGATGACGCGATCGTGGTGGTGGAGAACGTGGAACGCATCATCCACGAAGAGCACCTGCCGCCACGCGAGGCAACCGAGAAGTCGATGGGCGAGATCACCGGTGCACTGATCGGGATCACCGTGGTGCTCGGTGCGGTGTTCCTGCCGATGGCGCTGTTCGGTGGCTCCACCGGCATCATCTACCGGCAGTTCTCGATCACGATTGCATCGGCCATGGCGCTGTCGGCGCTGGTCGCGCTGACCCTGACACCGGCGTTGTGCGCGACCCTGCTCAAGCCCTCGTCGGCGCAGAAGCCACCGGGGCGCTTCTTCGCCGCGTTCAACCGTGGCGTCGAACGCAGCCAGTCTGCCTACCAGGGCAGACTCGGCGGCGTCGTCTCCCGGCCGCGGCGATGGATGGCGTTCTACCTGCTGCTGGCGGTCGCCATGGTCGCGCTGTACGCGCGCATGCCGACCGGCTTCCTGCCGGTGGAGGACCAGGGCCAGGTGACCTTCCAGTTCTCCACGCCGGAAGGCACGCCGATGGCGCGCACCGAAGCGCTGGGCGAGCAGATCAGCCGCTATTTCATGGAGCACGAGAAGCAGAACCTGGACGTGGTGTTCGTGGTGGTCGGTCGCAACAACGCCGGTACCGGCCAGAATGCGGGGCAGGGCTTCCTGGCACTCAAGCCATGGGACGAGCGCAAGGGCGACAACACCGCGGCGGCGATCATCGCGCGCGCCAATGCCTATTTCCGCAAGCTGCCCGATGCCAAGGTCAACGTGCTGGCGCCACCGGCAGTGCGCGGCCTGGGCCAGTCCAGTGGTTTCGAACTGTGGCTGCAGGACACCAGCGCGGCCGGACGCGTGGCGTTGCAGGCTGCGCAGGAGCAGGTGGTGCGCGCGGCCGGCGAAGACGACGGGCTGACCTCCGTGCGCTTGAACGGGCTGGGTGACAAGGCCGAGCTGCGGTTGGACATCGACCACGCCCAGGCCAGTGCGCTGGGCCTGGCACAGGCCGACATCAATTCCACGCTGTCTGCCGCCTGGGGTGGCAGCTACATCAACGACTTCCTCGACCGCGGCCGGGTCAAGCGTGTCTACATGCAGGGCGACCAGCCCTACCGCAGCGTGCCCGACGACATTGGCCAGTGGTACGTGCGCGGCGGCAACGGCCAGATGGCTTCGTTCGCCAGCTTTGCCAGCAGCCACTGGGCGCGTGGGCCGCAGCTGCAGCAGCGTTTCAACGGCCTGCCGGCGATGCAGATCCAGGGCAGCGCAGCCGAGGGGCGCAGCTCGGGTGAAGCGATGCAGCGCATGCAGGCGCTGGTGGCCGATCAACCCGGGTTCGATCTGCAATGGAGCGGGCTGTCCTATCAGGAGCAACTGGCCAGCAACCAGACGCTGTACCTGTACGCCGCTTCGATTGCCTTTATCTTCCTGTGCCTGGCCGCACTCTACGAGAGCTGGACGGTGCCGGTGGCGGTGGTGCTGGTGATTCCGCTGGGCGTGATCGGTACGGTGCTGGCGACCACGGCTGCGGGCTTCGTCAATGACATCTACTTCCAGGTGGGGTTGCTGACCACGATTGGATTGTCGGCAAAGAACGCGATCCTGATCGTGGAGTTCGCCGAAGCGCGCTACCGCGCCGGCAGTTCGGCGGTGGAAGCGGCACTGCAGGGCGCGCGCCTGCGCCTGCGGCCGATCGTGATGACCTCACTGGCCTTCGTGGCCGGCGTGATCCCGCTGGCGCTGGCCACCGGTGCCGGTGCGGTCAGCCGCCGTGAAATCGGCATGAGCGTGATCGGCGGCATGCTCTCCGGCACTGTGCTGGCGGTGGTGCTGGTGCCGTTGTTCTTCGTGCTGGTACGCCGTCTGGGACGATCACGGCTGCAGCACTGAGAGTGGGCCGCGGTTGTCATCTGACTGCCGCAGGGCCCTCACCGGTTCTTTGCCCAAGCATCGCTAGCGTACAGGTCCCCGTCCCCCACGGAGACCCGCCATGTGGCTGCTCGACCATCTCTGGCCTGGCCGCAGGCCGTCACCTGCCCCGGTTGAAGCGCAGCCCCAGGCCGCGCCGCGACGGCCCTGGCTGAAGCGCCCGGTGCGCGCCGGGCGCAGTGGCATGGCACCGTGGCAGAAGGTCGCCGCACCGCCTCGGCGCACCCGCCACTAGGTGCGGCGGTCGGCCGGGTGGTTGACCCCGTCGTTGACCGGTATCACGCCCAGCGCGAACGGGTCGATGCCCTCCAGGCAGGCCACGTTGTAGCCGTACTGGTCGGGGTTGGAGCGCCGCCGGTGGTGGGTGTAGATGCCGCAGATACCGCAGAAATAGTGCTCGGCCACATGGGTGTTGAACTGGTACAGCTGCAGCTGGTCCCGCCCACGTACCACCTGCAGGCCCTGGCGGGTGACGCTGGCGGCAATGGCGCCGCGGCGCCGGCACATCGAGCAGTCGCAGCGGCGAGGTTCGACAATACCGTCCGGCAGGTCCAGCAGCAGTTCGATCGTGCCGCAATGACAGCTGGCGCGGTGCCGGGGTTGGACCGGAACGCCGGCCACGGAAGTGATGCCCATGGTTTCTCCTCGGGGATGGAACGCGACCGCAGGGCCGCTGCCGACGCTGCGCCAGCCTGCCTGAACGGACCGTAGATGCCACGGTGAACCCGCTTGTGGCTAACTATGCGGCTTCGAGACCGCGACAGGATGCCAGTGAAAGCCGCAGGACGTTGGATGACAGGAAGTGCCATGGTGCTGCTGGCGCTGTGGGTGAGCGGGCTGCTGGCCTACCAGTTGCCGGGGCCGGGTTGGCTGGCCAACGGCGTGGCCGTGCTGTGGCTGCTGGTTGCGCTGTGGGCATCGTGGCGGGTCGCGCGGGGCCGTGCCTCGCGCCGACTGGGCCTGGCCTTCGGGGCATCGCTGGCACTGGCCGGCCTGTGGTGGCTGCTGCTGACCCCGCGACAGGACCGCGTGTGGGCCGATGACGTGGCCCAACGCCTGCACGTGGTGTCCTTCGACGGGCGCCACGTGGTGCTGGACAACGTGCGTGACTTCACCTGGCGCAGCGAAACCGACTACGACGCGCATTGGGTGCGCCGCGAATACGACCTGGACCAGCTGCGCTCGGCCGACCTGGTGCTGTCGTACTGGATGGGCCCGGCGATCGCCCACACCCTGATCTCGTTCGGCTTCGAGGATGGACGCCACGTGGTGTTTTCGCTGGAGATCCGCAAGGAGCGCGGTGAGTCGTTCTCGGCGCTTGGCGGCTTCTTCCGCAAGTTCGAGATGACCCTGGTGGCTTCGGAGGAGACCGACATCATCCGCACCCGCACCAACGCCCGTGGCGAAGATGTCTACCTGTACCGCCTGCACGGCATGGACCGCGCGCAGCTGGAGGAATTGTTCGCCGCGTATATCGCGCAGGCGCGCGAGCTGGATGCGAAGCCGGGCTTCTACAACACGCTGACCAGCAACTGCACGACCATCGTCTTCGACCTGGCCCGGCATATCGCACCGCGCCTGCCGCTGGATTACCGCCTGCTGCTGTCCGGTTACCTGGCCGAGTACGCGCAGGAGGTCGGTGCGCTCACGCCGGGTGTGCCGTACACCGAACTGCATGCCAAGGGCCGCATCACCCAGCGCGCGCTGGATCTCGGTGATGGCGCCAATTTCTCCACCGTAATCCGCCAGGGCGTGCCCGGCACCGAGCAGGACCCGCAGTAATGACCCAACTCTTTCTGACCCGCTGGCAGCGCCTGCTGCCGGTGTTGTTCGCCGCCTTCCTGCTGCTGGGAAGCAGCGGCTGCGCGATGGTCACCGTCAAGCAGGTCAAGTCCAGCGATTCGCTGGTCAACAAGCGCGCGGATGTGCTCAACACCGGCAAGCTCAGCCCGGCCGCGCGTGAAACGCTCAGCGCAGCGGGCCTGGACGAATCGCAGTGCGAGAAGGACTTCCTGGTCTGCCGCAGCACACTGCTGATGACCGACGACCTCAACGTCGAACAGCGCCTGTCGGCATTGTCCGAGTTGTGGGTGAAGGCCGCGCTGGCGCTGACGCCGAAGAAGACCGCTGCCGGTGATCCGCCGATGAGCGATGCGGCGCTGGATGCGTGGCTGGAGGCCGCGCGCTATGCGTACGCGTACCTGTTCTACAGCGGCCGCTCGCCGTCCGATCGTGCCTTCGAGGACCGGCAGACACAGGTGCGTGACTACTACAACTACGCTGCCGAAAAGGCGGCAGTGGTGTTGTTCGTGCGCGCGCGTGCCGCTGCACTGGCCGGCGAGGACTATACGAAGCCGATCACGGTTGGCAGCTGGTCGCTGGCGTCCAACTACCAGCAGCTGGGTCTGAAGAGCATTCCCGCGCAGCTGGTTCCGGCCGGCACCGTCAGCTTTGTCGGCCTGCGCAGCACCTATCGCCGCGATGGCTTCGGTGCCGAGCTGGTGATGGTGATGGATCCGCCCAAGCTGGTCGCGCCGGTGATCGCGCCGGATGGCCCGAAGGCCGAAACCACGCAGGACGACGAGAACGACGAGAACGACGAGCGTCGTGGCCGCCGCCATCGCCATGACGATTCGGTGCCCGAGTTCAGTGAGATGTCCTCAATCAACGTCACTGCGCTGCTGCGGTTCGAAGGCAGCAGCCTGGAAGACGTGATGCGCACGCGCCGGGTCGAGCTCGATGCCTATTCGCCGGAAGCCACCGAGCGCATCACCCTGCACGGCGAGCAGGTGCCGCTGGCCGGCAACTTCACTGCCGCCTACGGCCTGTGGCTGGCGCAGAGTGGCTTCGCCCGGCAGTCGCTGCGCACCCTGTTCGGCATGAGCGAGGGCATCGGCGAGCCGCACATCTACCTGATGCAGCCGTGGGATCCGAACCGCCGCATCATCTTCATGCTGCACGGCCTGGCCAGCAGCCCGGAAGCGTGGGTGAACCTGGCCAACGAAATCATGGGTGATCCCGAGCTGCGCCAGCAGTTCCAGGTGTGGCAGGTCTACTACCCGACCAATGCGCCGATCGCGTTGAACCGGTACGAGATCGCCAACGCGTTCAACGACACGCTGAAGCATTTTGATCCCAACGGCAGCACGCGTGCATCGAAGGACATGGTCTACATCGGCCACAGCATGGGTGGCGTACTAGCGCGGCTGCTGGTGAGCGATTCCGGCGATGTACTGTGGAACGACCTGCTGGCCAACTACGATCTGAAGGGTGAACGGTTGAAGCGGGTGCAGAACAAGCTGGGGCCGCTGCTGCATTTCAAGGCACAGCCGAACGTGGAGCGTGCGATCTTCATCGCTGCCCCGCACCAGGGCACCGACATCGCAGGCAACAAGGTCGGGCGCCTGATCGGTCGCCTGGTGCGGCTGCCGCTGACCATCCTCGGCAAGTTCGAGGATGTGTTCCTGGCGCTGGCGCAGGCCGAGCAGCAGGTCGACGGTACCGCCAAGCCGAAGATTCCCAACAGCATCGACAACCTCAAGGCCAGCGACCCGTTCGTGAAGGCCGCCGCGCAGCTGCCGATTGAAGCCGGCCTGAAGTACCACTCGATCATCGCCCAGCGCAAGCCGGAGCTGCCGGTGGAGAAGTCCGATGATGGGCTGGTGCCGTACTGGAGCGCGCACCTGCCGGGTGCATTGTCCGAGAAGGTGATCATTTCCGGCCACAGCGTGCAGGAAACCCCGCAGGCGGTGCTGGAGGTGCGGCGCATCCTGCATCGCGACGTCGATGATGTGGGGACCGGCGCGAGACCCTGACCGCTGCGGTCGCCGGGCCATGCCCGGCGGAATCCGTCCGGCGGCGCTACACCCGCCGCGCGATCACCGTGGCCAGCAGTGCCAGGCCGAAGGTAATCACCAGGCACAGGAAGTAGCCGGTGTGTGGTGCGGTTTCCACGAACAACGCGAACAGCGCACCGGACACCGCCAGTGCGGTGGTCACCGACAACGCTTCGCTCAGCTGCAGCGCCGAGGTGTTGGCGCCCTGCTCATGCGGCGCCGACAGCGAAAGCGTCAGCACCGACAGGCTGGCGTAGATCATGCCCATGCCGAAGCCGGTCAACGCCCAGCCGACCAGTGCGACCGGCAACGGCACCGCATTGAACAGCACCGCCAGGGTGGCGGCGATACCGATCGTCATCAGCGGCGAGCCCACGCGGAGCAGCTGCTGGCGCGACCATCCGCGCTGTTGATGGCCCTGCAGCCAGGAGCCCGCGAACCAGCCCAGCGCACCGAGGCTGAGCACGGCACCGGCCCAGCTGGGCGAGAGTCCGCGCTCGCGCTGCAACAGCAGTGGCAGGTAGGCCTCGCAGGCGAAGAATGCTGCTGCAGCGATGCCGCGCAGGGCGATCACGCTGGGCAGGCCGCGGCGCAGCAGCAACGTGCCGGCTGGCAACAGGCGGTGCACGCAGAACAGCAGCGCCAGCAGCGCCACGCCGATGCAGAGCAGGGCCGGCACGCCGCGTTGCTGGCCACCGAAGTACAGCAGCAGGGCCGCCAGCGAGGCACCGCCGGCCCAGCGCACCACGTTGCCGCGTCCATCGTCGCTGCTGACAGCATCAGTGGATTGCATGCGTGCCAGTGCCGGGCGCAGCAGCAGCGCGGCCGGGACCGCCAGCAGCGGCACCGCCAGGAACACCCAACGCCAGCCGAGGTGCTGCACGATCAGGCCGCTCAGTGCCGGGCCGATCATCGACGGCACTACCCAGCCTGCGGAGAACGCGGCAAATACCTTTGGCCGCAGGTGCTCGGGGTAGCTGCGCCCGACCATCACATACAGCGACACCGAGATCGCCCCTGCACCCAGGCCCTGCAGCAGTCGGCCCGCCACCAGCATGCCCATGCGCATCGCGAAGCCGGCCAGCAGCAGGCCCAGCACGAAGCAGGCCAGCCCATACCACAGCGGCCGCGCCGGCCCCTGGCGGTCGGCCCAGCGCCCGGCCAGGGTCATGCCGATCACGCTGGTGGCCAGCGTTCCACCGAACGCAAGTGCATACAGGCGCAGGCCATCCAGCGCCTCGGCTACGGTTGGCATGGCTGCTGCTACCGCCAACGCCTCGAAGGCGTGCAGCGCGACCAGCGCGACCATGCCGACGGTGGTGGCGCGGTAGCGTGCTGACAGGATCGAAGTGTCGGCCGACGTGCTGGCGTCGACGGAAGAGGCAGTGGGGGTCATACGGGTCAGGTGCGGGCCGTGCTTGTCAACTGGCGGCGAAGATAGCAGCATGACACCTCAACTGCAGTTGAGGTCAAGCAATGGTGTCCCAGGATCTGAGCGTTGGCGAGGTATCCCAGCGCAGTGGCGTGGCCATTTCCGCGCTGCATTTCTATGAGCGCAAGGGGCTGATCAGCAGCCTGCGCACCTCGGGCAACCAGCGCCGCTACAGCCGTGACGTGCTGCGCCGGCTGGCCGTGATCCGCGTGGCGCAGCGGGTGGGCATGCCACTGGAAGCCGTTGGCCGCGCTTTTGAAAGCCTGCCCGAGGGCCGCGCACCGACCAAGTCCGACTGGGCCAAGCTGTCCGCACGCTGGCGCACCGAACTGGAGGAGCGCATCCACATGCTGCAGCTGCTGCGCGACGAACTCACCGGCTGCATCGGCTGTGGCTGCCTGTCGCTGCAGCACTGCCGCCTGGCCAACCCGGGGGACGTCCTCGGCGAACGCGGCGACGGCCCGATGCGCTGGGAATGACGCACGGGAAAGGGCCCGGCTCCGGGTAGCGCCGGGCCATGCCCGGCGGATCACCAGACCGTGATCGTCTCGCCGCTCTGGATGCCTTCCACCGCGCGCTGGAAGGCCAGTGCCGCGCGCTGTGCGCTCACCGCTTCAAAGCCGGGGAAGTAGGGCCCGTAGGCGGCCATCGATTCGATCAGCACGTTCGGGCTGACCACGTTGATGCGCAGGCCGCGCGGCAGCAGTTCCAGCGCAGCGGCACGCACGAAGCCTTCCAGCGCGGCATTCACCGAGGTGGCGTTGGCGCCATCTCTGATCGGCTGTGCGCTGACGATGCCGCTGGTCAGGGTGATCGAGCCCCCGGCGCTGAGATGGTGCTGCGCGGTCAGTGCCAGCCGGACCTGGCCCAGCAGTTTGTCCTGCAGGCCGACGTTGAACTGCTCGGGCGTCATGTCCTGCAGGGGGCCGAAGTGCAGCTTGCCGGCGGTGGAGATCACCGCATCGACCGGGCCGGTGCGCGCGAACAGTTCGGCGACGCTGGCGTCGTCGGTCAGGTCGACGCGCAGATCGCCGCTGTTGCGGCCGGCGGCCAGGATCTGGTGCTGCTGGCCAAGCTGGCGCGCGACTGCCTGGCCGAGGGTGCCGCTGGCACCCACAAGGAGAATCTTCATGGCGGTTCCTTGCGAGAGGGGGATGAGCGCAGTCTGCGCCCTCACATATGGGTTCGGTAAGGGGCGTATGCTTCGAAGATTCCTAACTAAGGGTTAGCAATGGATACGCTTCGCTGCATGCAGGCCTTCGTCGCGGTGGCCGAGCGCGGCAGCTTCACTGGCGCCGCCAATCAGCTGCAGGTTTCGGCGGTGATGGTGGGCAAGTACATCCAGCAGCTGGAGGCGCACCTGGGGGCCGCGCTGCTGCAACGGAACACCCGCCGCCAGCGCCTGACCGAAGCCGGCAGCGCCTACCTGGCCGGGTGCCGGCAGGTGCTGGAGCAGGTGCAGCAGGCCGAGGCCGATGTCGCCGGCCTGCAGGTGCAGCCACGTGGCCTGCTGCGGGTCAGCGCGCCGACTACCTGGGGCAGCTGCGTGCTGGCGCCGCAGCTTGCCGGCCTGCTGCGCGCGCAGCCGCAGTTGAACATCGAGCTGGACCTGAGCAACCGCCGCGTGGACCTGATCGAGGACGGCTTCGACGTGGCAATCCGCGTTGGGCCGCTGCCGTCACAGGAAGTGGTGGCGCGGCCGTTGCCGCCGTACGCGATGAGCCTGTGCGCGGCACCGTCCTACCTGCGTCGGCGTGGTACGCCGCACACCCCTGGGGATCTGGTCGGGCATGACTGCCTGAGCCATCTGGCCTGGCGCGGCGGCCATGGTTGGCAGCTGGCCAACGGTGAACAGGTTGATTGGGAGGCGCGGCTGACCTGCAACGATGGTGTTGCACTGCGCGAGGCCGCCGTGGCCGGCGCAGGGCTGGTGCTGCAACCGACCGCGCTGCTGGCCGGCGAGATCGCGGCCGGGCGGTTGAAGCCCCTGCTGCGCGACTACCTGCCGGAACCGCGGCCGATGCACCTGATCTACCTGCCGGATCGACGGCCGCGTCCGCGCCTGCAGTGCTTCGTCGATTTCGTCATGGCCACATTGGCGGACTGATCACAAGCGTGGGTGGTTGCCGACCGTTGGTCGGCACCGACCTGGATCAATCATTCGCCGCAGACAGCTCCTGCCCACGCACCTGCGCGGCGCGCAGCGCCGTGTCCACCAGCGCCTCGAAACCACCGGCCTGGAAGCTCTGGATCGCCGCCTGGGTGGTGCCGTTCGGCGAGGTCACTCGGCGGCGCAGTTCGGCCGGGCTTTCGCCGGCTTCATCGAGCATGCGCGAAGCACCCAGCAGTGTCTGCACCACCAGCGTGCGCGCTGCTTCTGCAGGCAGGCCCTGGGCGATACCCGCTGCTTCCATCGCTTCGGCCAGCAGGAACACATAGGCCGGCCCGCTGCCGGATACAGCAGTCACCGAATCCATCAGCGCCTCACTATCGATCCACACCGTGCGCCCGGCACTGGCCAGTACCTGTTCGGCGCGCGCGTGCTGCTGCGCATCCACTGATGGCGTGGCGTACAGCCCGGTCACACCGGCGCCGAGCAGGGCCGGGGTGTTTGGCATCGCGCGCACCACCGGCAGGTTGCCGCCCAGCCAGCGTTCCAGCTGGGCGCTGGTGATGCCGGCGGCAATGGACACCACCAGCGGCCGGTTCGCCTGCGCCAGCGCCTGCAGCGACTGGCACACATCGCGCAGTACCTGCGGCTTCACCGCCAGCAGCCAGGTATTGCCCTGTGTGGCAGCATCTGCGGCGTTGTCGTGCACCTGCACGCCGAAATCGGTGGCCAGTGACTCGCGCAATGCGGCCACCGGTTCGGCCACGTGGATGTGCGCGGCGGGTACGCCCTGGTGGATCAGGCCGGCGATCAGGCTGCGGGCCATGTTGCCGCCGCCGATGAAGGTGATGGAATCAACTGCCATGGAAGTCTCCTTGGAATATCAGGTCGGGCGCGGGCGCGCGCCGAACAGAGCGGTGCCGATGCGCACCAGGGTGGCGCCCTCGGCGATGGCCTCGGCGTAGTCGCTGCTCATGCCCATCGACAGCGTGTCGACATGCGCGTGCTGGGCAGCCAGCGACTGGAAAAGTGTGCGCATGCGCACGAACGCGTCACGACGGCGCTCGGCCTGTGGCCACGGTGCGGGAATCGCCATCAGACCGCGCAGGCGCAGCTGGGGCTCGGCGGCAATTGCGGCGGCCAGCGCGTCCACATCCTCTGGTGCACAGCCATGCTTGCTGGATTCGTCGTCGATGTTGACCTGGACCAGCACGTTCAGCGGGCCGCGCGCGGCCGGGCGATGGCGTGCCAGTGCGGTCACCAGCTTGGGCCGGTCCACGCTCTGTACCCAGTCGAAGTGGCTGGCCACGGCCTCGGCCTTGTTCGACTGCAGGTGGCCGATCAGGTGCCATTCCAGTTCCAGGTGCTGCAGCACCTGCATCTTGGCCAGTGCTTCCTGCACGTAGTTCTCGCCGAAGGCGTGCTGGCCCTGTGCGGCCAGCGCGGCCACGGCCTCGGCCGGCTGGGTCTTGGACACCGCCAGCAGGCGTGGATCGGGCCTGCCAGCGGCCTCGGCGGCGGCATGCAGGTTGCTCAGGATCTGGGGCAGGGGAGTGGCCACGTAACGCGTTCCGTTCAATCAGGAGGCTATACTGCCGCCCGGGGAAAGATCCTTCCAGTCGAAGCCGTTATTGGGGAGTAGCCGCTCATGGATATCGCCGAGCTGTTGGCGTTTTCCGTAAAGAACAAAGCGTCCGACCTGCATCTGTCTGCAGGCCTGCCGCCGATGATCCGCGTGGATGGCGACGTTCGCCGGATCAACATCCCAGCCCTGGATCACAAGCAGGTCCATGCGCTGGTGTACGACATCATGTCCGACAAGCAGCGCCGCGATTACGAGGAATTCCTCGAAGTGGACTTCTCCTTCGAGATCCCGTCGCTGGCGCGCTTCCGTGTCAATGCGTTCAACCAGAACCGCGGCGCTGGTGCGGTGTTCCGTACCATTCCGTCCGAAGTGCTCACCCTCGAGGACCTGGCCTGCCCGCCGTTGTTCCGCGAAGTGATCCAGCAGCCGCAGGGCCTGATCCTGGTCACCGGCCCGACCGGTTCGGGCAAGTCGACCACGCTGGCGGCGATGATCGACTACATCAACAAGAACGAATACGGCCACATCCTCACCGTCGAGGATCCGATCGAATTCGTGCACACCTCGCAGAAGTGCCTGATCAACCAGCGCGAAGTGCACCGCGACACGCATGGCTTCAACGAAGCGCTGCGCTCGGCACTGCGTGAGGATCCGGACATCATCCTGGTCGGCGAACTTCGTGACCTGGAAACCATCCGTCTGGCGCTGACCGCGGCGGAAACCGGCCACCTGGTGTTCGGCACCCTGCACACCAGTTCGGCCGCCAAGACCATCGACCGCATCATCGACGTGTTCCCGGCCGGCGAAAAGCCGATGGTGCGTTCGATGCTGTCCGAGTCGCTGCGTGCAGTGATCTCGCAGGCGCTGCTGAAGAAGGTCGGCGGCGGTCGTACCGCTGCGTGGGAAATCATGGTCGGCACCCCGGCCATCCGCAACCTGATCCGCGAGGACAAGGTGGCGCAGATGTATTCGGCCATCCAGACCGGCCAGCAGTACGGCATGATGACCCTGGACCAGCACCTGCAGGACCTGGTCAAGCGCAGCCTGATCACCCGCAACCAGGCCCGCGAGTACGCCAAGGACAAGCGTCTGTTCGAGTAAGGCGAGGCAATGGCGGGGCAGCGCGCAGCAAGGCGCGGCTGTCCCCGCGATGTTCCCTCCACCGACCGATTCCTGGAGCCTTTCGTGAACACCACTGCCACCACCATCGATTTCACATCGTTCCTCAAGCTGATGGCGCACCAGCGCGCCTCGGACCTGTTCATCACCGCAGGCATGCCGCCGGCGATGAAGGTCAACGGCAAGATCTCGCCGATCACGCAGACACCACTGACCCCGCAGCAGAGCCGCGATCTGGTGCTGAACGTGATGACCCCGGCGCAGCGCGAGGAATTCGAGAAGACCCACGAGTGCAACTTCGCCATCGGCCTGTCCGGTGTCGGCCGCTTCCGTGTGAGCTGCTTCTACCAGCGCAACCAGGTCGGCATGGTGCTGCGTCGCATCGAGACGCGCATCCCGACCGTGGAAGAGCTGAGCCTGCCGCCGATCATCAAGACGCTGGCGATGACCAAGCGCGGCATCATCCTGTTCGTCGGCGCGACCGGTACCGGTAAATCAACCTCGCTGGCAGCGATGATCGGTTACCGCAACCAGAATTCGACCGGGCACATCATCACCATCGAAGACCCGATCGAATTCGTGCACAAGCACGAGGGCTGCATCATCACCCAGCGCGAAGTCGGCATCGATACCGACAGCTGGGAAGCCGCGCTGAAGAACACCCTGCGCCAGGCGCCGGATGTGATCATGATCGGCGAGGTGCGTACCCGCGAGGGCATGGACCACGCCATCGCGTTCGCGGAAACCGGCCACCTGGTGCTGTGCACCCTGCATGCCAACAACGCCAACCAGGCGATGGACCGCATCGTCAACTTCTTCCCGGAAGACCGTCGCAACCAGTTGCTGATGGACCTGTCGTTGAACCTCAAGGGTGTGGTTGCGCAGCAGCTGGTGCCGTCGCCCGATGGCCGTTCGCGCAAGGTGGCGATGGAGATCCTGCTGGGCACGCCGCTGGTGCAGGACTACATCCGCGACGGCGAGATCCACAAGCTGAAGGAAGTGATGAAGGATTCGGTCCAGCTGGGCATGAAGACCTTCGACCAGAGCCTGTTCGAGCTGTACCAGGCTGGCGAGATCAGCTACGAGGACGCACTGCGCTACGCCGATTCGCAGAACGAAGTGCGCCTGCGCATCAAGCTCAGCCAGGGCGGCGATGCCCGCACCCTGTCGCAGGGGCTGGATGGCGTGGAGATTTCCGAGATCCGATGACCGGACGGGCGCCTGCGGGCGCCCTCTGCTCCGGGATGACTACAGCGCCGGATGCACGCCGGCGTGAACCTGCCAGGGAGGCCTGCATGCGTGCGACTGTGAGCGTGATACTGGCCATCGCCGTGCTGCTGCAGGCCGGCTGTGCCCGTACCCCCGAACCGGCTGCCCCGGCCGAGGACTGCGACGATCCGCAGGCGCATGCCTGGTATCTGCTGCCACCGCCTGCACAGAGGCGTAGCAGGGACCCGCTTCCGTTCCTCGATTTCACCGGGTTTGCGAGGGCATCCTACAGAGACGCGTTGCGGGATCTCGATGGCTTGCCGGAGCCGTCGTTCCGCTGTGGCAGCGTACCGGTCCAGGCGTATCGCTTCGTCTGGCATACCCCATTCTTCCCGGGCGTGGTAGTACGCGCCCAGCGCAATGCAGCGGGCCAGGCGTGGATCGTCGGGCGCAGTGTGCGCGATTTCGAGATTCCCGGATCGTCACCCGGGCGTCCATCCACCGTCATCAAGGGCGGTACGTGCTCTCCACCGCGCGCGCTGAGTGCGGAGGAATGGAAGGCCATCGCCGCCGCGTTTGCGCTGTTGCAGGGCGAAGACTCGAGCGCTGGGCTTGATGGCTCATCGTGGATTTTCGAGTCCGTGGTGGACGGCCAACAACGCTGGTTCGCGCGATGGGTGCCGCGGGATCCGGCGTTCCGCAACACTGGCAGGATGATGGTGGAACTGGCGGGTTGCACTGACACGCTGCAGGCCATGGAATGACCGGCGTGCTGCCGATTGATGAATTCCAGTCATGACCGACTGCCATCCAGTCGGTTCAATCCTCACCTGCTGCAGGCGTATCGTCAGCGCTCCCCCTCTGGAGCACGACGATGCAGACACGTGAACTCGGCCGCAGTGGCCTGAAGGTTTCCGCCCTCGGCCTGGGCTGCATGGGCCTGAGCCATGGTTACGGCCAACCGGTGGAGCGCAGCCAGGGCATCGCCCTGCTGCACGCCGCCGTCGAGCGCGGCGTGACCTTCTTCGACACCGCCGAAGTGTACGGCCCCTACACCAACGAAGATCTGCTCGGCGAGGCGCTGGCGCCATACCGCGACAGGCTGGTGATCGCCACCAAGTTCGGCTTCAAGGATGCGCGCGTCGATACCGGGTTGAACAGCCGTCCCGAGAACATCCGTGCGGTGGCTGAAGCCAGCCTCAAGCGCCTGCGCACCGACCATATCGACCTGTTCTACCAGCACCGCGTGGACCCGAACGTGCCGATCGAAGATGTGGCCGGCACCGTGCGCGACCTGATCGCCGAAGGCAAGGTCGGCCACTTCGGCCTGTCCGAGGCCAGTGCCGCCACCGTGCGCCGTGCGCATGCGGTGCAGCCGGTCGCCGCCGTGCAGAGCGAGTACTCGCTGTGGTGGCGTGAGCCGGAGCGCGAGCTGCTGCCGACGCTGCAGGAACTGGGCATCGGCTTCGTGCCGTTCAGCCCGCTCGGCCGTGGCTTCCTGACCGGCGCGATCAATGCTGACACCACCTTCGACGCCAACGACTTCCGCAACACCGTGCCGCGTTTCGAAGTGGAGGCGCGTCGTGCCAACCAGGCGCTGGTCGACCGTATCAGCACAATCGCCGCTGCCCGAGGTGCCACCCCGGCGCAGGTGGCGTTGGCCTGGCTGCTGGCGCAGGCGCCGTGGATCGTGCCGATTCCGGGCACCACCAAGATCCATCGCCTGGAAGAGAACCTGGGTGCGGCCGACCTGCAGCTGGCACCGGAAGAGCTGCAGCGCATCGCGCAGACGTTGGAGGAAATCTCCATCGTCGGCGAGCGCTACAACGCGCAGCGCGCCGCGCAGGCCAAGGGCTGACCGCCGGGCCATCTTGCCTCTGGTGGGTGCGGACGGACGTGGGTGCGGGCCGTTGGTCCGCACTCCTCAGCTCATCCAGCCATCGACCCACGCAGCGCATCAAGCACCGTCCGCATCGCCACGGTGACGTGGCGGCGCGACGGGTAATACGCGTAATAGCCATCGAAGTGCGGGCACCAATCGTCCAGCACCGACTGCAGGCGGCCATCGTCCAGCATCGGCTGCACCTGGTCTTCCGGCAGCCAGGCCAGGCCGCTGCCGGCCAATGCGGCAGCACGGGTCATGCCCATGCTGTTGAAGATCCACTGTCCGCTCACGCGCACGCTCAGTTCGTTGCCGTCCTGGCCGAAATCCCACGGCATAAGCCCGCCATGCGTGGGCAGGCGCAGGGTCACGCAGTTGTGCTCGGCCAGGTCGTGCGGATGCCGCGGCACCGCGTGCTGGCGGAAGTAGCTGGGCGCACCAACCACGCGCATGCGCAGCGGCGGGCTGACCGGCACGGCGACCATGTCGCGCGCCAGCCGTTCGCCGAGGCGGATGCCGATGTCGTAGCGCTCGGCGACGATGTCGGCCAACCCGTAGTCGGCAGCCAGTTCCACCTTCAGGTCCGGATACTGCTGCAGCAATGGCGCCAGCCGCGGCCAGGCGATGTACTCGGCGGCATGGCCGGTGGCATTGATGCGGATGGTGCCGGCTGGTCGGTCGCGGTACTCGGCCAACGCGGCCAGTTCGTCCTCGATCTCGGCCAGGCGCGGAGCGAGGGTCTCGAGCAGGCGGGCTCCAGCCTCGGTGGTGGACACGCTGCGGGTGGTACGGGTCAGCAGGCGCACGCCGAGTCGCTCTTCCAGGCCGCGCATGGCATGGCTGAGTGCGGACTGTGAAACGCCCAGCTGGGCGGCGGCCCTGGTGAAGCTGCCCTCGCGGGCGACGTGGACGAAGGCCTGCAGGTCATTGAGGTTTTCACGGGGCATGACGGGATGATACGGCTCCCGGATTGAACGGATCTGTCGATTTCCGGCTCCCCGGTTCGTCGTACCGGTACATCCATCGCAAGGAGCTTCCGCATGAGCACTGAAAAGCCCAAGGGCCCGGCCTCGTACTTTCCCTCCATCGAGAAGACCTACGGGCAGCCGGTGGCGCACTGGTTCGGGCTGCTGGCGAAGCAGCCTGGCCTGAAACACATGGAGCTGGTCAGTTTCCTGAAAAGCGAGCATGGGCTGGGCCATGGCCATGCCAACGCGCTGGTGGCGCACCATCTGGCCGGGAAGGGATGAGGCAGGCAACGCTGCGCTGAACGGTCGTGTGGGGTCAGGCCACACGGCATCCAGAGTCAGGCAGACTGGGCGTTCATCCCGAGGCAGGACGCCCATATGCAGGTCACGCTGGACGCGATCACCGTCGACAACTACGAAGCCGTGTGCGATCTCGACGTCAGTGAGGCGCAGCAGGATTTCGTCGCCGGCAACACCTGGTCGCTGGTGCAGGCCGCGTTCCATCCTGGCTACCAGACCCGTGCCATCCAGGCCGACGGCGAGCTGGTCGGATTTTTCATGTGGGTGCCGGAGACGCCGCAGCGCATCTCGATATGGCGCTTCATGGTCGATCAGCGCTGGCAGGGGCGTGGCATCGGGCGCCGCGCGCTGGAACTGGCGCTGGAGCAGATCCGGGATACGCCCGGCCTGGTCGAGATCGAGATCTGCTACAACCCGCACAATCCGGTGGCGGGAGCTTTCTATGGCAGCTTCGGTTTCGTAGAGACCGGCATGGACGATGATGGCGAGGACATGCTGGCCGTGCTGCCGGTGACGCCTCCGAAATAACCTGAATGGGCGAGCGCAGCTGAACGATTTCATCTGCAACTGTCATGCAGATCGTGTCTAATAACGCTCCCCACCTGCTGTTCCCCCGCCCGTATGTCCCTTCCCGCCCATGGCTCCGCGCCGTGCGACGACGCTGACGGCCACCTGGTCACCGCTGGTCCGCTGACCCCACCGCCCGACAGCGCCGGCACCACCGCCGACGAAAAAGCGCTGCGCCACTCGATTGCCGAGGACGTGCAGGGCATGGTGCTGGCCACGATGGTGGCCTCGCTGGGCCTGGCCATCTTCGCCAAAGGTGGGCTGATGATCGGCGGCATGGCCGGCATGGCCTTCCTGCTGCACTACTCGATGGGCTGGAACTTCGGCCTGGTGTTCGTGCTGGTCAACCTGCCGTTCTACTGGGTGGCGCTGCGGCGCATGGGCTGGGAATTCACCCTGAAGACCTTCGCCGCGGTCACCGCCTGTGGCGTGCTGACCGACCTGCTGCCGCGCTGGATCGATTTCTCGCACATCAACCCGCTGTATTCGGCGATCGTCGGTGGTGCGTTGTCTGGCCTGGGCATCCTGTTCTTCATCCGCCACCGCGCCAGCCTCGGCGGCATCGGCATTCTTGCCGTGTACCTGCAGCGCACCCGTGGCTGGAGCGCCGGCAAGGTGCAGATGTCCTACGACGCCTGCCTGATGGTGGCTGCGTTCTTCGTGCTGTCGCCGTCGAAGGTGTTGTACTCGGCCATCGGCGCGGTGGTGCTCAGCCTGGTGCTGATGTTCAACCACCGCCCGGGCCGTTACATGGGCGTGTGACGATTCGACGGTAGTGCCGGCCGCTGGCCGGCAACACCTGCAGCATTCCGAGGCTGCCGGCCAGCGGCCGGCACTACCGGGAGGCCTGCAACCACGGCGGCGACAGCTTCAGCAGCCGCGCGTGCACCGGGCAGTCCTCGGCGTGCGCACCGGGCAGGTAGCCCAGGCTCATCAGGAACTCGCCGGTGATCTCACCGCCGGTGAAGCGGAACGTCTTCTTGAACAGCTTCACCCAGTCGGCCTTGCTGCGCGGATGGTGCGCGTCCAGCCAGCCCGCGAAGCTGCCGTGGCTGGCCCGCAGCTGCTGGATCACCTGCGCGTTGTGGATCGCCGCCAGCACCTTCAGCCGGTTGCGGATGATGCCCGCGTCCGACAGCAGCCGCTCGATGTCCTGCTCGGCGTAGGCTGCAACCCGATCCACATCGAAGCCGTCATAGGCCGAGCGGAAGCCCTCGCGCTTCTTCAGGATCGTCTCCCAGCTCAGGCCGGCCTGGTTGATTTCCAGCACCAGCCGCTCGAACAGCTCGCGCTCCTCACGCTGCGGAAAGCCGTACTCGTTGGCGTGGTAGTAGTCGTGCACCGGATGACCCGGGGCGATGAGGCAGTAGCCGCTCATGGGGAAGACTCGTTGGATTCGGGTTCGGGATCGATGGCCAGCGCGGGGCGCCCGCCGATGGACAGCATCGGCCAGCGCGGTGGCACAAGAGTGAGTTTGCCGTCACGCAGGGCTTGGTTGATCGTCTCGCCTTGGCCGCTGACGGTGCCGAACAGCGAACCGGCCCGGTACCACTGGGCATCCCTGCCACGTGCGTACAGCACGCAGTCCGGCCCACGGTGGGTGTACAGCTCGCACAGCAGCACCTCGGTGCTGCCGTCGCCATCCAGGTCGCGATGCACGATCAGGCAGTCACGCTCGCTCTCGGCACAGGATTCGCCGTTGATCGCGCGCGTGGCCAGCGCCTGCCACCAGTCGGCGGGCGGCGAGGTGGATCCCTTGGCCAGCTTCAGCGCGCGTTGCAGGGCGGCGACATCCTGCGGGCCCTTGTCCAGGCGGGTGCCGCCGTCCCAGCGTGAGGTGCGTGCCAGCGCATCGGCGATCACCTGCGGCGCGTTGGCATCGGCGCGGATCGCCGGATCGTCCTGCAGTCCGCGCAGCGCCTGCACGCCGCGGCGGCCGAGGTCGAAGCGCAGCACGTTGACGTCGCTGCTGGTGATCGCCGGCGGGTCTGCACGCAGCCGTGCCAACTGGCTGGACAGGGTCAGCCGCACCGGGTCCAGCAGCGGCGAGTTGCCCAGCAATGCCAGTGCCAGCACGGCCCAGCACATCCAACGGTTGATCGGCTCCAGCGTCTGCAGCCAGCGGCCCTGCCGGCGCACTACCGCCAGCGCGTAGCCCAGCGCATAGCCGGCCACGGCCAACGCGATCAGCACCGCCCAGAAGCGGTCCAGGGTCCAGCCGTACTGCACCACGCGCAGGCCCAGTGCATACAGCGCCAGCACCGCATAGACCGGCAGCGCCAGCAGGCTGGCCTCGACCAGCCGGCGCAGCACGATGGGGTAGGGCGCGGTGTCGTCTCCCTGCTGGTAGACCGCATTGGTGAACGACACCAGCAGCAGCGACAGCACCAGCAGCAGGCTGGCGGCCGAACGGGTCTTCCACAGCGGTTCCAGCCCGGTCAGCGGCAGGCTCAGCACGAACAGCACGGCGATGAACGAGAGCAGCGGCAGCAGCCCGCGACAGATCGCGAACAGCACCTGGCGGGTGATCTGGATCGCGCGGTGCTGGGTGCGCCCGATCAGCACACCGAACCCGGCCAGGCTGCCGGTGGCCAGCGCGATGAACGCGTCCTGCCGGAACAGGTCGCGGAAGAAGGTCACGTCCAGCAGCTGGAACAGGGCCGCCCACAGCCACAGCAGCAGCCAGGTCAGCCCGGTGAACAGCGCCGCCAGGGCCAGGGTCAGGCCGTTCTGCCAAGCACGCTCGAACAGCTCCGGATAGCTGGCGCGCCAATGCCCGTGCTGCAGCTGGAACTGCCACCAGGGCAGAGCCACGAACACCGCCACGGCCATGCCCAGGGTCAGCGGGAACTGCAGCGCGCCCGAATCCAGCGCGGTCTCGCCGTTGAGGTTCCAGCCGATCCAGGCGGCCAGCGCCAGCACCACCGCCGAGCCGAGCGCGGCCTGCAGCCACAGGCGGCGCTGGCCCAGCTCGACCAGGCTCAGCGCCACCGCGCTGGGAATGGCCAGCACCCAGGCGTACCAGCAGTAGCGCCAGCCGATATCGCGGAACGGCCACGCATCGGACAGCTCCTGCGCGGCATACAGCATCAGGCCCTGCAGCAGCGCGATCAGAACGATGGCGCTGCGTGCCGGCAGGGTCAGGGGCGATGAAGACTGCATCGACGACCTTCCATGGCAAAGCACCATCCTAGCCGATCGCCGCACGCGTCCATCGCGCGACCATCCCGCCCCCAGCAGGTAGAATGGGGGCATGCCTGTTACGCCGACTTCCCTTGCCGATCACCTGCTCGTCGCGCTGCCGTCGCTGCTCGACGCGACCTTCGCCCGCAGCGTCGCGCTGATCTGCCAGCACGACGAGAACGGTGCGATGGGCGTGCTGGTCAACCAGCCTTCCGAGTACACGCTGGGCGAAGTGCTGGCACAGATGGACATCACCACCGTTGATGGCGACCTGCAGGCGCGCATGGTGCTCAACGGCGGCCCGGTGCATCCCGAACGCGGCTTCGTCATCCATGACGACGCGCGCGCATGGGATTCCAGCCTGATCGTGGGTGAAGGCCTGTACCTGACCACCTCGCGCGACATCCTCGAAGCGATGGCACGTGGCGAAGGCCCGGCCAATGCTGTGGTCACCCTCGGCTGTGCCGGTTGGGGCGCAGGGCAGCTGGAAAGCGAACTGTCCGAGAACAGCTGGCTGACCGTACCGGCCGACGCCGAGCTGGTGTTCCAGCTGCCGCTGGAGCAGCGCTGGCAGGGCGCGGCCTCGCGCATCGGCGTGGACCTGTTCCGCCTGACCGACTACAGCGGCCATGTCTGAGCCGGCGGCGCCCGCACCGGTTTCTCCTGCTCCGGCCATCCGCCGTGACGGCACCGTTCTGGGTTTCGATGTCGGCTCGCGGCGTATCGGCGTAGCCATCGGCAGTGCCTTCGCTGCGCATGCGCGCGCGGTGGCCGTGGTCGATGTGCACGGCAACGGCCCGGACTGGACCGCGATCGAACGCCTGATCAAGGAATGGAAGCCCGATGGCCTGGTGGTGGGCGATCCGCTCACGCTGGACGGCCAGGACCAGCCCAACCGCAAGCGCGCGCAGGGCTTCGCCCGCCAGCTGCGGGAACGTTTCAAGCTGCCGGTGGTGATGATCGACGAGCGTTCCAGCTCGGTCGAGGCCGCACGCCGCTTCGCTGTCGAGCGCGCCGAAGGGCGCAAGCGCCGCCGTGATGCGGCCGCCCTCGATGCCGTGGCCGCGGCGGTGATCATCGACCGTTGGCTGTCGTCCCCCGACGACGCCACCCCCATTCCCTGACTGCCCGACACCGCCATGACCGCCCAGCAACTCGATGCCTCCGGACGCCTGCGCCACCTGTTGACCCTGGAGGGCCTGCCGCGCGAGACCCTGCTGCAGCTGCTTGACCGCGCAGGGCAGATCCGCGATGCCGCGGTCGGTCGTGTCGGCAACAAGCGCCAGGTGCTGGCCGGCTCAGCGGTGTGCACGCTGTTCTTCGAACCGTCCACGCGCACCCGCAGCTCGTTCCAGCTGGCGGCGCAGCGACTGGGCGCCGATGTGCTCAACTTCGATGCCTCGACCTCGTCCACGCGCAAGGGCGAAACCGCCTGCGACACGCTGCGCAACCTGGAAGCGATGGGCGTGCGCGGCTTCGTGGTGCGCCACCCGGATGACGGCGCCGTGGCCGCACTGGCCGAAGCGGCGGGCGAGGGCACTGCACTGATCAACGCCGGTGACGGGCGCAGCGCGCACCCGACCCAGGGCCTGCTCGACATGCTGACCCTGCGCCAGGCCAAGGGCCCGGATTTCTCGAAGATGAAGGTGGTGATCGTCGGCGACGTGAAGCATTCGCGCGTGGCCCGCACCGACCTGCATGCGCTGCGTACGCTGGGCGTGGGCGAGATCCGCGTGTGCGGCCCGCAGTCGCTGCTGCCGGATGACGAGACCCTGAAGGGCTGCGTGGTCGGTGATGATTTCGACGCGATGCTGGAAGGCGTCGACGCGCTGATGATGCTGCGCCTGCAGCGCGAGCGCATGGAAGAAGGCTTGGTGCCGTCGCTGGAGCAATACCACGCGCAGTACGGCCTGACCAACGAACGCCTGGCCCGCGCCGGTAAGGACGCAGCGGTGCTGCACCCGGGCCCGATCAACCGCGGCGTGGAAGTGACCGACGAAGTGGCCGACGGCCCGCAGTCGTGGGTGCTGCGCCAGGTCGCCAACGGCGTCGCCGTGCGCATGGCCGTGCTGGAAACCCTGCTGGGCTGACCCCCGCTCTGGTAGGTGTCAACCTTGGTTGGTACTGCTGGTGTGGTGGGTGCCAACCTTGGTCGGTACTGCTGGTGTGGTGGGTGCCAACCTTGGTTGGCATTGGCCTACCCGGGCGAAGGTGATTTCCCGATGTTCAAGGAACATGCGCCCGCCCATGCTCTTCTGCATGAACAGCACCTGCCTCCTGCTAGGCCGTCATTCCCGTATCGGCCAGAGCTACATCCTCACCACGAACGTGGATGGCCGGGCGGCTCTGTTCGCCAATGACGCCGTTGCGGTTACCGCCATGCAGGAGTTCCAGCGTCTGGATCTGGAAGGTCTGACCCATTCGATCGCCTACGTTGTCATGCCGGATCACGTCCACTGGTTGATGCAGCTGCGCGCGGCATCGCCCGACGTTGTCATGAGGCGCTTCAAGTCGCGTACGGCCGTGCACGCAAACAGGGTACCGGGCAGGGTGGGGCGCTTCTGGCAGTCCTGCTATCACGATCACGCGATCCGCTCTGATGAATCGCTGTTCCGGCATGCAATGTATTTGATGGCGAATCCGATCAGGGCGGGGCTGGCAACGCAGCTTGGCGAGTACCCGCATGCGTGGTGTGAGTGGGAACTCGAAGGTTCCTGTGCCAAGGCGGAGTTTATGGGGGCGGACAGATAGTGCCAACCAAGGTTGGCACCCACCGAAAGCAGGTTCCAACCTTAGTGGGTACCTACCAAAACCAGGCTCCAACCAAGGTTGGCAGCTACCACGAGTTGGGGTTCAGCGCTTCTGCGCGAACAACCATGCCCACATCGAGGGATCCGCATACGTGGCGTCCCAGGCGTTGTGGTTGCCTTCGGGGTATTCGGTGTAGCGCACATCGCGTGCGTTGGCGCTTTGGAATGCGACGTGCAGCCTGCGGTCGTCGTCCGGTGGCACCACGTCGTCCAGCGCGCCGTGGAAGATCCAGATCGGAGTGTGCTGAAGGCGCTTGGCGATCACCGCATACGGATCGGACTCCTGCGCGACCTGCTCGACGAACAGGGTCGGCCGCTTCGCGCGCGGTGCCAGCACGGCGCCGCACACCGGCACGATCGCAGCAAAACGGCGTGGGTCGTCCAGGGCGATGTTCCAGCTGCCGTAGCCGCCCATCGACATGCCGGTCAGGTATTGCCGTGCCGGGTCGGCGCCGAATTCGGCGATCGCTGCATCGAGTGCCGCCAGCGCGACACGGTTGTTGTGGCTGCTCCATTCCTCGTGTCCTGGCACCTGCGGGAACACCACCAGCGCAGGGAAGTCGGGGTGCTCGCGCAGATAGGGGCCCAGTCCCGAGTAGGTCTGTTTGACACCATCGCTGCCGCGTTCGCCGGAGCCGTGCAGGAACAGGATGACCGGAAGGTTGGTGGGAGCGGCGGCCTGCACGCCGGCCGGAATGAACACCTGGTAATAGGCGGTCTCGCCATCCACCTTCACCGCGCGGGCTTCGAAGCGCCCGCGCGCGCGATCCGGCACGCTGGCACACGCGCCTACCATCAGCACCATCAGCAACGGCAACCAACGTGCATGTGAACCAAGCATGGGGCTGACCAGGATCTGGAAATGACCCCATGCTAGCCCCTGCGTTGTTCGATGGCTTTCTGCAGCGCAGTATCGTCGCACCGCACCCCAGGTGATTGCTGTCCACGCAGTGGCGCCGCAGAATGTGGGCAGGCAACGGATGCTCGGGAGCAGTGCAGCACCCCATGGGACGAAGCAGGCGAATGCTGGCCGGTGCGGCGTTGGCGCTGCTGCTCGTGCTTGGCTGGGCATGGCGCACGAGCCCGTTTCCCTTGCAGCACCTCGAGAGGGGCGCCGCCACGACCTCACCGCTGCCGCTGGAGACCGCAGATGTGGGGGCCAGAGATCGGCATCGGCCGGGCCCAGCGCTTTCCAGCTACGTATCGGCCCGATGGCTGCAGCCGTTGATCGCCGACCTGACGCAACGTTCCGATGCCGGAGACGCCGAGGCCAGCTTTGCGCTCAGCCGCGTTTACAGCGAATGCATCTGGTTCTTCGATCCCTCACTGGTGGAGCCGACGGGGGTTCCATCCGCCCAGCGGCCTGCGCTGAGACGCAGCGCTGTCTGGCTGGCAACGCGCTGTGATGGGATCGATGGGCGTGAAGCTGCGCTGGGATATGCACGCTTCCGGCGCGTCGCGGCTGACCAGGGCAGTCTGCCTGCGCAGATCGAAGAACTCTTCAATGGTGCATTGACGCCGGTCGACGCAACGCGTGTAGATGACCAACGTACCCTCATCGAGGCTGCACTCGCTCGTAGCGATGGTGAAGCCTATCTGGTGCTGTCCAGAGCGTTGGGGTACGGGGCAGAACGTACAAACGCGCTTGCCCCTTATCCCACAGGCACCCCGGCAGACTCGGGTGCATGGATGCTGGCCGCCTGCAATGTCGGGGTCGCCTGCGGCCCATCGTCGCCGCTGCTGCACCAGCTGTGTGGTACCGGATTGCTCTGCGGAGCCGATTCGGTGCAGGAGGCGCTGGCCATGACGCTGACCGTCGAGGAGATGGTGCAGGCGCGCGAACGTGCCAACGAGGTGATGGAGCTCTCGCGCCGGATCAGGTACGGGCGCTGACGCCCGCGTGTTCGTTCACTCCGGGCGCGGGAAGCTGGCGATGATGTCCAGCTGTTCCTTCGCTTCAGCATTGCCTTCGGCGGCGGCCGCCTGCACCTGCGCCATGTCCGGATGCAGCACCACCAGCAGCGGGTTCTCGCAGACCGGGCAGTCGTACTCGGTGGCGTCTTCGTCCAACTCCATCACCATGGCGCGCGAGCTGCCCTTCCATTCGCAGGCCGTGCAGGTGTACTGCTGGTCACGCCAGCCGGGCTGGAAGTAATTTTCGATCGTCGTTGCCATGGGTGTTCCAGTGGGGATCGGGTCAGCGCCCCGTGCGGCGGGGATCCGACCCTTGATACGGTCAGTGCAGCAGCACCAGGGTGGCCAGGCCGAGGAAGGTGAAGAAGCCCATCGAGTCGGTCACGGCGGTCAGGAAGATGCCGCTGGCCAGCGCCGGGTCGAAGCCGAAGCGTTTCAGCGTCAGTGGCACCAGCACGCCGGCCAACGCGGCGAACAGCAGGTTGCAGGTCAGCGCGATGGCGATCACCGCCGACAGGCCAGGCGAATGGAACCAGGCGAGTACGATCAGGCCCAGTATCGAGCCGAGCACCACGCCGTTGAGCAGGGCCACCCGTACTTCCTTCCACAACAGCGTGCGTGCGTTGGAACTGCCGACCTGGCCCAACGCCAGGCCACGCACCATCAGCGCCAGTACCTGGGTGCCGGCGTTGCCGCCGAGGCCGGCAACGATCGGCATCAGTACCGCCAGCGCCACCAGCTTGTCGATGGTGCCTTCGAAATGGCCGACCACGCTGGAGGCGAGGAAGGCGGTGCACAGGTTCACCGACAGCCACATCAGGCGTCGGCGCATCGCGCGCCAGACCGGGCTGAACAGATCCTCGTCCTCGTCCAGGCCGGCGGCGCCCAGCGCCTGGTGCTCGGCCTGGCCACGGATGATGTCGACCACGTCATCGATGGTGATGCGGCCGATCAGGATGTTGTTGTCATCCACCACCGGCGCGGAGATCCAGTCGTGGTCGGAGAACTGCCGCGCCACTTCCTGGTCGCTCTCGCCGACGTCGATCGCCGGCTGCTCGTCGTCGATCAGGCGGTTGATCGGCGTGGTGTCCTCATGGGTCACCAGCGAGGCCAGTGAAACCCGGCCCAGGTACTGGTGGCGACGGCTGACCACGAACAGGTGATCGGTGTGGTCGGGCAGTTCGCCGCGCAGGCGCAGGTAGCGCAGCACCACGTCGACGTTGACGTCGGCGCGCACGGTCACCACGTCCGGGTTCATCAGGCGGCCGGCGCTGTCCTCGGGGTAGGACAGCACCTGCTCCAGGCGCTCGCGGTTCTCGCGGTCCATCGACTTGAGGACTTCGTCGATGACCGTGTCCGGCAGATCCTCGACCAGATCGGCCAGATCGTCGATGTCCAGGTCTTCGACCGCGGCGATGATCTCGTCCGGGTCCATGTCGGCGAGCAGGCTTTCGCGCACGTCGTCGCCGACGTGGACCAGCACCTCGCCGTCATCTTCCGGATCGACCAGGCCCCAGACGATCTCGCGTTTGCCGGGCGGCAGCGATTCGAGCAGGTTGCCGATCTCGGCCGGCGCCAGGGTATTGACCAGGCGGCGCACCGGGCCCAGTCGGCCGCTGTCCAGTGCATCGGACAGCATCCGCAACTGGCGCGCAGTCTTGTCGTGGCGTACAGCCTCAGCCATCGCAGCTCCCGCGGGATAAGAAAAGCCGCGATCCCGGCAAGGATGCGGCAACAGGGGTGTTCAGCGCGTCATTATCGCAAGGGGATGTTTCACCGGATACCCCGGCGGCGACGAGACGGGGTCAGATCCCTTTTCCCACGGAAAAGGGATCTGACCCCAGGCGTGCATGCCCGGCGAGCGGGTGGTGTCAGGCCGTATCCGCCACCAGCGCCAGCCAGCGCTCGATGGCACGGCGGTCGCGGGCTGCAAGCAGCTTGGGAGCTCGTGCGCGCAGTGCGCCCAGGTCGGCGTCGCGGATCGCGCGGCGTACTTCCAGCAGGGTGCCGGGGTGCAGGCTGAATTCGGTCAGGCCCAGCGCCAGCAGCAGTGGGGTCATCCGTGCATCGCCGGCGATCTCGCCACACACCGCCACCGGGATGCGATGGCGCACGCCGGTCTCGATCACCATCTGCAGCAGCCGCAGCACCGCCGGATGCAGCGGCGAGTACAGTTCGCCCAACGCTTCGTTGTTGCGATCGGCCGCCAGCAGGTACTGCACCAGGTCGTTGGTGCCGATCGACAGGAAGTCGACCAGATCGATGAAGCTCTCCAGCGCCAGCGCAGCGGCCGGTACCTCGATCATTGCCCCCAACGGCACATGGTCGGACACCATGTGGCCTTCGCCGCGCAGCTGTTCGGTCAGCTTGAGCATGCGCCGGCGCACCGCCAGCAGTTCCTCGCGGGTACTGACCATCGGCACCAGCACGCGCAGCTTGCCGTAGGCCGAGGCGCGCAGGATCGCGCGCAGCTGGGTATCGGCCACCTTCGGCCGCGCCAACGACAGGCGTACGCCGCGCAGGCCCAGTGCCGGGTTTTCCTCGTTGCTCAGGGTCAGGCCGGTGCGATCGGCCTTGTCCGCACCGAGGTCGAGGGTGCGGATGGTCACCGGTCGCCCGCTCATGCCCAGTGCGGCATCACGGTAGGTCTGGAACTGTTCTTCTTCGTCCGGCAGCTCGTTGCGCTGCAGGAACAGGAATTCGGTGCGGTACAGGCCCAGCCCGTGTGCGCCCAGCGCATGCGCCTGGGTCACGTCCTCCAGCGATTCGGCATTTGCCAGCAGAGCAATGTCGACCTGGTCGCGGGTGCGGCTGGGCTTGCTGCGCAGGCGGCCAAGTTCGCGCTGCTCGCGTGCGTGCTCTTTCAGCCGTGCACGGTAATCGCGCAGGTTGTCGGCCTGCGGGTTGGCGGTGATGCTGCCATCGGCGCCGTCGATGATCAGCACGTCGCCATCGGCGATGCGGCTGAGCAGCTGCGGCACGTTGACGATCAAGGGCAGGTGCAGGCTGCGCGCCAGGATCGCACTGTGCGACAGCGCGCTGCCGGCGGCGGTGACGATGCCGACCACGCCCTGCGCCTGCAACTGGGCAAGCTCGGAGGGCGCGATGTTGTCGCAGACCAGGATTTCACCGGCCAGGCCTTTCATCGCTGGCGGCCGCTCGGGCTGCAGGAAGGCGTGGATGCGGCCGATCACATGGTCGAGGTCGTCCATGCGGCTCTTCAGATAGGCATCGTCCATGCCATCGAAGACCTTGGCCAGGCGGTCACGCTGCAGGCGCAGCGCATAGCCGGCGCTGTAGGGGCCGCTGCGGATCAGCTCGTCCAGCCCGAACAGCAGCTCGGGGTCGTCCAGCAGCAGTGCATGCAGGTCGAGGAACTCACCCACTTCCTGGTTCAGTGCACCCTGCAGGCGCTGTCGCAGCTCGTGCATTTCCGTGCGTGCGGCATCCACGGCACGGTGCAGGCGGGCCAGTTCGGCCTCGACCTGGTGGACGGCGACCCGTTGCTCGGCAACCTCCAGTGCATGCGGCAGGCGCACCCGGGCGCGGCCCATCGCGGTGCCACGGGCCGCACCATGGCCGGCCAGCAGCTGTACCGGCCGTTGGCCGGAACTGACCTGACCGGCGCGTGCGCGTGGCACGCTCAGTTGTCCTCGTCGAAGCGGCGCTCGAACAGGCCTACCACCGCCTCCATCGCGGCGGCTTCGTCCTCGCCGTTGATCCGCACGGTGACTGGGGTGCCCTGGCCGGCGGCCAGCAGCATCACGCCCATGATGCTCTTGGCGTTGATCTCACGGCCCTTGGCGGCCATGGTCACGTTGCAGCGGAACGGCGCCAGGGTCTGCACCAGCTTGGCGGTGGCCCGGGCATGCAGGCCCAGGCGGTTGCTGACGGTGAGTTCTCGTTCAAGCATCGTCGACTATCGCTCCATTACGGGTACCCGCCGCGGCTGTGGCGGGCAGTTGATCCAGTCCCTGTTCCGGATAATTCATCACCCGCAGCAACATCGGCAGGCTCAGCGCCGACACCCGGCGAACCGGGGTCCCCAGCCGGGCCAGCTGCCCGGCAAGGTTGGCGGGGCTGGCACCGTACAGGTCGGTCAGGATCAGCACGCCATTTCCCCCATCGACCCGCCGCAGGGCGGCCGAGGCGAGCGGAAGCAGGGCGTCCAGGTCTGCGTCGAACGGTACTTCGAAAGCTTCTGTTTTCAGCGGCAACTGCCGCAGGAGCCGGGTCGCCACGTCAAGCAGGGCGGTCCCGACCCCGGGATGTGTTACGAGGAGAATGCCACAGGTCATTACTGCACGTTAACAGGTCAAGGTGAATTGGCGATAGCAGCAGGAGAGGGGCACAGTGTCCCGTATTCAGTGTTGCTCGGGTCAGAGCCCTTTTCCGTTGAAAAGGGATCCGACTCCATCCGTTTTTTCGATGCCTGACAGAGATTCATCCACGCATGGCGTGGATCTACCGTGTCGACCAAGGTCGACACCCACCAACAGCACACGGAATCTGTCAGAGGCGGGGCGGGTCCGGTTGCGGGGGTGTCCGCGGCATGGATGCCGCGGCCAAGCCCCCATGGATGGGTTTACGGCGTCCCCCGCA